>NZ_JBTLMO010000081.1:0-26453 GCF_054462255.1 Streptomyces sp. SD15 | reverse complement strand
GTCCGGTCGATCACGGTGGAGGAAAGCAGCGGTGTGTGGTCGGTGCCGGTGAGCGGGGTGGGGTGCGTGCAGCTGCAGCCGTTCGTGGAGCAGCCGTTCTCGGACGTGCCGTCCGTCGCTGTCGGTCCGCCCGGGTTCCCCCTTCCCCCCTCGCTTCCGGGGGAACGCGTCGAGGGCACGGCTGTCGACGATGACCTGGAGCCGCCGATACGCATCGAAGGCGTCGAGGGCATCCGGCCGCGCGGTCCCCGGCGGCCGGGTTTCGGCCGTTTCTGACCCGGCCGGTGCCGAGCTTCGCGGCCGGGCGGGAGGTATCAGCCGGAACGCCGTGCGGGAAAGGCCCGCCGGCGTCCCACCCGACAGTCAACGCGGCCGCGATCAGCGGGAGTGACGACCAGGGGAGGGCCGCCGCGCCCACGCCCTCCAGGACGCGTTCTCCGGTGAGGGAACCGGCCCCGATGCCCGTGTGGTACACGGTGGTCTGCAGCGGGGTGGCCACGTCGGCGTGGGCGGGCCCGACGCATCGACCGACGCGGTCTGGATCAATGCGGGCGCGCCTCCGAAGGCCGCGCCCCACAAAGCGACCGAGACGAGGAGCACGGCGGGGCTGTCCCCGTACAGCCCCGGTGCGAACAGGGCGCAGGCGAGCAGGGCGAGAGCCGTCAGCCGGCGAGTTCCCGCGCACGCTGTGCGGCCGCGCTCACCGAACCGCGGTGCACGGGACCATGCCCCGGCAGCAGGACGTCCGCCGCGAGGGCCTCGATGCGGGCGAGCGACGCGATGGCGCCCGCGCGTTCGGCGTGGAACATCGTGGGCAGCAGTTGCGGACCGTGGACCCGTGACGTGGGGTGGCCGCTGACCAGAGCGTCGCCGGAGATCACGATGCCCGCGTCCGGCAGATGGTAGGCGCAGTGACCGGCCGTGTGCCCGGGCGTGTGCACCGGTACCGGACGGCCGGGCAGATCGAGCGCGCCCTCCTTGGGGAACGGCTCGGGCTTGGTCATCCGGACGTCCGCCGTGCCACCGGACCGGATGGCGTGCACCGCCCAGGGCAGCACCCCGGGACGCCACGCCTGACGCACCACCTGCCCCACGCTCACCTGCTGGAGGAACTCACGGCGCGCGTGCGGCAGTTCCGCCTCGTGCAGGTGGACCGGGACGCCGAAGGTGCTGTTGAGGTACTCGGCGGAGCCGAGGTGGTCGTTGTGCGCGTGGGTGATGAGTACGGCGACGAGGGCCTGGGGCGAGTGGCCGAGCGCGTCGAGTGAGGCGAGGACCTCCTGCCGGTCGCCGGGATATCCCGTGTCGATCAGGGTGACGGCGTCGCCTTCGGCCAGAATCACCCAGTTGGTGTTGCTGCCGTGAACCAGATGGACTCCGGCGGCCGCCTCGACGATCGCGTCCTTGCGCATGACCATCCCGATGTTTGAGATCTTTCCCGGCCGGGTCGAGCCGTGACAGGGCGAAGGTATCGCGGGGGCCCGGACGTGCGACCACCGCCCTGTCACGGCGTCGGGCGTGTTCACGAACGGTGTTGGCCGAACGTGAACGGGTGCTGCTCGCAAGGGACTTGACGTGCCTTCGGAATGGCGGCTCCCATATGGCGAGTCTCGTTGACTTTTGTTCGAGTCTGCGAACAAAACCGCTCAAGGGAGAGCCGCATGTCCCCCCATTCGCACACCGCGCGCCTCGGAGGCTTCCTGAGACGCGCCGTCGTCCAGTGCGCCGTCCTGTGTCTCGCCGTCGCCGGACTGGCCGGAGTCGGCCGCTCCGCCACGCCGCTCGCGGCCGAGCCGGCCGCCGTCAGTACCAACCAGATCGGTGTCACGCCCGCCCCGATGGGCTGGGCGTCCTGGAACAGCTTCGCCAGCGTCATCGACTACGACACCATCAAGGCCCAGGCCGACGCCCTCGTCTCGTCCGGCATGGCCGCCGCCGGTTACAAGTACGTCAACATCGACGAGGGCTGGTGGGTGGGCACCCGCGACAGCAACGGCAACATCACCGTCGACAATGCCCAGTGGCCCGGCGGGATGAGGGCCATCGCCGACTACATCCACAGCAAGGGTCTCAAGGCCGGGATCTACACCGACGCGGGCAAGAACGGCTGCGGTTACTACTACCCGACCCCGGACACGGTGCCGGCCGCGCCCAACACCGGGATGGAGGGCCACAACCAGCAGGATCTGGAGGCCTTCCAGAACTGGGGCTTCGACTACGTCAAGATCGACTGGTGCGGCGGTGACGCCGAGGGTCTCGACCAGGAGACGACGTACAAGGCGATCCGCGACGCGAACGCCGCCGCGACCGCGGTCACCGGGCGCTCGCTGGTCCTCTCCCTGTGCGAATGGGGCACGGGCAACCCCTGGAACTGGGCGGCGGGTACGGGTGCCCTGTGGCGTACGAGCACCGACATCGTCTTCTGGCCCAACAACCCCACGATGTCCAGCATCCTGGCCAACTTCGACAAGTCGCTGCACCCCGAGGCCCAGCACACCGGCTACTACAACGACCCGGACATGCTCACCGTCGGCATGAACGGGCTGAGCGCCGCGCAGAACCGCACCCATATGGGCCTGTGGGCGATCTCCGGCGCTCCGCTGCTGGCCGGCAACAACCTGGCCACCATGAGCTCGTCCACCGCCTCGATCCTCACCAACCGTGAGGTCATCGCGATCGACCAGGACCCGCGCGGACTGCAGGGTGTCGAGGTCGCCGAGGACAGCACCGGTCTGCAGGTCTACAGCAAGATCCTTTCCGGTACCGGAAAGCGCGCGGTCCTGCTGCTGAACCGCACCTCCGCCGCCGCCAACATCACCGCCCGCTGGCAGGACATGGGGCTGACCACCGCCTCCGCCGCCGTGCGCAACGTCTGGTCGGCCACCGACGTCGGCTCGTACGCGACGAGTTACACGACCAGCGTCCCGGCGGGCGAGGGCGTGCTGCTCACGGTCTCCGGCACCGAGGGATCCGGGACGACGTACGAGGACACCACCTCGGCGATGACACCGACGTTCACCGGCGTCACGACCGCCGCCGCGGGCACGAAACTGATCGACATCACGTACGCCAACGGCGGTGCGGCGGAGCGCAAGGCGACCCTCCAGGTCAATGGGCAGTACGCGCAGACGCTGGCTCTTCCGCCCACCGGGTCGTCGAGCACGTACCGGACCGTCTCCGTCCTCGCTCATCTCGGGAAGGGCTCGAACACGCTGACCTTCGGGGCGTCCGGCACCGCGCCGGACATCGACGCCGTGGCGGTCCGCGCCATCCCGGGCACGAACGGGACGGCGATCGTCGGCACCGGCTCCGGGCGGTGCCTGGACTTCTTCAAGAGCACCATCAGCAACAACACCCAGGCCGAGCTGTGGGACTGCGGCGGCGGCCAGAACCAGACCTTCACCTACACCTCGCGCGGTGAGTTGGTCGTCTACGGCAACAAGTGCCTCGACGCCTACGACAGCGGCACCGCCAACGGCACCAGGGTGGTCATCTGGGACTGCAACGGCGGCACCAACCAGAAGTGGACGTTCAACTCCAACGGAACGCTCACCAACAACGTCTCGGGCCTGTGCCTCGACGCGTTGGGCAACGGCACGGCGAACGGAACACTGATCGACCTCTGGTCGTGCAACGGCGGATCCAACCAGCAGTGGAGCCGCAACTGAACCGCGTGTGACCTCGGGTGATCCATGGGGTGGTGCCGCTCGGGCGGCACCACCCCATGCCCTGTCCCAAGCAATGCCGTTGCCCTCCGCGCCTGGGGATGCTGGAGTGACCCCATGGATCACGTTGCGGTACTTGCCCTGTTCGACCGGGACATGCGGGAGAGCGCGCGGCCCGACGGCCCAGGGGCCCGGGTCGAGCGCGTCGGCAAAGTGGTGCGCCAGGTGGGCACCGAGCAGGGTTGGAACGGGGTGATCTGGTCGGACCTGGACGAGACGAGGGTGGACGCGGCGATCGCCGACCAGGTGCGGTACTTCGCCAAGCTCGGCCGTGAATTCGAGTGGAAGCTGTACGGGCACGACCAGCCGGAGGACCTCGGGCAGCGGTTGCGGGACGCGGGGTTCGTCGCCCAGCCCGAGGAGACCCTGATGATCGCCGAACTGGGCGATCTGGCGCTCGACGCCCAGCCGCCCGAGGGCGTACGGCTGCTGCCCGTCACCGACCGCGCGGGCGTCGACCTCGTCGCGGACGTCCACGAACAGGCCTTCGGCACGGACAGCACCCGGATGCGCCACCAGCTGCTCGCCCAGCTCACCGGGGACGCGGACAACGTCGTCGCGGTCGTCGCTCTCGCCGGCGACGAGCCGGTCAGCGCGGCTCGCATGGAGATGGTGCCCGGCACCCGGTTCGCCGGACTGTGGGGCGGCGGCACCGTGGAGTCCTGGCGCGGGCGTGGCATCTACCGCGCCCTCGTCGCCCATCGCGCCCGCGTCGCCGCCGACCGCGGCTATCGCTACGTCCAGGTCGACGCCTCCAGCCAGAGCCGCCCGGTCCTCGCCCGCCTGGGCTTCGAACCGCTGACCACGACGACCCCGTACGTGTACGGGTAGTACCGCGGATCGGTCGTGGGGGCGGCTTGCCGGGGTGTGAGGTCACATCCCGGCGTCCGGCTCAGGCCCAGGCCCCGTCACAGGTCGAGCTGATACTCCACGGCTCTGCGCGTCGGCAGATAGCCGAGTACGTCGTTGATGCGGCGCATGGGCGCGTTGCTGTCGGCGGTGTCGGTGAGCAGGCCGCCGAGCTCCGGGTGCCGTCGGCGGGCGGTGCGGATCGACTCCGCCTTCATCCAGAGCCCCAGGCCGTGGCCCCGGTGCTCGGGCAGGACACCGGTACCGTAGTGCTGGGCGTCACCCTGGCCGTCGCCGGGTACGACGAGCTCGGAGAAGCCGACGATCGAGCCGTCCGCCTGGTTCAGCACGGCGACCGTGTGCAGCGACTCACGGCGTTTCGCGACGGCTTCGGCAGCCGACACGACACGCTCCACGTCCCATACGACGGTCCCGTAGTCGGTCCCTTCCATCGGCATGTCGTCCATCGCCCGCCGCGAGTCGGCGAAGGTCCGCGCCAGCTCGGGCGGCACGGTGCCGTCCCACTGCGTCAACTCGTATCCGGGACACGGGCGTTCGGCGAGCGTGGTGATCCGCGCGAGATCGATGTCGGCCAACGGCAGTCGTGCGTACGTCAAGTCCAGCACCCGGCGGAAGCCGCGTGCGGCCAGGAACAGGTCGCCGGGGGAGCCGGCCTCGGCCTGCGCGAGGAGCGAGCGCCGCTCTTCGTCCCGGGCCGCCGAAACAGCCGCGTCCAGGAGACGGCTGCCTGCCCCCTGGCGCCGCTCGGCCGGATGGACACCGCCCTCGAGTTCGGCGAGATGCTCCTGCCCCTGCTTCGTGAACAACCGCAGGAACGCGGAACCCACGGGGATTCCCTCGGAGCCGGAAGCCAGCCAGGCCAGGCGCCGGCTCGACGGCGTGGGTTCGGGGTCGGTCAACGGCGTGATGTGCAAGGACAAGGTCTCTCCGTGGCGTCGGGGGCGCGGGGCGAAGCCCGCGGAACCTAATCGCCATGTTCCTTGACCCGCAAGCGAATTAGGGCCTGTCCGGCGGATCAGGTCGGAGGGAAGCGGCGTACCAGACCCCGCGTCTCCGGCGTGATCCGCCGGACAGGCGCTAAGCCGAGTAGGTCATCGGCGCACCTTCGCCCGGTCGAGTGCCGCGACGCCCACTGCCGCGAGACCGATCTGGATGAGCCATTCGATCCAGTCGATGCCCTTGGTGTCGGCCACGTCGAACGCGGCGGCGATCCCCGAGCCGATGAACGCGGCCACGATGCCGACGCCGATCGTCCACAGGATGCCGATGCGCTGGCGTCCCGGCACGACGAGTCGGCCCAGTATGCCGATGATGATGCCGATGACGATGGCACTGATGATGCCTGAGATCTCCATCTCCGCCCCTTTTTGTGTGGACCCCCGCTGTTAGGCGTCTTCCCCCTGTGGGCGGGGACAGTCCGTTCCGCTTCTCGGTCGTCCGTCGGCCGATGCGGCGGGCTCCTTCTCAGGCGCCTCCATGTCATGTACGTTTCAAAAACCTGTCGTGTGAATGACGGCCAACTATCATTCTACGCGCGCAGACTTGGCGCCCGCACTGCCTCTCTCCCCACACGCTCATGGAGGTTTGCCGGATGCTCGGAATCAGAAGATCCCGCCACAGAATCGCCACGGCGCTGTCCGTGTTCGGACTGCTCGTCACGGGTGCGGCCGTCCAGGTGTCCGCCGCCCCGCCGACCGCCGCGGCGACCCCGCACCGCATCCTCTTCGACAACGCCCACGCCGAGACCGCCGGCAACGCCGACTGGATCATCTCCACCAGTCAGCCCGACCCGCTCGGCCAGGACTCCTCGCCCTCCGCCGAGACCGACTGGACGGGTGCCATCTCGTCGTGGGGCGTCGCCCTGCAGAAGACCGGCGACTACAGCCTGAAGACGCTGCCGTCGGGCAGCAGCCTCACCTACGGCGGCTCCGCGGCGACCGACCTGGCGAACTTCGACACCCTGGTGCTGCCCGAGCCCAACACGCTGTTCACCACAGCGGAGAAGACCGCCATCATGACGTTCGTGAAGAACGGCGGCGGCCTGTTCATGATCTCCGACCACACCGGCGCCGACCGCAACAACGACGGTGAGGACGCCGTCGAGATCCTCAACGACCTGATGACCAACAACAGCGTCGACAGCACCGACCCGTTCGGCTTCACCGTCGACACGCTGAGCATCGGCTCCGACTACCCGTCGGCCATCAGCGACAGCACCAACCCCGTGCTGCACGGCTCCTTCGGAACCGTCACCAAGAGCCTGATCGCCAGTGGTACGACAGCCACCCTCAAGCCCGCCGACAACTCCACCGTCAAGGGCCTGCTCTACCGCACGGGTTACTCGGGCAACACCGGCGCGTTCTTCGCCACCAGCACCTTCGGCAGCGGCCGCGTCGCCTTCTGGGGCGACAGCTCCCCGATCGACGACGACACCGGCCAGTCCGGCAACACGCTCTACGACGGTTGGAACGACACCGGCGCCACCAACGCCGCCCTCGCCCTCAACGCCACCGAATGGCTCGCGGGCGGCGGCAGCGGCGATGGCGGTGACGGCGGTGACGGCGGCACGTGTACCGCCACCCAGCTGCTCGCCAACCCCGGCTTCGAGTCCGGCAGTTCCTCCTGGACCGCCACCAGCGGCGTGATCACCAACAGCACCAGTCAGGCCGCCCGCACCGGCTCGTACAAGGCCTGGCTGAACGGTTACGGCTCGGCCAACACCGACACGCTGTCCCAGGCGGTGACCATCCCGTCCGGCTGCGCGGCCACCCTGAGTTTCCATCTTCACGTGGATACGGCCGAGACGACCGCCAGCACGGCGTACGACACCCTCAAGGCCCAGGTTCTGAACAGCAGCGGCACGGTCCTGGCCACACTGGCCACGTACTCGAACCTGAACGCCGCCTCGGGCTACACCCAGCGCACCTTCGACCTCGGCGGCTACGCGGGGCAGACGGTCACGATCAAGTTCACCGGCGTCGAAGGCTCCACGCTGCAGACCTCGTTCGTCATCGACGACACGGCACTCAACGTGAGCTGAGCGCTGAGAGCTGAGCACGAGCCGACCGAAGGGGCGGGCCCTGTCCCGGGCCCGCCCCTTGCCGGACGTGGCCGTCGCGGCCCTGCGCTACAGGTCGGCCGCCTGCTCGGCGTCACCGCCGAGATGGCTCCACGTCCGCAGAACCACCTCCCGGCCCTTCGCCGTACGGACCACCGGCTGGTCGTCGGTGAGTACGAACCCGGTCGCCTTGGCGACCCGCTCGCTCGCCGTGTTGCCCTCCTCGATACACAGCACCACGCGCCGCACCGCGATGTGCCGCACGACGTACTCCGTGACGAGTCGCACCGCCCCGGATGCCAGTCCGCGCCCCCGGTGGGCGGCCCCGACACCGTAGGCGAGTTCGACGTCGCGTTCGTCGGCAGCGCTGCGGAACAGCAGGATCTCCCCCTGCGCCGGGCCGCCGTCCGTGATGATGGCGAGCTGCACGGAGTGTCCGGCCGCGCGCTGGTCACGCGCCGCTGCCAGGTACTTCCGCGCGGCCTCGGCGTCGAACGGCGACGCCACCGGCGTCCAGCGGTCGATATCGGGATCGTCGTACATCGCGACCAGGTCCGGCCCGTCGTCGTCAGACCACTCGCGCAGGTGAATCCCGAACCCTTCGAGCCGCAGCGGAGTCGGGAGGGTGAAAGTCGGCCGGTTGTTCATGAGGTGATCCTGCCTCCCAGGGGCGCCGGGCAGTCACGAGATTGCTCGCCGGCCGTCGTGGGACCGACCGCGGGCGCGAAGTACGGGCTCGGATTCTCCGCGGACCGCAGCGCCGCGCGGATCGCGCCCGCCGGATCTCCGTCGTGGTACCGCCGCTCGGACGGCTCGATGCCGTCCAGGAACTCCTGATAGCGGACGGCGTACGCGAGATGGGCGAGCGGCTCGGCGAGGGCGAGGGCGCGCGCCGGGTCACTGGTGGGGACCAGGGCCTTCCATGTGTCGACCCAGGCCCGGACGGCCGCCGCGCGGCTCGACTCGGGGAGGAAGCCGTGGACGCGCAGACCGTCCAGAACGGGATTGCCCCAATGGGCGTCGGCGAAGTCCACGACGACCGGCGGGCCGCCGTCGCTACGCCAGTTGCCGGGGTGGAAGTCGCCGTGCACAAGGGTGTCGGGCAGGCCGCACTCCAAGAGCTGGTCCCAGCGGTTCACCAACTCCCGTGCCGAGAGGAGCTCTTGCCCGGTGAGCTCCCACACGCCGGGTCCGTCGAACAGTTCGCGGACCCGCGCGGCGAGAACGGGCACGCGCCCGTCACGGAAACCCGGTGGGCACCCTTCCTGGATGCCCGGTGGACGTCCGGACGCGAGTGCCGCCTGCGCGGACACGAAGCGGGTCATGGCCGCGGTGACCGTCTCCGGTCCGGCTTGCCAGCAGTCCTCGCCGGGAATGTGCTCCATCAGGAGGCGCCGCTCACCGTGGCCGAGGACCGTGGGGACGAGTCCCGGGTCGACCCGCGCGAACGCGGCGATGGCGATGGCCTCGTCGGCGGCGAAGTGCGGTGTCGTCTTGAGCCAGACAGGGCCCCGCGCGGTGGGCAGGCGGAAGAGCCCGGCCAGGTTCCACGTACGTCGCTGCTCCACCGGACCGGTCACCGGCCGCCCCACCGACGCCAGGGCGCCGTCCGCCCAGCCGAGCAGCTCGCGCAGGCCGTCCGCCCGCGCCCACGGCGACCTGAGAACCTCATGACCGTCCAACAGGACCTGATCGACGGTCGGTTGGTCCAGCAGGCCGGTTGCCGGTCGCTCCAACGCCTCGACGTGGTACGTCACATGACCGTCCCGGCCGCCTTCACCCCCCTCGACGTCCAGGAGACGCAGGACGAGCACCGGTACGCCGAGCAGCTCTTCCAGACGGCCCACGACCGGTTCCACCTCGGACCACCAGGGGACCTCCACAGGGAAGGGGCCGACGCTCCCGAGGAAGTCATCATCCGAGGTCACCCATGCGCTCACGGTTCTTGTCACGGCGAAAGTGTGAGTGATCGGCTTGGTCCTCGGCGAGCGATTAACAGCGACCGACGGGGAGCGGGGAAAGGAGATCGCCCTCACTGCCACGGTTGCAGCCGCACGATACGACGAGGGCACTAGCTCCTGCGAAGTCGCGGTCCTATGGGCGTCGTTCCTGCTTCACGCATTTTGAGCGTGCTACAGCCAGCCTCGGCGGGCCGCTTGCCAGGCGAGCTGCATACGGGTCGCGGCGCCGGCGAGGGTCATCATGTGCTGGATGTGGCGCTGTACGGTGCGGCGGCTCAGTCCCAATTGACTAGCGATGGCCTTGTCGGCGATGCCCGCGACCAGGAGGGAGAGTAGTTTGCGGTCGGTCTCGGACAAGGGGTCGGTGTCGTCGGTGTCGTCGACCGTGCCGGAGTCGCTTACGTGCAGCGGCACGGCGTCCTCCCAGTAGCGTTCGAAGAGGGCGGTCAGCGCGTCCAGAAGGCTGCTTTCGCGTAGCAGGGCGGCCGTGGGTTCGTTGGGGCTGCCGTACGGGCCGCCTGGCACCAGGGGGCAGATGGCGATGGTCCGGTCGGCGACGGCGAGGCGCAGGGGAAGGTGGGGGACGGAGCGGGCAGTCTCGCCGGCGCGGACGCCTTCAACAACGTTGTCAACGGCGCCCTCGTCGTCGAAGAAGGCCCGCTCGTACAGGACGCGGTAGCGGACCCCTCGGGCCAGGGCGTCGTACTCGGCGCGATTGCTTCCCGAGGGCATGGCGACGTACTGGGCCTTGCAGAACCAGAGCATCTCGTGACGCGCGTTTTCCTGTAGTTGGCGCAAGTGGTGGCGCAGTGCCCCGGCGCCGGTGATGACTTCGATGAGCTGGCCGGCGTCCTGGCGGCGGCGGGTGCTGCGGTAGCTCTCCAGTAGGTCGGTGACGGCGGCACGGGCCTGGTCGAGGGCGTCGGCGTTGCGTTGCAGGCGTGGCAGAAGAGCTACATCGGGAGGGGATGCGGTGAATTGACGGGGCTGGTGGTCGGTGGGGCTGGCGAGTCCCTTGGTGGCGAGTGCCGCGAGGATGCCCTCGGCCTGCACCGGCGCGAGTCCGGTTTGTGAGGCGATCTCGCCGGCTGAGGCTGCGGCGGTCGTGATCAGGAGCCGGTAGACGGTCTCCTCGACCGCGGTCAGGCCGGCCGCCTCGAGCATGCAGGTCCCTCCTGGCCTGGACGGGCTCGCATGGAGGTGCGGACCCCACTGGTTATTGAAAGTAGGACTATACGTGGGTGTCCTCCCTATGACGCGGTGGATGCCGGGCTCACGCTCTCCGGCACCCACCGCGTTTTCAAGAGGGGTGGCTCACCGTCACGGTCACCGTGCGCCGGGGTGCAGGTAGGCGCGGTCCACTGTCTGCCGGACCGTGTTGCCGGCCGCGTCCTTCGCGGTCACGCGCAGCGTCACGTACGCGTCGCCCTGCACCCGGGCCGGACGCACCACGGTGGCGGTGAGGCCGTTGCCCTTGTGGGCCGTGGTCGCCGCGGTGGTCCAGGTCCGCCCGTCGTCGTAGGACGTCTCGACCTTCAGTATCACGTTGTGCGGTGCCGCCATGCCGTCCTGCATGCGGACGCTGATGCCGAGGCTGTGCTTTCGTGCCCGGCTCACTGCGTTCTGCGCGTCGACGGGTACGGCGTAGTCGACCTGGAGCAGCGGCAGCAGGGCGGGACGGGCGGCGGTGTCCGAGCGGAACGTCCACGACGTGCGTGTGCCGGCGCCGAAGTGCCAGTCGTCCGAGACGCGGGCGGTCGCCAGGTCCAGCCGGTACTCGGCGTTGCCTGCGGGCACCTCGAAGTCGCCCCATGCACCGTTGTCGGACTTGGCGACTTGCTTCCCGTTGCGGTACAGCACTGCCGTGGCCGTGTCGGGTATGTCGTCCGCGGCGGCCGACGGAGCGCCGAGGCGGACGCCGCCGCCGGGTCCTCCACTGAGGGGGATCTCGCCGAACGCCCAGTGGCCCGTCTCGGAGTCGGTGAACTCCGGAACGAACACGGAGAGGGTGTCGCCGTTGCGCACCGACGGCTGGGCCGCACCGCGCGGGATCGACGGACGGACCGGCGCTCCGAACCACCGCTCCGTTGCGCGCCGGCCGGGCCGGTAGGTGTGCGGGGCGTCCATCATGCCAACCCCCAACGGCATGTCAGGGATGTCGACGACGTTGTGGTGCACGGTGTGGCTCCACAGCGTGTCCCCGCCGGTCACGTACTCGACGCGTTCCTGTCCCACCGGTACGTATCGGCTGTACTGGTTCCAGGCGGTGTCCTGGTACGGCCGCCAGCCGAAACGCTGCTCGCTCGCCCAGGACGAGGCACCGGTACGGGTGTACGTGCTGCGGACCACGGCGCTCTCCCGCTCGGAGACGGTGTGGACCACCTGCTGGGGGATGGAGCCCTTCGAAATCTGCATGACGTCGTACAGGTACGGGCTGCGCACCGTGCCGGAGAACGTCAGCGTCGTGGTGCCTCTCTTCGAGACGCGCTCCAGGAGGGCCGCCCCGCTTTTCCAGGAGGTCCGCATGGTGGGCACGGCCATCCGGTCACCGTCCGGCTGCCACCGGGTCCAGACGCCCAGGCCCTCGGGCCACACCAGCAGCAGCGCCTTGGCCCCTGCGGCTGCCGCGGCCTGGGCGAGCGCCCTGTCGTCGTCGGCGGGTTCGTACCGTACGACGGCCAACTTGCCGCGCGATCCGCGGAAGTCGGGCGCCGCGGAGGTACCGGCATCCGCGGCGGTCAGCCGCGCGCCCTGGTCACCCAAGGCCGGGGAGAACGGCTCGTAGTACGGGGCGAGCGGCAACGAGCTGCCGGAGACCTTCGCCCGCAGCTGCGGGGCCACCAGCTGCCAGCGCGAGTGGAACTCGAAGGCGCCGTCGGTGACCGGAGCAACGGGGCTGACGTAGAGCCGCTTGACCTCGTCGAAGTACATGGCGCCCTGGAGCAGGCCGTGACCGTCGATCTGGCGGTAGAACATGGTGCTGAGGATGCCGCGCTGCTCGGCGGGGCGAGGCGTGCGGATCTTCACCTCGGTGACCTTGGTGGCGTCCAGCGTCACCGTCATGTCCTTGGTGACCTTCACATCGGGGACGACGATGTCGCCCGCCTCGTGGCCGTCATCGGCCGCGTCGTAGAAACCGGAATTGATGTAGTACGTGCCCTCTTCCACGACGGCGACCGCTGCGTCCCTGTCCGTGTACTGCACGAACCCGTCGGGGCCCCAGATGGTCGGCAGCCAGCCAGGCATGATCCGGCCGTCGCGGTCGCGGTAGACCACGGTCAGCCTGTGCTGCCGGCCCTGCACAACGAGGGAGACGGTGGTGTGGGCGAGCACGGTGCCATCGGCGGACTTCGCGGTGACGTATCCGTAGTACTTGCCGCGGGCGGCGTTCGTCGCGTCGACGCGCAGCGGCACGTCAGCCGTGGCGCCGGGGGCCAGTTGCACGGTGCCGGAGCCGAGGCGGACCACGCCGTCCGGGAGCGCGCGCCCGGAGTCGGTGGCCAGGCTGACGGCCAGGGCGAGCGTGAGCGGGCGGTCACCTGTGTTGGTGTAGTGAACGGTCGCCGTCTGCTGCTGCCCCTCCGTACCGCCGGCCTGGATCGGGTCGAAGGTGACGGAACCGGTGGCCGTGACCGGGCCCATGGCCGTGGCCAGGTCGATGCGGCCGCCACCCTGCTCGGTCACCTTGGTGCCGGGAACCGTGTGCGAGGTGCTGGTCAGGGCGTCCTTGAGCTGTTGGGGGCCCCAGTCGGGGTGCTGCTGGGCCAGCAGCGCGGCGGCGCCGGCGACGTGCGGGGTGGCCATCGACGTGCCGGACGCGGAGGTGTAGTTGGCGTCGACCGGGGTGCCCATGGTGGTGCCGGACGCGCGGGCGGCGACGATGCCGACCCCGGGGGCGGTCACGTCGGGCTTGGCCGCCGCGTCGCCCAGGCGCGGGCCGCGGCTGGAGAAGGGGGCGAGGGAGTCGTCACGGTCGACGGCCCCGACGGTCAGCGCCGCGTCGGCCGCGCCGGGAGAGCCGATGGTGGACGGGCCGCTTTGGCCCGCGTTGCCCGCCGCCACGACGAAGAGCGTGCCGGTGGACGCGGTCAGGCTGTTGACGGCCTGGCTCATCGAGTCGGTGCCGTCGGTGGGGGCGTCCGAGCCGAGGCTCATGTTGACGACCTTGGCGTGCTGGGAGGCAGCCCACTCCATGCCATCGATGACGGACGACTCCGAGCCATAGCCGTCGTCGCCCAGTACCTTGCCGATCAGCAGGTCGGCCCGGGGCGCGACACCGCGGCGGGTTCCCGAGGACGCGGCGCCCGTGCCGCCGACGGTCGAGGCGACGTGCGTGCCGTGGCCGAAGGCATCGTTGGTGCCGGCGCTGCCGGAGAAGTCCTTGGCGTCCGCGATGCGGCCGGCCAGGTCGGGGTGGTTCGCGTCGACGCCGGTGTCGAGGATCGCCACCTTGACGCCCTGGCCCTCCTTGCCGGCCTTCCAGGCGGTGGGCGCGTTGATCTGTGCGGTGCTGCGGTCCAGCACGGCCTTCACTTTGCCGTCCAGCGAGACCCGCGGAGCGACCGCGGCACGGGCGGCGTCCGACTTCCCGTCAGGGTTGAGCGTCTTCCAGAAGCGGCCCAGGTCGTCGTCGGCGACCCGCAGCGATCGCGCGTTCAGGCTCTCCAGCCTGCGGGCAGGCGTGGCGGCCGCGTTGAACGCCACCAGCCGGTCGGCAGTGGCCGCGGCAGCCTTCTCCGCCCGCGCGGTGTCCCTGGACCCGTCCCGTGACGGTTCCGAGGAGACGATCAACGGAAGCACGGAGGCATGGGCCTCGTCGTAACCATCGGCGATCAGGGCAGTCACATTGAAGAGCCGGCGGTCCAGCGTGCCCGCGGTCACCAGCGCCTCGGCGTCGGAAGGCAGCACGGTCAACGCCTTGTCGTCCCCCTCCAGCGTCCGGAAGTAGACATGCCGGCGCCCGGGTCCGGGCTGTACTGACGCGGTGCGCCGTCCGTCGGGCAACGACGTCACCGTCACCCGGTCACCAGTCAGCAGTCTTACGGTGGCGGAGACGGCCCTTTCGCGGTCGGCGGATCGCGCCGTTCCGTCCGTGCTCGTCCCGGCCGAGACGGGCGATACACCCCCGACTGTCACCAGCAGTGCGGTTGATATCGCCGCCGATAGGCGGATCCATGCCATCAGTCAAGCACCTTTCGTACAGCTCGAGGTCATGCGCTGTACGACAGAATCCGCTGACGTCACCGGGCGTGTCACTGGTATCGGCTGCCACAGATGCGACATGTCCCAACGGCGACACGGGCACGGTGTAGGGCCACACCAGGAGGCTCCCCGCGCGCGGCCCGCGGGTTGCCTCGCGGTCAAGTTCTGGAGGATGCAGCGGAGTTGGCGGAGGGGATAGGGCCGTTCCGGCGCCGCGACAACGGGGTCGGAGGCCTCGTGGGTCCGACTTGCGACGGGGCCCGGTGCGTGGAGGCCAGATCCGGGTGCCGATCTCCTCCTTGAGCACGGCTCAGAAGCTGTCGGCTGCGGCGTTGTCAAAGCAGGAGCCGGTCCGGCCGGTGCTCTGGCGAAGGCCCAACGTGCGTATCGCCGGTCGGCGGTGAAGTCACGGCGGCTGCGCGACGAGGACCCGGTCCCCATCGGCCGGTGGGTCGCCTTCGTCCACTTCGGCCCGTGGACGGTCGTGGAGGGCGCTCGCCGAGCCTCGTTCGAGCAGGCCCGGCGAGCGGGTGAGCCGGAGCGGTCGGGCCGGACTACGGCTTGCGGGCCACCGCTCCGTACATCGCGATGTCCTCGTCGCGGATCGGCTCGGTGTCCGTGCCGTCCGGGTGCCACTTGTGGACCTGGACGATGCCGGGCTCGACGAGTTCGAGGCCCTCGAAGAACTCCTCGGCCTCGGCGTGGGTGCGCAGCCGCATGGGCATGTTGCGCGCCGCGTACTCGCGGGCGACTCGCGCCACCTCCGCCGGGGCGAACTCGGCGGTGCCGATGGACATCGCCAGGTAGCTGCCCGAGGGGAGGGGCTCCAGGAGGCGGCGGACGATGCCGACCGCGTCGTCCTCGTCCAGCACGAAGTGGACGATCGCGATCACGGTGAGGGCGACCGGTTGCGTGAGGTCGAGGGTGTCACGCAACTCCGGGGCGTTCAGGATCGTGGCCGGGTCGAGCATGTCCGCCTCGACGTAGGCGGTCTTGCCCTCGGGGGTGCTGGACAGCAGGCCCTGGGACAGGGTCAGGACGATGGGGTCGTTGTCCACGTAGACGACCCGGGAGTCGGGGGCCACCGACTGGGCGATCTCGTGGAGGTTGGGGGAGGTGGGGATGCCGGTGCCGATGTCCAGGAACTGGCGTATCCCGGCCTTCTCGGCGAGATGGGCCACCGCACGGTTCATCCAGTCGCGGTTGGCCTTCATGTGGATCGGCAGGGCGGGCCACTCCTGCGACATCGCGTCGCCCGCCTCCTTGTCGGCCGGGTAGTAGTCCTTGCCGCCCAGGATGTAGTCGTAGATGCGCGCGGAGTGTGCGCTCTCGGTGTCGATACGGTCGGCCGGCCATCCGTTGTCGGACAATGCCGCCCCTCCCATCAGGTCGTCGGTTCAGTGGTCAGTGCTTGAGCAACAACGCGTCACAGCAGAAAGTCGGCGGCCCCCGCCTTCACGCCCGCCAGAAAGCTCGTCATCTCATGGGGCGTGAAAACCAGCGCGGGCCCCTCGGGATCGGTGGACTGACGCAGCGCGACCCGCCCGTCGCCCAGCTTCTTCGCTTCGACACAGGCGCCGCCGGCGTCGTCGCTCCACGGCTTGTACCAGCCCTGTGTGCCGAGTTCCCGGGCAGGCATGCCGTTGCGTATGCGGTGCTCGGCTGGGTGGTGGCGCACTCATAGCTCCTTGCGAATCGCACCGAGGAGGGACGCGGTCTTCTTGGCGGGCGCCGACTGGGCGCCCAGCCGGTCCAGGGCCTCGCGGTACACCAGGACGTCCTCCTCCTTGTCGAGATAGAGGGCGCCCACCATTCCGCTCTGATAGACGATGTCCGGCAACTCGGGTGCCCTGAAGCGGAAGAGATGGAACGCACCGGCCCGCATGGCCGGATGCGGGCCGTTCTCGAACGGCATGATCTGCAAGGTCACATGGGGAAGTGCGTTGACGGCGATCAGGTGGTCGATCTGGGCGCGCATCACCTCGGGGCCGCCGACCGGCCACCTCAGCACGGTCTCGTCCATCACGACCCAGACGCGCGGCGGCGCCGGACGGGACAGCAACTCCTGGCGACGCAGGCGCAGGGCGACCCGGCGCTCGGTCGCCTCGGCCGGAGCGTGCGGGTTGCCGGCGCTCAGCAGGGCGCGCGCATACGCCTCCGTCTGCAGCAGCCCGTGGACGAACTCCGCCTCGTACGCGCGGATCTGCAGCGCTGCCTGCTCCAGGCTCAGATACGCGGCGAACCAGTCCGGCAGGACATCGCGGTACGTGTGCCACCAGCCGCGCTTGTTGGCCTCGCGGACCGACTTCAGGAAGGTGTCGATCTCCTGCTGGTCCGTCACGCCGTACGTCTGAAGGAGCTTCTCGGCATCCGTGAGACGAAGCCGGGCCACCTTGGCGGCTTCCATCCGGCGGATGGTGGAGTGGCTGACCCCGATCGCCTCGCCCGCCTGCGCGTACGTCAGTCCGGCCTGGGTGCGCAGTTCCTCGAGTTGTCGGCCCAGGATCATGCGCAGGACGGAAGGAGCGCCGCCCCAGTCGGTCACCGTTGACACGCCTTACCCCCTCACAGCGGGCTTCGAGGTCGCAGTCTGTCACGATCATCCATCGACGGGGGAAGCATGCACCTGGCACATTGCAATTTTCAACTTGTCGGTTGCGAGGTGTTGTTGGCAGCTGCCACAGTGGTCCTATCGTCCCTGGCGTATCGAACGGAAAGGCTGCGCGGCCCAGTTGGGGGAGACAGGGCTGCAACGTGAGTCTTGTTGTGGTGAGTTGTGCGCAGCTCGCGAAAGGCATCGGACCACGTGGGACGGCACGAGCACCGCCTTTGGTGCGAAGGCAGACGAAAGGCGAACGGCGATGACCCCGCCCTCCCTCCCCCAGTCCGTGGGCCGACCGCCGGGGGACGCGTACCCCCGCAGAGCAGGTGTGCTGGTCCTGCCGGCGGCACCCGCCTCGGTGGGCATGGCCCGCAGATACGTGCGCGAGTCGCTCGGCGAGTGGGGTGCGAGCCAGGAGTGGTGCGACAACGCTGTCCTGGTGACCTCCGAGCTTGTCACCAACGCCCTGACGCACACGGCGAGCGAGCGGATCGTGTGCAGACTGCGCATCGCTGAAGGGCTGCTCCACATCGAGGTCGAGGACCAGAACCGCGGCTGGACCCTCCCGGAGCGGCGGCAGCCGGAACCCGACGACCAGGGCGGCCGCGGGCTCCTGCTGGTCGGCGTACTGAGCAGCGACTGGGGCGTCAGAGACAGCGACGACGGGTCCAGGCGCATCGTCTGGGCCGTACTGCCGCCGGAGGGCCCGGAGCCCGCCTCGACCTGGCCCCCGCCCGCCACGAACATCGCCCGGCCCATCCCCCACTCGGCCGAAGGATCCCCACCTGATGGAACGACAGCACATCGCTGACCCGCGCGAGCATCGTCCCGCCATCGACCTGCGCGAGCACAACTCCGTCTCCGGACTGGATACGCGCATCTGCGTACCGCCGCGGTACGAGCACCCGGCACGACTGGTCATACCCGCCGAGCTGTCGGCCGGCCTGGGGTGCGATGCCGTGGGCACGTCCCGGGAGCACGGGGAGCGGATCATGGAAAGTCTGCCCCGTGTCGGCTGTGTGTTCGCCGACGACGAGCGGTGGTGGTGGATCGTCCCCTCCGGATCCCACATAGACGTCACCTGGCCGTCCTCCACCAGCTATCTGGTCGGCGCCCGGCTGGCCGACCCGTCCTGGACGCGAGCCCTCCGGCGGTCCCGGTCCGATCGCCCTCGTCTGATCCACAGCCCCCAGGGCGACTCGCCGTACACACCGCCGATTCCCCTGTACTTCATCACCTGTCGCCTCGCCGGCAGCACCCCGAGCTGGTCGCTCGGCGCCGGGTACTGACCCGTACTTTTCCCGACCTGCCCCCAGGCCTTACGAGGTCTGGGGGCAGGTTCGTGTCGGGCGCGGGCCGTTCCTCATTCAGGCAGCTCGAACTCTCGCTTCCTTGACATGCAAGTAATTGCCTGCACAACGTTGAGTGTGCGATCAGATGATGGCGACTCCGGGATGGACCAGGTCTTCAAGGCGCTGGCCGACCCCACGCGACGGCGGCTGCTGGACCGGCTGCACGAGCACGGTGGTCAGAACCTGGGGGAGCTGTGCGAGCACATCGACATGACCCGTCAGTCGGTGACGCAGCATCTGGCGGTCCTGGAGGCCGCCAATCTGGTCAGCACGGTGCGGCGGGGGCGGGAGAAGCTGCACTACCTCAATCCGGTGCCGCTCCACGAGATCCAGGAGCGGTGGATCGACAAGTTCGAGCGCCCGCGCCTGCGCGCGCTCAGCGCCCTCAAGCAACGAGCCGAGGAAACCATGACCGACAAGCCGACCTTCGTGTACGTCATCTACATCCGGAGCACGCCCGAGAAGGTCTGGGACGCGCTCACCGACGCCGATCTGACCGCCGCCTACTGGGGCCACAGCAATGTCTCGGACTGGCAGCCGGGCTCCCGGTGGGAACACCGGCGCACGGACGGCTCGGGCATCGCCGATGTCATCGGCACCGTGGTGGAGAGCGACCGGCCGACCCGCCTCGTCACCACCTGGGCCGCGCCCGAGGACGAGGGGCGGCAGGACAAGTACTCCCGCGTCACCTTCGACATCCAGCCGCACGCCGACATCGTCCGGCTCACCGTGACCCATGAGGACCTGGTCGACGAGGCCGCGCTCGGTGACGTGGCCCTCGGCTGGCCCGCGGTGCTCTCCAACCTGAAGTCCCTCATCGAGACCGGCAGTCCGCTGCCGCAGGAGCCGTGGCTGGTGCCGAACCGCTGAGAGTGCTCCCTGGGTGATCCCCGGCTGGGCGTGCCGCGCGGGCGCGAAGAGGCCGGCCCGCACGGGGCGGGTCGGCCTGCGGCTTTCCTTTTCCGGTTCCTTTCGCCTTGCCGGGGCCGGGCTACGCCCGTGAAGTGCTCTTCGTCGCCGTGACCGCGCACACCGCCCCCAGCACCACGGCCAGTACGCCGATGATGATGCTGTTGAGCACGACGCCGGTGTCCGGGTTGGTGCCGACCACCCACGGCGAGATGATCATCCACGCGCCCATCGCGCAGATGGCCCAGCTCAGGCCGTACATCCTCTCCGGCGCCCTGGTGAATCCGAGGGCCAGCAGCGCTATCGCGATGCCCATGATCAGGTTGTGGGTCACCAGGGCCGGCTGGCTTGTCGTGTAGTGGAGTATCCACGGGGACACGGCGCAGTACAGACCGAGCAGGAACACCGGTCCGTCCACGAGTGCCACATCGCGGCCACCGACCATGCGGGCATACCGGTCCCGCATTTCGGAAACATCGGGGTGGGTCGAGATGTCACTTCTGGGGTGCGAGACGTTGGCCATGGGTCGTCTCCTTCGATTTCTGCAGGCCTGACCGCGTCTGGCGCGGTATGCGGTAAGCGCCGCGTAAGTTCATTGTGCGCTTATTTCACCCTTATGTGTAGAGGTGGATCCCAGGGGGCCGAGGAGGATGCGTGCGATGGCGCGACGGGCTCGCGCGGGGGTCTTTGGGTCGCGGTGGAGCTGGAGGGACTGGTTGGCCGCCAGGGCCACGCCGTTGAGCTCGAAGGCAAGCTGGTCCACGTCGGTGTGTGGCGAGAGTTCATGGCCCTCGACCGCAGTGATCAACTCCGCTGCCACATACGCCGACCAGGCGGCCAGCGCGTCGAGCACCGCGTCACGGACCGGACCGGGGCGGCCGTCGAACTCGCTCGCCGCCGAGGCGAGGAAGCAGCCCCCGTGACCCTCGCCCTCGGCCATGTAGTCGATCCACTCGTCGAAGGCGCGCGTCAGCCGCTCGGTCCCGGGTCGGGCGCCGACGGCGCGCGCCGGTACGCGCATCCGGAACCGCTCGACCGCCGCGTCCAGAACGGCGAGTTGGAGCGCCTCTCTGCTGCCGAAATGGCCGATCACCCCCGCCTTGCTCATCTTCAGGTCGGTCGCGAGGCGGCCGATGGTGAGGCCTTCGAGGCCCTCGGCGGAGGCCAGCGTCAGGGCGCTTTCGATGATCCGGCCGCGCGTGGCAGCGGTTTCGGCAACGGACTTGCGCGGGCTCATGCAGCCATTTTAACCGAACGATCGTACGCTATTAGCGTACGATCGTTCGTTAGGTATTACTGGAGCCTCGGCGCCGACTTCCAGGTCGCCGCGCTCGGCCTCCACCCAGAGGGCGTCCGGGGCGACCGTTGAACCGCCCGCCGTCGCTCACCCGACCGTCGGGGTGGGCGACACGGAGACCCCGGCGGTCCCGGAGGCGTCCGCGGGCGGAGTGAGCACGACGGTCGGCTCGCCCGGCTGGGGCGCCGGCGGCGTGAGGTTCTGGGCGGGCAGCTTCGGTTTGTTGGTCTCCTGGAACAGCACCTGATCGAAGTCGACCAGTCCGGTCTTCTCCATCACCGTGATGTGGTCGAGCACGGTGTCATTGGCCTGGTCGGCCAGGGCGCGTACGAGCGTGTTCTTGGTGGTGGCCCGAATGTTCGCGATGACCGGGAAGATCTGCCCGTGGGTCACCCGCAGGATGTTGGCGAGGTCGCTGTCGAACTCCTTGCCGGTGTCCCCGCTCAAGGTCGCCACGAACCCCTGCTGTTGCGGAGACGCCTGGTTGGGAAGGGTGATACCGAGTTGGGTGGCGACCTTGCGATCGGTGGCGTCCAGCGCGGCATGGCCGGTGACCAGGTGCTGACCCGCCGTCCTGACGGCCGGGGTGGTGCCCTTCTGCAGGGCCAGCTCGCCGCAGGGGTATTCCCACAGCCCGGCCGCGCGCACCTTGACGACGAAGTCGCGGTCGGCCTCGGTCAGCGGACCCGACGTGGTGTTGGCGATGATGCGCGTCGGGGAACTGGCCGTGGTCTGCAACCCGAGCACGGCGGGGTAGGCGAGCGCGGCGAGGGTCATGGTCAACGCACCGGCCACGAAGAGGGTTCCCGCGTTCCGTGTCATGCGCATTGAGCCTCCTGGGGCGGTGCGGCAGCCCGGAGCCGGATGCTCCGTCGAGCCGCGTGGCGGATCCGGTGCGAGGGGATCCGGTACGAGTGGTTCGGACGCCCACCAGTACGACCGCGCGGGAGGGGTAAACCTTTACTCCGAGTAAAATCCGTGGTGCCGCCCGTCAGTTACGATCCCGAGCCTCCTTGAAGCGGGCCAGCCCGTCCGGGAGTTCGACGATGGGGTCCGGATAGTCGTAGGCGGCGCGTTCCGCACCCCGAAGCCTCCACGGCTCGTGCACGGCGGCGCCCGAGAGCCCCTCCAGCTCGGGCACCCAGCGCCGGACGTACACTCCGTCCGGGTCGTAACGCTTGGCCTGGGTCACCGGATTGAGGACTCGGTTGGGCCGTGAGTCGGTGCCCGTTCCGGCCATCCACTGCCAGTTGAGCTGATTGTTGGCGACATCGCCGTCCACCAGCAGATCCAGGAAGTGCCGGGCCCCGACCCGCCAGTCCACGTACAGCGTCTTGGTGAGGAAACTCGCGGTCAGCAGGCGTCCCCGGTTGTGCATCCAGCCCTCGTACCGCAGTTGCCGCATCGCCGCGTCGATCACCGGATAGCCGGTGCGTCCCAGCTTCCAGGCGTCGATGTCGCTTCGCGCCCGGATCGGGGAGCGCCAACGGTCGTGCCGGGTGCGGTAGTCGGTGGCTGCCGCGTCCGGCCGGGCAGCGAGCACCTGGTGGTGGAAGTCCCGCCAGGCCAGCTGTCGTACGAAGGCCTCGGCGCCCGGACCGCCCGCCGCGCGCGACCGGTGGACGAGTTCGACCGGAGAGAGCGTGCCGAAGTGCAGGTGGGGGGAGAGCCGGGAGGTCGCGTCGCCGGGCAGGTCGTCGCGGCGGTCCGCGTATGAGGTGATCCCGACACGCAGCCAGGCCGCGAGCCGCTTCCTGGCCTCCGTCTCGCCACCCCGGGCCAGCCCCGCCGAAACCCCGGACAGATCCCCGCGCGAGGGGAGGTGCTCCGAGCCGACGCCGTCCGGGACCCGGATCACCCGGGGCGCGGCGACTGCGTCCCGCAGCCGCTGCCGCGACCAGTGCCGGAAGTACGGCGTGAAGACGGCGAAGTGGTCCGAGGAATCGGGAGTGACCGTGCCGGGGGCCAGCGCGGTGACCACGGTGTCGTGGACATGGAGGCGACACCTCCCGGTCTCCAGGGCCGTGCGCAGCCGTTCCTCCCGGCGCTGCGCATAGGCGCTGACGCCCGCTGCCATGTGCACGTCGTCGGCGTCCGCCTCGGCGACCACCTTGGACACCTGGTCGACGACGTCGCCGGAGCGCACCACCAGATGACCGCCGCGCTGTCGGAGTGCGGCGTCGAGGTCCGCCAGGCAGTCCGCGAGGAACGCCAACCGGTTGGGAACGGCGAACCCGGCTTCGGCGACCGCGTCGTCGCGCACGAAGAGGGGCACCAGAGCCGACGAGCCGTCGTGAGCCGCACGCAGGGCCGGATGATCGTGCAGGCGCAGGTCCGAGGTGAACAGGACGACCGAGACGGTCATGGTGAGACTCCGGGACGGTGGAGCGAGGGGGCAGGGCGGCGCGACGTGTCCATCCATGACTTCATCGGACTCACATTTCCATCCATGACTTCATGGGGCTCACATTCTTCCTTGGATGTGGATGTGGATGTGGATGCCGGATGCGGAGGCCGCGGGGGCTGCGAGCCCGTGTGCCCGCAGAGCCCGCAGAGCCAGCAGAGCTCGCAGAGCCGGCGGAAGCCATGGAACCGCCTCCACCCGCCGAACTTCGGAAACCACGCGTAATGCGGGAATCGTGTGGATGGCTCGCGCACGCCGGGATCACTGCGTGGGCGTGGGTACTTTCCGGTCGACCGGGGTGTCTCGGGCCGCGGCCTTTGCGATGTTGCGGGCCATGCTGCCGAACACGACCGCGTGGAACGGCGCTACGCCCCACCAGTACGCGTGCCCCAGCAGCCCGTGCGGATGGAACAGGGCCCGCTGCCGATAGCGGGTCCGGCTGTCGTCGCCGACGTCGGCGTACATCTCCAGCCAGGCCAGTCCCGGCAGCCGCAGCTCGGCACGCAGCCGCAGCAGACGACCGGGCTCGATCTCCTCGACGCGCCAGAAGTCGAGCGAGTCGCCCACGCGCAGCCGACCGGCGTCGCGGCGCCCGCGCCGCAGTCCGACGCCGCCGACCAGCCGGTCCAGTCGCCCGCGCACGGACCAGGCCGCCCGGAAGGAGTACCAGCCGTTGTCCCCGCCGATGCCTTCGATCACCCGCCACAGCGCCTCGGGCGGAGCGTCCACGGCGCGTTCGCGACGGTCGGTGTAGAGGCTGCCGCCGGCCCACTCGGGGTCGGTGGGCAGCGGATCGCTGGGCGCGCCGGGCACCGAGGCCGACGACCACCGGGTGGTGACCTGGGCGTCCCGTACGCGTCGCAGCGCCAGGGACACCGTCTCGTCGAAGCCGATGGGGTGGCCCGGGGGATCGGGGACGTACCGCACGATGTCGTGCTCGTGGCACACGACCTCGTGGCGCAGCGACTCGGTGAGCGGACGCGCGATGGACGCGGGCACCGGGGTGACCAACCCCACCCAGAGGCTGGAGAGCCGAGGGGTCAGCACCGGCACGGGCAGGATCAGCCGGTGCGGGAGGGCGGCCACCGCGGCGTACCGCTGCATCATCTCGAGATAGGTCAGGACCTCGGGGCCACCGATGTCGAACGCGCGATTGACGTCGGCGGGCATACGTGCGCTGCCGACGAGGGCGCGCAGCACGTCCCGTACGCCGATCGGCTGAATGCGGGTGTGCACCCAGCTCGGCGTGACCATGACCGGCAGCCGTTCCGTGAGGTAGCGCAGCATCTCGAACGAGGCCGATCCGGATCCGATGATCACCGCCGCGCGCAGGACGGTGGTGGGCACGCCCGATTCCAGCAGGATGCGGCCGACCTCGGCGCGGGACCTGAGGTGTGGTGACAGTTGTCCCTCGGGGACGCCCGCCGGGGTGAGGCCGCCCAGGTAGACGATGCGTCGGACCCCCGCGGCGCGGGCCTGCTCCCCGAAGATGCGGGCCGCCTTGCGATCCGTCTCCTCAAAGCCGGCGCCCGTGCCCAGGGCGTGCACGAGGTAGTAGGCGACGTCCGTGCCGCGCAACGCTTCGGCGACCGAGCCGGCGTCCGTGACATCGCCGCGCACCACCTCCGCGTCGCCCGCCCACGGGTAGTCCCGCAGCTTGGCGGGGGAGCGGGCCAGGCAGCGGACCCGGTGCCCGTCGGCCAGCAGCTCGGGGACCAGCCGCCCGCCGATGTAGCCCGTCGCACCGGTCACCACACACCTCGGGCCGAGGCGGCCGTCGTCGTCACTCATGGGTCCCTCCGTCGCTCGCCGGGTCCCCCTTCCGCCACTCCCCTCCACCCTCTCTTCCACGCTGGGCCGGACTCCCACCGAGTTCCCCGGCCCTGCGTACGAACCCCTCGTGCAGGTCATGGGCCGCACGTGGCCGAGCCTGCCCATTTCGGCGCCGTCGGTGGAGTACGAGAAGGACGGGCCGTGGCCCTCCGGAAGCCGGTGCAGATAGCGGTGCATGACGTACCCGGACCGCATGGCGATCAGCGGCTCGCGTTCGTCGAGGAGATCGCCCGCCGAGACCGCGTCCAGTGCGGTCAGGGGACTGTCCGGGCGTACGCACAACACCGGGCGTCCACGCAGCAGTTCGGTGCCCTCGAAGTCGGCGGGCACGTCGTCTCCGTCGAGCTGGTTCACCAGGCCCAGGTCGAAGCCCGCCCTCCGACAGGGCCCGGTGGGTCTCCGACTGCTGGGCGCCGACCACCTCCACCTGCGTCAGCGGATGCGTCGCACGGAAGGCCCGGCCCGTCGGGATGAGCAGCGGCACCGTCGCCGCGTCGACCGTGCCGACGCGGACCGTACGGCTGATGCGGTGCTGCTCGCCCGCCGCGCCCCGTAGCCGGTCCACCGAGTCCAGCACGTTGATGATGTGCGGCAGCAGCTCCCGCCCCTGGTGTTTTGAGTCGGAGATTCGTCGGTAGCAGGCGGCGACCTTGTCGAGGATCTCGTCGGCGGGTTTCGTCCAGACGAACGGTCGTGGGTGGTCGTTCCAGTCGGCGAGCCAGGCCCGGATGTCGCGCTCGAGGGCGTGGACGGAGTGGTGGACGCCACGGCCTCCAGCACGATCCGCGACCGCAACGCCAACGACTGGGCACTCGAACGACGACGCACCCACGACTGCAACATCGCCCGCTCGGCATCAGAGAGCACCACCGGCGGGATCTTCGGTCCAGGACGACTCACACCAGACCAACGACAAATCTCCGACTCAGGACCCTAGGGCCTGTCCGGCGGATCATGCCGGAGACGCGGGGTCTGGCACGCCGATCTGCGGCGTTGTCGTCGGTTGCCGACTCCCCCAAGTTCTCGGCTTCGCTCGAACAGGGGGGACCCCCATCGCGTCGACGCCCTCCTCCGCCTTGCAGCTCGACGCACCAGACCCCGCTCACCTGCGCCGACAAGGCACCGCCGCTTCCCTCCGACCTGATCCGCCGGACAGGCCCTAGTACTCCAGCAGCGTTTCGCTATCTGGTCTGGTCAGAGGCGTCGTCCGGAGTGTAGTTGGCTGATGGTGTGTCAGGGG
>NZ_JBTLMO010000080.1:0-26859 GCF_054462255.1 Streptomyces sp. SD15 | reverse complement strand
CCCCAGGGATGATGGGGGTCCCCCCTGCTCGAGCGAAGCCGAGAGCTTGGGGGAGGGTAGGGGCGGCGGGGGCGAGATCAACCGGCTCAGCGTCGCTTGCGCAGGGCCCTGGTGACGACGATCGCCGAGGCCAGCACCGCGGCCGCGGCGGGCGCCGCCCAGCGAAGCGTGGCACGGGCCGCCGCAGACTCCGGCGCCGGCACCGGGGCGTAGCGCCCACGCGGCGGCGCATGGTCGACCTCCTCCGCACTGCGGCCGATCATCGTCCGCCGCGCATGCGCCGCCTCGGCCATGGCATCCTCCCTGTCGGCATGGCCCGCGTCATCCGCGGGGGGGTCGAGAGACGGCGGCGGGGCTTCGGCGTCGAAGACGGAGGACGAAGCCTCGGCCCCGGCCCCGGCCCCGGCCTCCGCCTCCGCCTCACTTCCGACGTCACCGCCACCATCGAGGCCGGCGTCAGCGGCACCCCCCGTGGCCTTCGCCGCCCCCGCCAGGTTCTCCGCGAAACGGTTCAGCAGGCGCGCCGCGGCCGCGGACACCGCATCCGGTGGGAGTTCCGCCACGCGGCCGTCCGCCGTGGCGGTGCCGCTGAAGGCGAGCGTCGTGCCGCCGTCCGCGGGGACGAGCCGTACCGCGAGGGCGAGCTTGACCGAACCGCTGCCGCGGGCCTCGGTGGCGTCGCCCTCGACGGCGTACGAGCCGTCGTCCTGGGCGGTGACCCGGACCGCGCCGCGGTAGGTGATGGTGTGGCCGCCGACGCGGACTTTCAGGCGCCCGGAGACGGGCGCCGTCCCGGCGTCCTGCTGGAATCCGGGAACCGCCCGGGCCACCCGTAGGGGATCGGCCAGCGCCTCCCGCAGCCGCTCGGCCACAACCGGAACGAACACCTCATGCTCCATGTCGGCCGAGCCTACCCAGGCCGACCGGAACCGCACCCGTTTATCACGGGATTCCCCCGTCATGCCCCGGCCTCCGCCTCAGTCGGCGTACCGCGGATGCACCAGCGTGGAGGGCGGCAGAGCGGGGACGCGGGTGAGCCACGCGGCGCGGGCGTCGGCATCGAGGGACTCCTGCGTGAGCGTGCTCAGGCTCGGCCCGTGCGGGTCGAGACGCAGGGGCGGCGCACCCGTGGCCGCGGTGGAGGCCACGATGAAACCCCAGTCGTGCGGGGCGCTCGACGCGCCCGCCGTGCGGTCGGGGCCGGCCGCGAAACCGGAGTCGCGGCCGCCCACACGGTAGGGGGTGGTGCGCAGGCCGGCCGCCCGCAGCGTCGACTCGACCGTCCAGAAGATGCGGGGGCGGGTGGAGACCGGGCCCGCGTGGACCGTCAGGCGGCCGTCGGGGGCCAGGACGCGGCGCGTCAGTCCGTAGAACTCCTGCGCGTACAGCTTCGTGCTCGCCGTGATCCCGGGGTCCGGCAGGTCCGAGATCACCACGTCGTACGTCGCCGGGTCCCCGCGCAGCCAGTGGAAGGCGTCCGAGGTGAACACGTGCACGCGGGGGTCGTCGTAGGCGTGGGAGTTGAGTGCCGACAGGGCGGGGTCGCGGCGGGCCAGCTCCACCACCCCGGCGTCGATTTCGACGACGTCGACACGGCGCACGCCCGGGTGGCGCAGCACCTCGCGCGCCGCGAGTCCGTCGCCGCCGCCGAGGACGAGCACGCGCGCGTGCGGACCGTTCATCGCGGGGTGGACCAGCGCCTCGTGGTAGCGGTTCTCGTCGCGGCCGCTGACCCGCAGCCGTCCGTCGAGGAAGAGGGCGAGCGGGCGGCCGTGCGTGCCACCGGTGAGGACGACCTCCTGGATCCCGGTCTGCAGGGCGACGCGGACGTCCCTGCCGTACACGGCGTGCCGTGCCGCCCGTTCGAAGTCGTCGACGAGGACGGCGGCCGTGGCCAGGATGGCGAGGACGACCAGGTTGGCGATCAGCAGGAGCCACTTTCCGCGCCGGCTCAAGTCCTGGCGGAACAGGCCCAGTACGAGTGCTCCGCCGGCCAGCACGTTCACCGTTCCGATGAGCAGCGCACCCGTCAACTGCCCGAACAGGGGCAGCAGGAGGAAGGGGAAGGCCAGGCCTCCGGCAAGGGCGCCGACGTAGTCCGCCGCGAAGAGGTCGGCCACCGCGCCGCCGGGGTCCTGGCGACGGATGCGCTGTATCAGTTCCATGAGGAGGGGGACTTCGGCGCCGATCAGCAGGCCGATGGCGAGCGAGAAGGCGACCAGCAGGTACCGCGGTCCGCCCGCCCACACCCCGCCCCAGTCGCCGGTCCACGCGAACACCGCGTACAGCGCCATCGCGCTGCATCCGCCGATCAGGGCGAGCGCCGCCTCGACCGCGCCGAAGCCGGCCGCCGCGCGGGGGCGCAGCCGTTTCGCGGCGAGGGAGCCGATGCCCATGGCGAAGACCATCACGGACAGGACGACGGAGGCCTGGGTGACCGAGTCGCCGATCAAGTACGAGGCGAGGGCGACGAGTTCGAGTTCGTACACGAGTCCGCAGGCCGCACAGACGAACACGCTCGCGAGGACGAGGAACCGGCCGATGCCCGGGCGGACGGGCAGCCGCGCCTGGCCCTGGAGGCCCCAGGGCGGCGGCGCGCCGGGGGGAGCAGGCGCCTGCGATTCGATCACGCTGGGAACGCTACGTCACACGGGTGCGACGCTTCGTCACCCACACGTGTGGAAGTGCCGTATTGATGTGTAACACGCGGCGTGATGTGGTCGTCCCCTGGGACCGCCGTCCCGACCCTCGTTTTCGAACGCCGGACGGGTTCAGTGGTGCCCCTCAGACCCCGGATCCGCTCACCAGATCCGCCTGGGAGTCCATCCGCACCCCCACCCTCGTCCGCGTCGCCACCAACTGGCCGTCCTGCGGGTACGCGTGCCACGTACGCCAGTGGACCTGCCCCTCGTGGCGCTGGGCCAGCAGGGCGGTGAAGGCGTGGGGGCTGCCGGGGAAGACGCCGGCCAGGCCGTTGGGGTGGTCGGAGACCAGGGCCAGCAACTCCTGGGCGCGGCCCGCGAAGGAACCGCACGAGAGCGTCTCGATGCGCGCCGCGAACTCGTACTCCCAGTCGCCGACGCGCTTGGCCACGCCGAGCGGAAGGGGCGTACTGCTGTCGGCGATGCACGCGACGGTCTCCGAACAACTGCCCTGTTCCTCCTCCAGGAGGACCTGGTGGGACGCGCCGAGGAGACGCAACTGGAGTCTCGCTCCGTCGAGTTCGAGGTCGAGGGTCGCGAGCGCGGGGAGCGGCTCACGCCCGAGGGCCCAGGCGAGGTCGGCCGCGCACGTGTCGGTATAGGCGGTGTTCAGGGTCGTGAGCATGGGTCGGCTCCGCTAGCACGCAAAAGGGAGGTGGGGGGTCCGGCGCACCCGGTCGGTACCGGGGGATCGGCCTGGTCAGCCTGGTCAGCCCGGTCAGGAAGGACGATCCGAGGGCTGCGTTGGTGTGTAAGAGGGAATCATGAACTGTGGCGCCACCACAGCGTTTTTACCCAACTTCGTAGGGTTTCCATCCCCCCGAGGGCTCCACAGTTCAACTGTTCAACTACGGCGTACGCCGGGAGCGCGATCGAAGGCGCCGCGCGCGGTCTCGCGAAATGCCCCCGGAATGCCCCCAAAAAGCCCCCCGAACACTCCCGAAACACCCCCGAAAACCGCAGAAATACCAACGAAACACCCCGAAGTGCGGAAGTGCCCGCCGAGACCCCTCCCCGGCGGGCACTCCCGCGTGCTCCGGACGCGTTCCCCCGCGAAGCTCAGCTGCCCCGTGTCAGCTGCCTCCGCCGCATCCGCCCCCGCCCCCGCAGGACGACCCGCCTCCGCAGGACGAGCCGCCCCCACCCGACGAGTCAAGGCCGCCCGAGCTACTGCCGCAGGATGTCGCGCCCCCGCTCGCCCCGCCGGCCCACCAGCTGTGCGGGTGGTCCGAGGAACCGCGGCGCGAGCGGCGGCTCCCCTTCGAGAGGCTGACCTTCTTCTGGCTGCGGTCGGCAGCCATGAACACCACGACCAGCACGATGCAGAAGACCGCCAGGATGATGCCGATGATCAGGCCCATGGCGTCACCCTCCTTTCGTTCCCCCGAAGCGGCCCCCCGTGGGCGCCTCGTTTCTTGCGTGACTGGGGGATGCCCTCCCGTCTCATCAGCCAAAGCAGAGTTGAGGAAGTCCAGAGCTTGGGCGCAGGATGACCGGCATGACCTCCAGTGCCCGCCGCCCCCTGCTCAATCGCCGACTCGCCGAGTTCGGCACAACGATCTTCGCCGAGATGTCCGCGCTGGCCCTCAGTACCGGCTCGATCAACCTCGGCCAGGGCTTCCCCGACACGGACGGGCCCGAGGAGATCCGGGAGGCGGCCGTGCGGGCGCTGCGCGACGGGCGCGGCAACCAGTACCCGCCGGGGCCGGGCGTCCCCGAGCTGCGCACCGCGATCGCCGCACACCAGAAGCACCGGTACGAGCTGTCGTACGACCCCGACCGCGAGGTCCTGGTCACGGCGGGCGCCACCGAGGCCATCGCCGCGGCCCTGCTGGCCCTGGTCGAGCCCGGCGACGAGGTGATCGCCCTGGAGCCGTACTACGACTCGTACGCGGCCTGCATCGCGATGGCGGGCGGCACCCGTGTCCCGGTCACACTGCGCCCCCACGAGGGACGCTTCCGGCTCGACCTCGACGAGCTGCGCGACGCGGTCAACGACAACACCCGGCTGCTGCTGATCAACACCCCGCACAACCCGACCGGCACCGTCCTGACCCGCGAGGAACTCGGTGAGATCGCGAAGCTCGCCGTCGAGCGGGACCTGCTCGTGGTGACGGACGAGGTGTACGAGCACCTCGTCTTCGACGACGCCGAGCACGTACCGCTGGCCTCCTTCCCCGGCATGCGGGAGCGGACGGTCACCATCGGCAGTGCGGGGAAGACGTTCTCCTTCACCGGCTGGAAGGTCGGCTGGATCACGGCCGCGCCGGACCTCGTCACCGCCGTACGGTCGGCGAAGCAGTTCCTGACGTACGTGGCTTCGGGGCCGTTCCAGTACGCCGTGGCCGAGGCACTCGCGCTGCCGGACACGTACTTCGACGCGTTCCGCGCGGACATGCTGGCCAAGCGGGACGTCCTGACGGCCGGGCTCACCGAGGCGGGCTTCAAGGTCTTCCGGCCCGCGGGCACGTACTTCGTCACCACTGACATCAGGCCGCTCGGCGAGAGTGACGGCTTCGCCTTCTGCCGCGCCCTCCCGGAGCGCGCCGGGGTCGTCGCCATCCCGAACGCGGTCTTCTACGACCACCGCGAGGCGGGCGCCCCGTTCGTCCGGTTCGCGTTCTGCAAGCGGACCGAGGTGCTGGAAGCGGCGGTGAAGCGGCTCAAGAGCGCCTGGTAGCGGTACGGGGCCGACGGCAAGAGCCCGGCCGTGGCGCGCCGCACTGGCGGTCGGCGCCCTGGCCGGGCTCTCGTTCGACTACGGGGCGTATCCGGTGGTCATCGCCCACACGCCCCGGTGAGTACGGGACCGGTACTGGCGAATACTGGCCAGTACCTCCTACTCGTCGCCTTCGTCCTCGGGCTTTTCCGCCTCGTTGATCTCCTGCTCCAGGCCCAGCTGCTCCACGAGCCACTTGTCGAACTCGATGGCGGCCCGCACCCAGCTGACCGTGGAGGACACGAAGTGCTCCAGCGCGACGCCGGTACCGATCAGCATCTGCGCCTCGCCGATCAGGCGGACGGTGCCGTCGTCGTGCGTGTGGCTGTAGACCTTGGGCCACAGCGTGCGGCGGTTCCAGTCGTCGATGGACTCCAGCAGGGTCGGCTTCTCGTCGATCTGGTGCGGCCGGTCGTAGAACGTACGCACGGAGAAGACCTGCTGGTCGCCCTCACCACGGAACATGAAGTACGTACGGAACTGCTCCCACGGCGCCGCGAGGTCACCCTCGTCGTCGACGACGTACTTGAGCTCCATCTGATCCAGGAGCTGCTTCACAAGGTCCTGATCCGGGACGACAGGGCCCGCCGGTCCGCCGGGCTGCGGCTCGGGCTGGCCCCCGAAGTTCGGGATCGAGGACGGGTCGATGGACATACTTGAACACTCCTGCGCTCGTCTGGCTCGTCCGGCCATCGCTGAGACCAGACGTACGCACCCCACCCTCTCTCGCTTTCCCCCCGAGCGGCAACAGACTCCACCCGTGCGCCGCGCTCGGGTGTCCGAAATCAGCGCGGAGAGTCCCGGAACTCGGGCGTTCCGGGACTCTCGCCGCAGGCGCGGGGGAAGGTGAAGGTGCGCGGAAGACCGCTCACCTCCGCTCACATCCGACTACAGCGTCTTGCCCGTGGCCGGGCCCACGATCAGACCGTCGCCGAAGGCATCCACCCGCACCGTGTCGCCGTCCTTGACCTCGCCCGCCAGGATCTCCTTGGCGAGCCGGTCGCCGATCGCGGTCTGGACGAGGCGGCGCAGCGGCCGGGCGCCGTACGCCGGGTCGTAGCCCTCGTTCGCGAGCCAGGCCAGGGCCGCGTCGGTGATCTCGAGGGCGATCCGGCGCTGGGCGAGCCGCTTGGTGAGCCCGTTGATCTGAAGCCTGGCGATGCGCTCCAGCTCCTCCTTGTTCAGGGCGGAGAAGACCACCAGGTCGTCGAGCCGGTTGAGGAACTCCGGCTTGAAGGAGGCCCTGACCACCTCCAGCACCTGCTGCTTCTTCTCCTCCTCGGAGGCCAGTGGCTCCGTCAGGCTGTGCCCACTCAAGAATTGGCTGCCCAGGTTGGAGGTGAGGATCAGGATGGTGTTGCGGAAGTCGACCGTCCGGCCCTGGCCGTCCGTCAGACGGCCGTCGTCCAGCACCTGGAGCAGGATGTCGAAGACCTCCGGGTGCGCCTTCTCGACCTCGTCGAGCAGGATCACGCTGTACGGGCGACGCCGTACCGCCTCCGTGAGCTGGCCGCCCTCCTCGTAGCCGATGTACCCGGGCGGGGCGCCCACGAGCCGTGCGACGCTGTGCTTCTCGCCGTACTCCGACATGTCGATGCGGACCATCGCCCGCTCGTCGTCGAAGAGGAAGTCGGCGAGCGCCTTGGCGAGTTCGGTCTTGCCGACGCCGGTGGGTCCGAGGAAGAGGAAGGATCCGGTGGGCCGGTCCGGGTCGGCGATGCCGGCGCGGGTGCGCCGTACGGCGTCCGACACGGCCTGCACGGCCACCGTCTGGCCGATGAGGCGACGGCCCAGCTCCTCCTCCATGCGCAGGAGTTTCTGGGTCTCGCCCTCCAGGAGCCGCCCGGCCGGGATGCCGGTCCAGGCGCCGACCACGTCCGCGATGTCGTCGGGGCCGACCTTCTCCTTCACCATGGTGTCCTTGGCGGCCTCCTCCTCAGCCTCGGAGGCTTCCTCCAAGTCCTTTTCCAGAGCGGGGATTTCGCCGTACAACAGCTCGGAGGCGGCATCCAGGTCACCTTCGTCCCTGATGCGTTCGGCCCGGCCGCGCAGCTCGTCGATCTTCTCCTTCAGGTCACCGACACGGTTGAGGGACTGCCTCTCCTTCTCCCAGCGGGCGTTGAGCCCGCGCAGCTCCTCCTCCTTGTCGGCGAGGTCACGGCGCAGCTTCTCCAGACGCTCCTTGCTCGCGGCGTCGGTCTCCTTGCTGAGTGCGAGCTCCTCCATCTTCAACCGGTCGACGGTGCGCTGGAGTTCGTCGATCTCGACGGGGGACGAGTCGATCTCCATACGGCGGCGGGAGGCCGCCTCGTCGACGAGGTCGATCGCTTTGTCGGGGAGGAAACGGGAGGTGATGTAGCGGTCGGAGAGGGTGGCCGCGGCCACCAGCGCGCTGTCCTCGATCCGGACCTTGTGGTGCGCCTCGTACCGCCCCTTCAGCCCGCGCAGAATCGCGATGGTGTTCTCGACGGTGGGCTCGGCGACGAGCACCTGCTGGAAGCGGCGCTCCAGGGCCGCGTCCTTCTCGATCCGCTCGCGGTACTCGTCGAGGGTGGTGGCACCGACCATGCGCAGCTCACCGCGGGCGAGCATGGGCTTGAGCATGTTGCCGGCGTCCATGGCGGAGTCGCCGCCGGCGCCCGCGCCGACGACCGTGTGCAGCTCGTCGATGAAGGTGATGATCTGCCCGTCGGAGTCCTTGATCTCGGCGAGGACGGTCTTCAGCCTCTCCTCGAACTCGCCCCGGTACTTCGCCCCGGCCACCATGGCGCCGAGGTCGAGCGCGACCAGCCGCTTGCCCTTGAGGGACTCGGGCACGTCGCCCTTCACGATCCGCTGGGCGAGCCCCTCGACGACGGCGGTCTTGCCGACGCCGGGTTCGCCGATGAGGACGGGGTTGTTCTTGGTGCGCCGGGACAGGACCTGTACGACCCGGCGGATTTCGTGGTCCCGCCCGATGACGGGGTCGAGCTTGCCGTCCCGCGCGGCGGCGGTGAAGTCGGTACCGAACTTTTCGAGCGCCTTGTACTGGCCCTCGGGATCCGGGGTGGTCACCCGGCGCCCTCCCCTGCTGTTCTGAAACGCGTCGAGGAGCTTCTTGGCGTTCGCCCCCTGCTGGGAGAGTACGTCGCCGCTCTGGCCGCCCTTCGCGGCGATACCGATGAGCAGGTGCTCGGTGGAGAGGTAGTCGTCCCCGAGCTCCTTGGCCTTCTCGGCCGCCTCGGCGATCACGGCGAGCAGCTCGCGGTTGGGCTGTGGGGGCGCGACCGTGGACCCGGTCACGCTGGGCAGGCCCGCGAGGACACGCTCCGTCGCGGAGCGTACGGAGGCCTGGTCGACGCCCACGGCGGCCAGCAAGTCGATGATGTTCTCGTTTGTTTGTCGGCCTCGCCCCGCGAGCAGCGCGAGAAGCAGATGTGCCGGGGTCAGATCCGGGTGCCCCGCGGACACGGCCCGCTGGGTGGCCGCGTTGATCGCGTCCCGGCTCCTGTTGGTCAGCTCGGCGTCCACGTGTCCGTACTCCTCCTTGTGCGGTCCCTGCTGATTTCCCTGACTCAACCAACGTACACAAAGTTGAGTCTATTCCACTCAAGGGCATGCGTGGAGGGCATGATGCGGCCGGGTTGGACCGCCTTCCCGCACGCCCGAGGGCCACCCGGGCTACATTTCCTGACCATGGCCGCATATCCCGTGGATCCGCGCGATCCCGACCCCTCGTATCTCAGCTTCTGGCGGGAGCGTCACCTGTGCACACTGACGACGCTTCGGCCGGACGGCAGCCCGCACGTCGTCCCCGTCGGGGTTACATACGACCCGGAGGCGGGTCTGGCTCGGGTGATCACCAACAAGTCGAGCGCGAAGGTGGGCCATGTACTGGCGGCCGCGGCGTCGGAGCGCGGGGAGCGGGTAGCCGTATGCCAGGTCGACGGCCGCCGCTGGGCGACGCTGGAGGGGCGGGCGACGGTGTCCGTCGAGCCCACGCGCATCGCGGAGGCGGAGCGGCGGTACGCGGAGCGGTACGGGAGGGTGCCCTCGCCGAACCCCTCCCGGGTGGTGATCGAGATCGAGCTGACCTCGGCGATGGGGCGCGGCTGACAGCGGCAGCGGCTGACACCGGCAAAGGGGGGACACCAGGATGTTTCGCCCAAAACTGCAGCGGCGTCACCGTGTTCAGGTCACGGTGACGCCGCTGCGGGGGGGAAGTACCTGCGCGATTTACTACGACGGGGGAATCGCGTCAGGCACTGCGGGGGGTGGCAGAGATGGTTCGTACGTCCGGGGCTTCCGGCTCGGCCAGCTGGTGGTCACGCTGGTCGAGGTTCACAAAGATCATTCCGTACCGAATGGCACACCGCACGGGCTGCGGCGCACCGCGCGGCCGCCGCAGGCATCGATACGCCCGTACGTCCTCGTCCTCGTCCCGGGTGACCACGACCGGCTCGCCGAACACGGTCACCATCAGCGAGTCGCCACTGTGGGGAATGGCGGTCGCCAGGTCGATGAAGTGCCAGCCGGAGCGGTACGCGGTGGCCATTTCCCGGCGGAAGGAGCGGTCGTCGGGGGGAGTCGTCATATCAACTCCACACGCTGTCGTCTGTTCCGACGGGCGCCGTCACCACAGAGTCGTCACCGTCGGCAGCAGCGGACGCACGCGTCAACGACCAGACACTGTCCGCCCTGGCGTCACCCTTCCCACCGGAGAGGTCACCCAGCGCCCCGAAAACCACAACGGCGGAGAAAGCGGCGACAAGCGCCGAGCGAAGCATTTTCTTACGCATAGTCGGCTTCGTCCTCACTTGAAGGTCCCGTCTTCCCCCGTCGGATACGACGATGGCTCATTCGGGCACGTCATGGCCACACAATCGATGCATCATGTTCCTGCATGTTCAGGACCCTGGGGGGTGGAGATTTGATAACGAACAGAACAAAAGGGACGCATCCCCATGCCGTGACTGCGCTGTGTGAGGAGGGTGGCCGACTTTACGCGAACGCTTTGCGCACAGGACGTATTGCCCGCGCGGACGTGGAGACAGCTCCCTGCTTGATGGAGTTCGCTCTGCTTCATCCCGATCCCGACGACGCGAACTGGCTGCGCCCGGTGCCCCCGTCGGTCGCCCTGGCCGAGCGGCTCAACCCCATAGAACGCGAGATCACCGAACACCGACGGCTATCCATCGAACTCGCCGATGCTTTCGAGCCGTTCATGGCCCTCAGTGCTCAGGCGACGGCCACCACTCACTCGATCACGGTGCTGGAGGGTCTCGACCGGATCAACGCGGCACTCGATCTGGCCACGTCCCAGTGCCGGACCGAGATGCTCACGGTCCAGCCCAGCGGCCACCGCCCGGAGCGCAACCTCATTCAGGGGCTGGAGCGCGACAGGCCGTTGATCGAACGTGGCGTGAGGATCCGGACCCTCTATCAGCACACGGCCCGGTACAGCCCCGAGAAGCTGGCCTATGTGGACCAGCTCTCCAACGGCAAGGTGGAGTACCGAACCATCGACGAACTCGTCGAGCGGCTCATCATCTGCGACGAGACCGTCGCCTTCATCCCTATTCGCGATGACCGCCAGGTCGCCCTGGAACTTCGTCACCCGGGCCTCGTCCGCTACCTCATCAAAGTCTTCGAGTTCATGTGGGGCCGGGCGGTCCCGCTGATCACCGGAGCTCCGTACGAAACCGCCCCCGACGGCATCACAGACATCCAGCACTCCATCGCCAAACTCCTGGTGGAAGGACACGTCGACGAGGCCATCGCCCGCCGTCTCGGCATGAACGTGCGCACCTGCCGCGCCCACATAGCCAAGCTGGCCACCGCTCTCGGCAGCGGCAGCAGGGCACAACTCGGCTTCCTCATCGCGCAGTCGGGAATCCTGGACCAGGATCGCTGAACGACAGAGGGGGGCACCCACGCGTGACAGCCGAGGCACACAGCCACGGAGCGGACGAGATCTGCGAGGCAGGCCGCGGCCTGTACGAACGGGCCCTGCGCAACGGCGGCCTACCCACCCATGAGGCCAGGGACGTCCCCTGCCTGATCGACCTCGGCCTGCTCCACCCGAGCATCGAGGACCTGGAGTGGCTGGAGCCCACGGCCCCGGCCGTCTCACTCCACCGGCTGCTGCGCAGCATCGAGGACCGCATCGCCGACGAACGGCGGCGCGAGGCCCGGCTGGCCGCCGTGTTCGAGCCCCTCATGCGCATCGACGGCCGGCATACGACCTCCGCGTCGGACACCCCGATGCTCAGGGTCCTCAGCGGTTCGGACCGGATCAACCAGGCCATCACCGAGGCCATGGCCGAAGCGGCCCGGGAGCTCCTGTGCATCCAGCCCCACACCGGCCACACCGGTCGGCGCAGCGCGGTGGCGCAGGCTCGCTCCCTGAGCCGCGACCAGGATCTGCTGAGCCGCGGCGGCCGCATCCGCACCCTCTACCAGCACACGCTCCGCCACGCCCCGTCCGTCCTCGCCCGCTACGAGCAGTTGAGAGGCGACGCCGAGGCCCGTTCACTCGACGAGGTCACTGACCGGCTCATCGTCGTGGACTCCACCATCGCCTTCATTCCCGCCAACCAGGACGGCTCCCTCGCCCTGGAAGTCCGCCACCCCGCCCTCGTCGACTACTTCGTCGACACCTTCGACCGCTTCTGGCGCCTGGCCACCCCCATGTACCCCGAAGCCGTCCAACGCCCATCCCTGAACGGCATCACCCCCCGCCAACGCGCCATCGCCGGCCTCCTCATAGAAGGCCACACCGACACCACCATCGCCGAGCGCCTCGGCATGAACGTCCGCACCGCCCGCGTCCACATCGCCAAACTCGCCGCCACCCTCGGCAGCGAAAGCCGTGCCCAACTCGGCTATCTCATCGGCCGGTCGGGAATTCTGGACCTGGACGAGGAGAGCTGAAAGGCAGGAGGTCCGGAGAGCGGGGCGGGCCGTCCAGGCCCACCTGGGCGATGCGGACGCCCAGCTGTGTGCGGCTCGCCGCGCCCAGGGTTTCCGAGAGGCGGGCGATGTGCGCCCGGCAGGTACGGACGCTGATCCCCAGCCGCTCCGCGACCACCGCGTCCTGGTGGCCCTCGGCGAGCAGCGCGGCGATCGACCGCTCGCGGTGGGTGATCCCGTCGATGCCGGTCTCCGGGAGCGGGGCGGCGAGCGGGAGCGCCAGCCGCCACAGCCGCTCGAAGACCGTCACCAAGTAGTCGACCAGCGCCGGATGCCGTAGCTCCAGTGCGATCGTGCGGTCGGAGTTCGCCGGGATGAACGCCACCTTGCGGTCGAAGAGGATGAGCCGCTCCACGACCTCGTCGAGGGTGCGCGCCTCGGCCGCGTCGCCCATCAGCTCCATGTAGTTGTGCAGGCCCTGGCCGTGCCGGGCCACATGCGTGTAGAGGTCGCGCATCCGCACCCCGCGCCGGCGCATCTCCAGCGCCCGGTGCAGCCCCTCCGACAGTTCGTCCTCGCGGCGGATGCCGCCGGGCTGCACGGTCAGCACCTCGGTCGTGCACGCCTCGGTCGCCTCGTCCATCGCGGCCCGGATCCGCGGCAGCCCGTCGAGGACACGGATCGCCACACCCTCCGTCGGCGCCTGGACGCGCCCGCCGAGCCCGGCGTACCACTCGAACGCCGCCACCGCCTCGCCCACCCGTGCCTGGCTGGCGCTGACCTCCTCGTACACCCCCCGCAGCAGCCGCGTCATGACCTCCTGCGGCGAGGTGGGCACCAGCCACGCCATGTCGTCGGGGTCGGGGTGCAGCAGCGCCAACTCGACCAGGCAGGGCACCGCTTCCGCGTCCGTGCGCGGCACCCGGCCGCGCCGCACGGCCCGGGAGTACACCCGGTCGCCGGCCTCGCACAGTCGGTCAGCGCCGTGCGGATGCCTGTCCGTCCCGTGCCCGGCCATCTCCCACCCCTGGCTCCAACCTCCGGCTCCAGCACCGTCCACGGCGCGACGCCCCATGACTCCAGCACCCTCCGCTTCCACGGTGCGATGCCCCACGTCTCCAGCACCCTCCGTGGCGCGATGCCCGACGACGCCGGCACCCTCCGCGGCACGACGCCACGCGGCACCAGCACCGTCCGTGGCACGACGCCACCCGGCCCCAACACTCTCCGCAGTGCGACGCCTACGCGCCTTCCGCAGCGCAACTATGCGCGGCCCCGACCGCCATCGCAACACTGCTTCGCCCTACGCACGCCCCCTATCGTCCGTATCCCTCCACAAATATCCGCACCTCCGCGCGGCGCCCTGCAGCAACATGATGGCGGCGCCACCGAGAGCGCCCGGTGCATCGTGGAGTCGCCACCCCAGGGCGACACAGCGCCCTGAGCGGCCGGGTGAGGTCAGGTCGCTAACTCCGCTTCGGCCCGGTGATCGCTTCCCCGATCACGAAACCCTTGGCGGGGCCTTCGGGGATGGTGACGTCGGTGCCGTAGTAGACGCGGTGGATGTCTTCCCAGTCGGCCTTGTCCGGGCGCGGACCGGTGCACAGGGTGACCGAGCCCTGAGCGTCATAGTCATCGATGATGACGTAGATCGGGATTCCCGCGCGGGCGTATTCCCCGCGCTTCCTCACCCGGTCCCGGTCCTGGTTCCGCTTCCCGGGGGAGACGACTTCGATGATGAGGTGCGCGGCGTCGGCCCTGACCCCCAAGTCCTCCTCGTCACGGCACGCTTCCGTGTCCTCCAAGGCGACGAAGACGTCCGGAATCCAAGCCTTGCGCTGGTGGATGACGTTCCCGTCCTGGTAGGAGGCGTACTCCCCGCCGTCGAGAAACCTGTCCAGGGCCCTCCGCACACGATTGGTGACCTGCATGTGCGAACGGCGAGCGGTGGGCGACACCTCGATGGCTCCCTCGATGATCTCAGCGCGGTAGCCCTCGGGGAGTTCCATGGCCTTCCATGCCTGCCACAGGACCTCGTCGAAGTCGGATTCGTTCTCGGAATCGGTCCTGGTATCAGACATGGTCTCGGGCCTCTCGTGCGCAAGAGCGGTCATGACGGCATCACCTCCTCAAGTGTGGGCTTGACGTCCATGGGGCACAAGCAACGCGATCACGGTAGGTACGGCGATGGGGCCGACCAGGGGAAAGAGCTCCGGATCACCCGATCCGGTGAGGCCGGAACGATCCGTCTCCGACGGGCTCCCCCCACTCGAACCACACGCCTTTCGCAAACCGCCCCGCCCGCTCCCCCGCCACGCCCCACGCGTCCGCGACCTCCTCGACGAGGGCGAGGCCGCGCCCCCAGCAGGCGGCCACCTCCGCCTCCGAAGTGACCGGTGGGTCGTGGCTCTCGTCGTAGACGCTCACCCGCAGGCGGGCCGGCGTGAGCTGCACGCGGAGCATGGCCGTGCCCTTGGTGTGGAGGTGGACGTTCGTGACCAGTTCCGAGGTGCAGAGGGTCGCGGGCATGGCGAGGGGCTCGCGGCCGAGGGTGAGCAGAATGCCGCGTACGAAGTCCCGGCAGACCTTGGGAACGGTGGCGTCACTCTTCGTTCCAGGACTCTTCCAGACCCCCGCGTTCACCCAGGCCATCTTCAACAGTCCCAAACCGGGTTTCGAGAACATCGAGGAGGCCCTGAAGTTCCGCATGGCGCGACAGCGCATCCTCACCCGCGAGAACCCGCCCGCCGTGCACGCCGTGATCCACGAAGCGGCCCTGCACATGCGATTCGGCAGCCCCCAGATGATGCGGGAGCAGATGCTGCGGCTCATCGAACTGGCCCGCCTGCCCCACGTGACGGTCCAGATCTACCCGTTCAGCGCGCAGGCGCACGCCGCCCTGAGCGGAAACTTCGTCCACATCATCCCGAGCGTCGCACAACTCAGCACCGTTGTACTCGAACAGCCCACCGGTTCCCGGTACTTGAGCGAGCGGACACAACTACGGCAGCACGGTGGGATGTTCGAGCGTCTCGCCGAGTACGCCCTTGCCCCCGTCGACGTATCGTCGGCCCCGGAAGCACACTCGGTGAAGGACTCGCTGGCTCTGATCCAGCACCTTCTCTACACGCTTCAGGGGGAAGCCACGATGTCCGAACTCGACTGGCAGAAGTCGACGTTCAGCGGCGGTCCGCAGGGCGAGTGTGTCAACGTCGCCGCCGCCGACGGAACGATCCGCCTCCGCGAGAGCGAAGACCCCCGCACCGTACTCACCACCACCCCGGACCGCCTCGCCGCACTCCTGCGGCATCTCACGTCACGGCCCAGCTCCTGAGCAGCGCCTCGCGGGCCACACGCCAGGGCGTCACGCCGTCGCCCTCGACGCTGCCCCACTCCAACAGCCGCGCCACGTCCACCGTGCCGTCCACGAACCGGTCCAGCAGGGTCAGCGACAGCTCGTACTCGGACTGCACATAGCCCCCGACAGGGGCGGCGTACACGGTCAGCTCGGCCTTCTCCTCGTCGGTGCGGACGTGGATCTCGAAGGCGGCGGGGGCGTTCCCGCCGCCCGTCGCCACATCGAGGACCGTGTCCATCGTGCTGTTCACCAGCCACTGGGTACTCGACCGCACCGTGGCGTAGTGCACCGTGACCTCGCGTATGTCCGTCCAGGCCCAGAAGCCCTTCTGGTCCGTGCCCAGCGCCTCCAGCCCGTCCGGAGTGAGCCGGACGCCGCGCCCGTTCCCTTCGGGCTCGGCGCCCACGTACACGCTCTCCTTGGTGATCCAGAACAGGCCGATCATGGACATGGGTGCCTCCGGCGGTACGACAGACGGTCGTCTCCTGAGACACCCACAGCCACACGATGGTTCACACGTGAACCCTCTGAATCAGCCCGCTACTTGAGGCCGAGCTCCGCGCAGGCGGCCTTGTAGTCGGCCGTGCAGATCTGCTTGACGGTGTAGATGCTGTCCTGGATGACCGTCTCTTGGATGTTCGCCTTGGTGAGGGCGACCACCGGGACGAGCTGGGACGGGATCTTCTTGGTCGTGGGGCTGTCGACCTTGTCGCGGGTGAGCGCGTCGAACTCGATCGAGCGGCCCTGGACCTTCGCCACGGCCATCTCGGCGGCGGCGGTGGCCTCCTGCGGGTACGACTTGTAGACGCTCATGTACTGCTCGCCCCGGACGATGCGCTGCACCGCGTCGAGTTCGGCGTCCTGGCCGGTGACCGGCGGGACCGTGCTGACGCCCATGGTCTTCATGACGTCGATGACGGCGCCCGCGAGGCCGTCGTTGGCGGAGTAGACGCCGGCGACGTTGTCGAGGCCGATGGCCGCGATGGCCTTCTCCATGTTGGCCTTGGCGTTGACCGGGTCCCAGTCCTTGGTGTCGTACTTCTTGGCGATGTCGACCTTGTCCGCGAGCTCGGTCAGGGCGCCGGCCTTGAACTGCGCCGCGTTCGGGTCGGTGACCGCGCCGTTCATCATGACGATCTTCTTCGAGGAGGCGTCGGGACCGAGCGCCTCGAGGAGGGCCTTGCCCTGCACCGCGCCGACGAGTTCGTTGTCGAAGGAGATGTACGCGTCGATCGGGCCCTGCGCCAGGCGGTCGTACGCGATGACGGGAATGCCCGCGTCCTTGGCCTTCTGCACCCCGGTCGCGATGGACTTGGAGTCCACCGCGTCCACCAGGAGCACGTCGACCTTGTCGTCCACCATCTGCTGGAGCTGGGTGAGTTGCTTGCTCGCGCTCTGCTCGGCGTTGGCGTAGACGACCTGGCCCTTGTTGTTGGTGAGCTCGGCGACCTGCTCCTTGATGATCGGGTAGTCGAACTTCTCGTAACGGCTGTTCGCCTTCTCCGGGAGGAGAAGGCCCACCTTGATGTCGTCGCCCTTCGTCGGGCTCGCCTTGGTGTCACTGCCGCTGAGCCCGTCCACGACACCGCAGGCGGTGAGGGAGACGGCCGTCACGGAGGAGGCCAGGGCTATGGCGGTACGACGAAGCCGGGTGTGACGGGTGTTACGAGTGTTCACATCAGGTGCCTTCCGGGCGAGGTAGCAGCTTTGCGACCCAGGTGGCTGAAAGCCAACGCGGCCATGAGCTCAGCGTCAAGGAGTAACCACTTAACGAGATGGCAACAGCATGCTGTGTTCCCCAAGTGAACACGATGGGAAGAGGGTGCGCCTCCACTTCCACAGAACCACTCTGATTCACTTCTGTCACCAGCTCCTCAGAGACATACAACCCCTGCCCCCGGCCAGGAGTCTTGAAGGCGGCCGAGTCCACCACAGCACCGGGTAGGGAAAGCATGAGACCAATTCGACGCGGCGGAGCTGCACTTGCCACAACCGTGGTGATCGCCACCGCGGGCGGCCTGCTCACCGTGACCGCCGCACCGGCCTCGGCGGCCACCACCTGTGCCTCACCCGTCTACAAACGCCAGATCTTCGCAAACACCACCTTCTCCGGCACACCGAAGAAAACGGCCTGCGACTCCACCATCAGCGAGAACTGGGGCACCGCAGCCCCCGCCACCGGCCTCCCGAAGGACAACTTCGGCGTCCGCTGGACCGTGACGAGGGACTTCGGCTCCGGCGGACCCTTCGCCCTCAACGCCTCCTCCCGCGACGGCATCCGCGTCTACGTCGACGGCGTCCGCAAGATCAACCTGTGGAAGAACGTCTCGTCGACCGTCTCCAAGACGCTCAACCTGACCGTCCCCTCCGGCAAGCACACCCTCCGCGTCGACTACGCCAACTGGACCGGCGCCGCCAACGTCAAGTTCGGCTACACGCCCCGCACTTCGGCGACCGTCGACAGGGTCAGGCCGCTGGCGCCGACGGGTGCGTCGGTGACGTACGACCGGACCACCCTCAAGACGAAGCTGACCTGGTCGAAGAACAAGGAGATGGACCTCGCGGGTTACCGCGTCTACCGCCGCCTCAAGGGGAGCAGCGACTGGACGAGGCTGACCGCCGCGACGGCGACCTCGTACACCGACACCCCGCCCGCCACCGGCCGGACCTATTACTACGAGGTCCGCGCGTACGACAAGGCCGGCAACGAGTCCACCGGCACCGCCGACCAGGGCGTGAGCACCGTCGACCGGACCCCGCCCGCCGCGCCGTTCCTCGAGCTGGACATCTGCGCGACCGACGAGAAGCTCGCGGGTCCGGAACTCGTCACGACCGCCGCGAACGCGGCCGACATCACCCTGTACCAGGCTCAGCGGAAGGACGCGGTCACCGGCGACTGGATCACCGTCCACGAGGGCACGAAGGGCCCGTTCTGCGACGCCGGGCAGGCCGCCGACGGCTCCAAGGCCACCTACCGGGGACGGGCGCGGGACGCGGCCGGCAACTGGTCCGCGTACTCCGCCGCCACGACGTTCACCCTCTTCGACACGATCCCGCCGGCGGCCCCCGCCGACGCCCACGTCGACTACGAGTCCGGCGTCCCGCATCTGAAGTGGACGCCGGTCGCGGACGCGGTCACGTACCAGGTGCTCCAGTACAACCCCGCCACGGGCGGGTACGTGGACGCCCTCGACGGCACCGCCACCACCACGGCGACCGATGTGGTGCCGCGGCAGAAGCTGGCCCTGGCGGACGAGTACAGGTACGCGATCCGCGCGGTGGACGCCAAGGGCAAGGCCTCCGCCCCCGCCGAGGTCACCCTGGCCATGGCGGAGCGGTCCGAGGCCATCGCGCCGTACCAGCTCATCACCGGGTCGGTGACGGGAAACGGGGTGAATCTGTCGTGGCGCAGCACCGACCCCTGGGCCGCCGACAAGGACCACCTCCCCACCTACAGGATCGTCCGTACGGACCCCGCGACCGGCGAGAGCACGACCCTGGAACAGTGCTCGCCGCCGTTCGGCGGCGACGGCCCCCTGCAACCGCCCACGAGCTCCACGTGGAACTCCCTGAACGCCCACGACCCGGCCTACACCACGGAGGCCCAGCTCGTTCTGTCGCACTGTCTGGAGGGCTCAGGTGCCTCCGAGACCACGTACGAGTACCGCGTCGTCGTGGTCGACCGCTACGGGCACTCCTCCCAGCCCAGCGCACCGGTGACCGCGACCACCCGGGACACCCGACGCCCCGCTCCGGTGGTCGACCTGACGGCCGAGATCATCCCGCTCGGCGTCCGCCTCACCTGGAACCCGCCGGCCGACGACGACGTCCAGGGCTACTACGTCTGGCAGAGCACCACCGACCCGGACACCGGCGAGACCGTCTGGACGAAGAACTGCTGGCAGGGCACCTCGCTGTCCGCCACCGAACTCCTCTGCCCGACGCTCCCCGACGGCGGCACGCACGTCTACCGGGTGGCGGCCACGGACGCCCAGTACTCGGACGAGGACATCGACTTCTTCCAGACCGCCGAGGTCTCCGTCACCCTGCCCGACACCCGGCCGCCCGGCTGGACCGGCACCGACATCCGGGAGGACCAGTACCCGGAGCTGTACGTCGGCTGCTCCGAGAGCGCCGGCCTGGGCGACTGCTCCCTGCTGACCGACTACCGCCTGGAGCGCTGGGACCCCGCCACGAACTCCTACGTCACGCTCACCACGGGCAAGGTCGGCGAGGCGAGCTTCTTCATGGACTCCACCGTCCATGAGGACCGACTCGGCCTGTACTACTACCGCACGGTGTACACCGAGACGTCGGGAACCGAGCTGGTCGGCCGGACCGTGGCATACGGCATCTGGGACTCCTGGCTCTGAGGCCCTGCGCCGTCGCGCACAGATCAACCTCACCAACACTCCCGAAGAACTCACCGCACTCCTGCACCACTTCCGTACAACCATGCGCTCCTTCCACGAGTCCTGATCGTCGACGGCTTTACCTCCCGTTGACGACGTTGACGATCGTTGACGATCAGGACTGAAGGAACGCATGTACCCAGCCAGACGCACGACGGCCGCGGTCTCCATCGCCCTCGTGCTCGCCACCGCGGGCGGCCTCCTCGCCGCGGGCCCCGCAGCCGCGGCCACCACCTGCGCCTCGCCCGTCTACAAACGGCAGATCTTCGCGAACACCACCTTCTCCGGCACACCGAAGAAGACGGCCTGCGACTCCACCATCAGCGAGAACTGGGGCACCGCAGCCCCCGCCACCGGCCTCCCGAAGGACAACTTCGGCGTCCGCTGGACCGTCACGAGGGACTTCGGCTCCGGCGGCCCGTTCTCGCTCCCCGTGGCCACGCAGGACGGCATACGCGTCTACCTCGACGGGGTGCGCAAGGTCGACCTCTGGAAGAACGTGTCGGCGACGGTCAAGAAGACCGTCAACCTGACCATTCCCTCCGGCAAGCACACCCTCCGCGTCGACTACGTCAACTGGACCGGCAGGGCGAACGTCTCCTTCGCCTACACCCCCCGCACCACCGCGACCGTCGACAAGGTCAAGCCGCTCGCCCCGACGGGCGCCTGGTTCGACGAGTTCACGGATGCGGAGAACCGCCCCCTCGTCGAGCTCACTTGGTCCGCGAACAAGGAGATGGACCTCGCCGGCTACCGGGTCTACCGGCGGGTGAAGGGCACCAGCACCTGGACGAAGGTGGCCACGACCACCAAGCGCACGTACACGGACGCCCCGCCGACCACCGGCCAGACCTTCTACTACGAGGTCCGCGCCTACGACAAGGCGGGCAACGAGTCGGCCGGCGGCTCCGACCAGGGGCCGGTCACCACGTACGACGACACCGCGCCCACCGCTCCGGTCCTCACCGCCACCGGCGTGGAGGCGTCCAACAACCTCTCCTGGACGGCCTCGGCGGACGCGGTCACCTACCGGATCTTCCGCAAGCGGGACACCGCGACCTCGTACACCGAGCTCGCCGAGACCACGGCCACCGCGTACACCGACACCACGGCGTCCTACGGCAAGGCGTACGACTACAAGGTCAGCGCCGTCGACGCGGCCGGGAACGCCGGCGCCTCCGCCGTCGTCCGCACCGCGCGGACCATCACCCCGCCCTCGAACGTGGTCGCGACCACGCCCAGTTGGGGCGCGGTCTTCACCTGGACGGAGCCCGCGGGCGGCGACACCGCCGACTACGAGGTGTACCGCTCGGAGACCTCCCCGGTGAGCATCTCCGGTGTGTACCCCGTCGACTGCCGCAGCCGCAAGGTCCGTACCGACGAGGCCGGCAACACCATCCGTAGCTGCACCGACTACGACGGCGACCAGGGCCGCACGTACCACTACGTGATGGTCCGCAAGAACACCGCCGGCCTCTGGTCCACCGCCTCCAAGGAGCTGACCGTCACCCGGCCCGGCGACGAGATCCCGCCGCCGAACGTGACCGGCCTGACCGCAGAGCCCCTGGAGTACGGCGTCAAGCTGGACTGGGACGACAGCACAGCCGCGGACCTGGCCAAGTACGAGGTCTACGAGCAGACGAACTGGTGGCAAACCCCCGAGTACATCGACGTCGTGGACGCCGGCACCTCCGAGTACGTCGTCGGCCCCGAGCGGGCGGACGGCGAGGTCACCAACTACGTTGTCGTCGCCTACGACATCTACGGCAACTCCCGCATCTACGCAGACTCGAACGACCCGGACGTCGCCCCATGGAGCCAAGAACTCTCCAAGGTCGCCGTCACCGAGCTCGACCTCACCCCGACGGTCGTCCCCGAGGACACGTCGGTCTGCGACCTCTACGCCTTCGACAACGACGCGGGCAACTCGGTGCTGGACCTCGACTGCGAAGGCGTCGCCGCCGACGCCCTCGGCATCAACGTGTACCGGTGGGACCGCCAGACCAGCACGTACGTCCGGCTGAACGACGTACCCCTGGCGACGACCACCAACTACTACACGGACCTCACCGCACCCACCGGCACCACCAACCACTTTGTCGCCTCCGTCGTCGCGGCCGACGGCACGGAGACCTTCACGAACATCGACTACACCGTGACCCTGCCGAGCGGAGCCTGAGTTGAAGACCTCGCTCCTCCCCTCCGCGATCGTCCTGGCCACTGCGGGCTGTCTGCTCACCGCGACCGCCGCACCGGCCTCCGCCGCTACGACCACCTGCGCCTCGCCCGTCTACAAGCGCCAGATCTTCGCGAACACCACCTTCTCCGGTACGCCGAAGAAGACGGCCTGCGACTCCACCATCAGCGAGAACTGGGGCACGGGCGCCCCCGCCTCCGGGCTGCCGTCCAACAACTTCGGCGTCCGCTGGACCGTCACCCGCGACTTCGGCTCCGGCGGACCCTTCGCCCTCCCCGTGGCCACTCAGGACGGCATACGCGTCTACCTCGACGGCACCCGCAAGATCGACCTCTGGAAGAACGTGTCGGCGACGGTCAAGAAGACCGTCAACCTCACCATCCCCTCCGGCAAGCACACCCTCCGCGTCGACTACGTCAACTGGACCGGCAGGGCGAACGTCTCCTTCGCCTACGCCCCCCGCACCACCGCGACCGTCGACAAGGTCAAGCCCCTCGCCCCGACGGGCACTTCGGTGACGTACGACAAGGCGACGGGCAAGGCCAAGCTGACCTGGGCGAAGAACAAGGAGATGGACCTCTCCGGCTACCGCGTCTACCGCCGCCTCCAGGGCGCCGCCTACGGCAGCCAGCCGCTGGCGACGACCACCTCCACCTCGTACACCGACGCCACTCCCGCGACCGGCGACCTGTACTACTACGAGGTCCGCGCGATCGACAAGGCGGGCAACGAGTCGGCCGGCAGCGCCGATCAGGGCGTGACCACCGTCGACCGGACGGCACCGGCCGCGCCCGCCGGGTTGATCGCCACCTCCATGCGTACCGGGCTGCAGCTCGACTGGAACGCGGTCACGGGAGGGGTGTCCTACCGCGTCTACCGGGCGGCGAGCGAGAACGGTACGTACACCCAGGTGGGCAGTACGGATCGGGTCTCCTACCTGGACACCTCGGCCGTCGAGAGCGTCACCTACTCCTACCGCGTGACCGTTCTCGACGCGGCGGGCAACGAGTCCGCGCGTTCCGTCGCCACCGCCGGCGAGCGCGAGGACCTCACCCCGCCGCCCGCCGTCACCGGGCTGACGGTCACCCCGACCGAGTACGGCTTCGAGCTGGACTGGGACAAGAATCCGGCCGCCGACCTCGGGAAGTACACCGTCTACCGGGGTGAGCTCTGGGGCGACGAGGGCGACGAGCAGGTCTGTGCCGGATCGCTGACGGAGTATCTGCCGGCCGACACCACCTCGTACTCGTACACCACCCTCCCGGACGGCGACCTCGTCTGCTTCTTCGTCGACGCCATCGACACCTCCGGGAACTCCTCCTTCAAGTGGACCCGGACGGCGGAGGCCGTGGCCGCGACCGAGCTCGACATGACGCCGAGCGTGCCGACGCCCGAGGGCTCGCCGCTGTACGTCACCGTGAGCCCCGAGGAGGGCGACGAGGGGAACCAGGTGACGTGGTCGGGGCTCGGCGAGTCCGCGCCGGAGGCCGCGGGCGGCTACCGCGTCCACCGGTGGAACCCCGCCACCGCCACGTACGAGAAGATCGCCGAACTCGGCAGCGGTGTCCGCGAGTACTTCGACACCGGAGCCGAGCGCGGCACCACGTCCTACTACTGGGTGACGGCCGTGGCCGCGGACGGCACCGAGTCCCTGCCTGCGGGCGACTGGACGGTCACCGCACCGGCGCAGTGACCTGAAGGACGCCGAAAGGGGCCGGGAGATGGATCATCTCCCGGCCCCTTTCGCTATGCGGTAGCTAGTCCGACGGCCTCTTCGGCCGCCAGACCACCAGCGCACTCGTCTGCTGTACCTCCTGGTACGGGACCAGGTCGCGGCGGTACGAGGCATGCACCGCGGCCTCGCGCTGCTGCATCGTGGCCGCCGCGCCGTCCAGGGCCGATTCCAGCTCCGCGACGCGGGACTGGAGTGCGGCGACCTGGTTCTCCAGCTCGATGATGCGCTTGATGCCGGCCAGGTTGATGCCCTCGTCCTGCGACAACTGCTGGACGTTGCGCAGCAGTTCGATGTCGCGGGCGGAGTAGCGTCGGCCCCGGCCGGCGGTGCGGTCGGGGGAGACGAGGCCCAGCCGGTCGTACTGGCGCAGGGTCTGCGGGTGCAGGCCGGAGAGCTGGGCCGCCACCGAGATGACGTAGACCGGGGTTTCCTCGGTCAGTTCATAGGGGTTCCGACGACGGCCGTCCATCTCACTCATGCTCCCTTCGCGGCCTGGAACAGCTCCGCCCGCGGATCCTCATCCGCGGTCGCCTCGCGATACGCCTCCAGGGCGTCACGAGCCTTGCCCGACACGTCCTGGGGGACGGCGACCTCGACGGTGACCAGCAGGTCGCCCCGTGTGCCGTCCTTGCGGACCGCTCCCTTGCCACGGGCCCGCATCGTACGACCGTTGGGCGTGCCCGGGGGCAGCTTCAGGGTGACCGGTGGGCCGCCCAGGGTCGGGACGCGGACCTCGCCGCCGAGCGCCGCCTCCGTGAAGGTGACGGGCACGGTGACGGTGAGATTGTCGCCCTTGCGGCCGAAGACCGGGTGGGAGTCGACGTGGACGGTGACGTACAAGTCGCCTGCCGGGCCGCCCCGCTCGCCGGGTGCGCCCTTGCCTCGGAGGCGAATCCGCTGGCTGTCGCTCACCCCCGCCGGGATGCGGACCTGCATCGTGCGCGAGGACTTGGCGCGGCCGCTGCCCTGGCAGATCTCGCACGGGTTCTCCGCGATGAGACCGCGGCCCTTGCAGTCCGGGCAGGGGTCGGTGAGGGAGAAACCACCGCCGGAGCCCCGGGCGACCTGACCCGTGCCGACGCACGTCGGGCACACACGCGGTGTGCCGTTCGCGTCGCCGGTGCCGGAGCAGGCCTTGCAGGGCGCCTGTGAGGTCATCCGGAGCGGGACGGTCGCGCCGTCCACCGCCTCCGTGAAGCTCAGCGTGACCTCGGTGTCGATGTCCTGGCCGCGCCGGGGCTGAACCCGGGTGCCGGGGCCCGCGCCACCGCGGTTGAACAGACCGCCGAAGACGTCACCGATACCGCCGCCGAAGCCGCCGGCCCCGCCCTGCTGGCCGTGGGCGCCGCCTCCGAAGAGGTCGCCCAGGTCGAAGTTGAAGGAGCCGCCGCCCGCGCCGGGACCCGGACGGAAGCCGCCGTTGCCGAAGAGGGCGCGGGCCTCGTCGTACTCCTTGCGCTTCTTGGGGTCACCGAGGACGTCGTTCGCCTCGGAGATCTCCTTGAAGCGCTCCTCGGCCTTGGTGTTGCCCTTGTTGGCGTCCGGGTGGAACTCGCGGGCGAGCTTCCGGTACGCCTTCTTGATCTCGGCCTCGGTGGCGTCCTTGGGGACGCCGAGGACCTTGTAGAAGTCCTTCTCGATGAAGTCCTTGGTGCTCATCCTCGACGTCCCTCCTCCCTCATGCGTTCAACATCAGCCCTCGTCCGGGCCACCGCTCTCCTTGTCATCGGCGGAGGCGGCGGACTCCGCCTCGTCGGCCTTGAGCGGCTGCGCCCCGGGCTGGGGCTCGGCCACGGCCACCCGCGCGGGGCGGATGGTGCGCTCGCCGATCCGATACCCGGGCTGCAGAATCGCCACGCACATCGTCTCGGTGACGTCCGGCGCGTACGAGTGCATCAGGGCCTCGTGGATCGTCGGGTCGAAGGGCTCGCCCTCCTTGCCGAACTGCTGAAGCCCCATCTTCGACGCGACGACCTCCAGCGACTCGGCCACCGACTTGAAGCCGCCGACCAGTTCGCCGTGTTCCCGTGCGCGGCCGATGTCGTCGAGCACGGGCAGGAGCTCGGTCAGGAGGTTCGCGATGGCGATCTCCTTGACCGCGATCCGGTCGCGCTCGACCCGGCGGCGGTAGTTCTGGTACTCGGCCTGGAGCCGCTGGAGGTCCGCCGTGCGCTCACCGAGCGCCATGCGTACCTGGTCCAGCTGGGCCGTCAGGCCAACCGTCTGGGCGTCGGCTGCTGCCGCGTCCCCGGCCGGGGCCGCCCCCTCCGATGCGGAGGGAGCGGCCTTCGGCTCGGCGTCTTCAGGGGTGGCGCCGGAGGGGACGTCAGGCTTCTCGTCGAAACCCGGGGTCTCCTCCGTCACGCGGCACCATCCTTACGGTCCTCGTCGACGATCTCGGCGTCGACGACGTCGTCGTCAGCCTTGGCCTGCTCGGCACCGGGGGCCTCGGCACCCGCGGCACCCTGCGCGGCCTGGGCGTCGGCGTACATGGCCTGGCCCAGCTTCTGCGAGACGGCGGCGACCTTCTCGGTGGCCGTGCGGATCTCCGCGGTGTCCTCGCCCTTGAGCGCGGCCTTCAGCTCCTCGACGGACGCCTCGACCTCGGTCTTGACGTCGCCGGGGACCTTGTCCTCGTTGTCCTTGAGGAACTTCTCCGTCTGGTAGACGAGCTGCTCGCCCTGGTTGCGGGTCTCGGCGGCCTCGCGGCGGGCGTGGTCCTCCTCCGCGTACTTCTCGGCCTCCTGGCGCATCCGGTCGACCTCGTCCTTCGGCAGCGAGGAGCCGCCGGTGACGGTCATCTTCTGCTCCTTGCCGGTGCCGAGGTCCTTGGCCGTGACGTGCA
>NZ_JBTLMO010000079.1:0-28487 GCF_054462255.1 Streptomyces sp. SD15 | reverse complement strand
TGCACGTCACGGCCAAGGACCTCGGCACCGGCAAGGAGCAGAAGATGACCGTCACCGGCGGCTCCTCGCTGCCGAAGCAGGACATCGACCGCATGATGCGCGAGGCCGAGCACCACGCCGAGGAGGACCGGCGCCGCCGTGAGGCTGCCGAAACCCGCAACCAGGCCGAGCAGGTCATCTACCAGACCGAACGGCTGCTCACCGACAACGCCGACAAGATCCCCGGAGACATCAAGAGCGAGGTCGAGACCGCTCTGGCGGAGCTCAAGGAGACCCTCAAGGCCCAGCCGGCCGACAGCGACAACACGGTGGACCTGCGGCAGGCGACGGAGAAGGTGATGGCGGTGGCCCAGAAGGTGGGCACCGCCATGTACGCGCAGGCTCAGGGCGGGCAGGCCACCGGCGGCGCGGGCGGCAGTGAGGCAGGCGCCGCCGGGCAGGAAGAGGATGTCGTCGACGCCGAAATCGTCGACGACGACAAGCGGCAGGAGGGCACGGGATGACCCGCCCCACCGACACACACCGTCCCGGCGAGCACCCGCTGGCGATCATCCGCGACAACTGGCGGCGGGATCCGGTAACCAGCCTGGAACCCCGCCGCCGCGGCGACGTCGAACCTGCCCCGCAGACCGACGCGGCCGTCCGCGAGGCCGACCTCCTGCGCGCGCAGCTGCGTGAGCGCACAGCGGACCTGCAGCGGCTGAAGTCCGAGTACGACAACTACCGCAAGCGGGTGAGCCGCGACCGCCGCGCGGTCGGCGAGATCGCCGTGGCCAACGTGCTCACCGGCCTCCTCCCCGTCCTCGACGCCATCGACCAGGCCCGCAAGCAAGGAGACGTCACCGGCGGCTTCCAGCACGTCGCCGAAGTACTGGAAGGCGAACTCGCCACCCTGGGGTTGCGGTCGTTCGGCATGGCGGGCGATGCCTTCGACCCCGTCCGGCACGAGGCCGTCTCCTGCACCCGCTCCGACCACGTCGAACAGTCCACCTGCACCACGATCCTGCGCCCCGGCTACCGTGTCGGCGACCAGCTCCTGCGGCCCGCTCAGGCAGAGGTCACCGAACCCCCGACCAGACACAGACCTGACCCAGCGGATTCTGCTCCAGCTCCCGCCCGGCCACGACCTGCTCTTCGGCCACCCACAGCCGGAGCGCCCCTCACCAAGTGACGCTCACCCTCGGCCGGTCCGCGTACCCCGGCCGACGGTGTCCCGCCATTCGCTGGGGGACATGCCGTACGCGGCCCGGAAGACCCTGCTGAAATGCGTGGCGCTCATGAAGCCCCAGCGCTTGGCCACCGCCGCGATGGTCTGGCTGCTCCGCGCCCGGAGCATCAGGTCGCGTCGGCACTCCTCGAGGCGGCGCCGCTGGATCCACCGGCCGACGGTGGTGCCCTCGTCCTGGAAGAGTCTGTGCAGGTACCGCGCGGAGATGCGGTGGGCCCCGGCGATCACCTCGGGGGACAGGTCCGCGTCGGTCAGATGCAGGTCGATGAACTGCAGAATCCCTGCCATCAGCGGAGACCGGGTGTCGGGCGTGCCGGTGGCGTCCCGGCCCAGTCGCTCCGCGGCGAGGGTGGCCAGCACGTTCACGGCGTTCCAGGCGAGCATCTCGCCGACCGGGGGCCGGGACGACGAGGCGGTGTCGGCGAGTTCGGACAGGAACGGCGACAACAGGGTTCCCAGCCGGGACGTACGCGGCACGGGAGCCCCTGCGAGCCGGTGCACGTCGGCCCCGACGAGCCCGAGCGACTCGCGCGGCACGAGGAACGTCTTCATGCGGAAACGTTCGGGGAAGTCGAGCGTCGGCGGGTGGTGCGCGTCGTAGAAGCAGATGTCTCCCGGCGCGAGGAGGACGTCCGGCGGCTCTGGCGAATCGAGGTTGCCGTGGCCGCCTCGTACGCCTACGAAGAGATACTCGCCGCTGTTCCGGGCGACCAACCGGTGAGCGCGCCGGGCCGGGTGCGGCCGACCGTCCTGGGGCAGGCTCGCGGGCGCCGCGCTCGTGATGACGATGCCGAGGCCCAGGGGCATCCGGCGCACACCGGTCTCACCGCCGCCGACCTCGATGGTGCTGAAGGTGGACGTCATCCGCCGTTTCCTCCCAGGCCTGCTGAACCGTTGCGAGGAGGGGCGACGCATCCTAGGTCCTGTCGTCCACTCCGATCGGAGCGTAGGTCGGCGGGAGTTCAAAAAGAGTGACGCGGGAGTGACAGGGACTCCGTCTCGGGGAGTTCGGTGAGTTCGGCGGCGAACGCGCGTAGCAGGTCGTGCACGGTGTAGCGGCCCGGAGCGTGTTCGGTGACGAGATGGGCGTCGGTGAGTTCGCTGAGGATCGGCCGGGCCCGGTGCACGGGCAGACCGGCGAGGTCGGCGGCGGCACCCGCCGAGATGTCGGGGCCGCGGTACTGCGACAGGAGTCGGAACAGCCGGGCGGCGTCGGGCGTCAGCGACCGGTAGGAAGGGGAGAAGACGGCGCCGAGACCCGCGAAGGCGTCGAGGCTGCCGTGGGAGTCGCGGAGTTCGGCGGCGATGGCGGCCAGCGGGAAGTCCTGGCGGCTGATGGCGCGCGCGGCGACGATGGCCAGGGCCAGTGGCAGGCGCCCGCACCGGGCGATGATCTCCTCGGCCGCCCCGGGCTCGGCGGCCAGTCGCCCCGGGCCGACGCGCAGGGCCAGCGAGGCGCGGGCGTCCACGGTGGACGGCAGTTCCAGGCGCAGCGGACGAGCGCCCGAGGCGATCAGTCCGGGCAGCCCGTTGCGGCTGGTGACCAGGGTCAGGCAGCCGGGCGAGGCGGGCAACAGCGGGCGCACCTGCTCGGTGCCGGCCGCGTCGTCCAGCAGGACCAGCACCCGTCGGCCCGCCAGCAGACCGCGGTACAGGCCGGCGAGCGCGTCCGTGCCGGAGGGGAGGTGCCGGGGAGAGGCTCCGAGAGCGGTGACCAGCCCGCGGAGTGTTTCGGCGGGTTCGGGCGTGGGCCTGGCGGGATCGAATCCGCGCAGCTCGGCGTGGAGCTGACCGTCCGGGAAGCGATCGGCCACCTCATGGGCCCAGCGCACCGCCAGCGCGGTCTTCCCCATCCCCGCCATCCCGCTGAGCAGGATCGTCGTGGGCGCCCCGGAACAGGCCGCGGCCTCGGCGATCTCCGTCAGGCTGGTCAACTCGCCCGTCCGCCCGGCGAAGACCGTCAGCCCGGGCGGCAACTGGGCCGGCCGGGCGAGGGGCTCCATCGACTCGGACGGCGTGGTCCGCCGCTCCAGGCCGGACGGGGGCTCCGGTGCCCGTCGGTCTTGGTTGAAGGTGGGTTTGGGTGTCTGGAGGTATGGGCTGGATGTGGGTCTGGGTGGTGTCCGTGGGCTTTGGTCGGAGGTGGGCGTGGGTGTCTGCAGGTCTCGGCCGGCCTCGGGCGTGGGCGTCCAGCGGTCTTGGCCGGCCTCGGGCGTGGGTGTCCAGCGGTCTTGGCCGGCCTCGGGCCTGGGCGTCCATCGGTCTCGGCCGGACGGGGGCTCCGGTGCCCGTCGGTCCTGGCCGGACGGCGGTCGGCGTGTCGGCGAGTTGAGGCCGGGCGGGGACCCGGGTGCGCGTGTCCGCAGGGTCCGGCCGGACTCGGGGGCAGGTGTCCGCAGGTCCTGGTGGAGTACCCGGGTGTGGGCGCCACTCAGTTCGGCCCCGGGAGCTACCCGCAGCTCCGCGGCCAGTCGGCGCCGGACCTGCTCGTACGCCGCCAATGCCTCGGCCTGCAGTCCGGTGGCCGCGAGGACCATGACGAGCCGGGCGTGCAGGGACTCGTTCAGGGGGTCGAGCTCGGCGGCCCGGCGCAGGCCGGGCAGCACGTGCTCCGTCCGTCCGCACAGCAGGGCCGCGTCGGCCGCCATCTGCGTCGTCTGCATCAACTCGCGCTCCACCGCGCCGAACAGCGCATGCTCCCGTACCGACGCGGGGATGCCCATGGCCACCACCGGGCCGCGCCACTCGCGCAGGGCATTGACGAAGTGCCCTACCGCCTCCTCGGGCCTGGCGGTGGCAACGGCCCGCTTGCCCTGTCTGGTGAGGTCGCGAAAGCGCAGCAGATCGATTTCGTCGGTCTCCGCCTCCAGCAGGTAACCACCGGCGCGCCCGAGCAGACGACGGCCCGGCGCCCGCGGCGCCAGCCCCGGTTCGAGCAGCCGCCGCAGCGAACCGACATAGCGGCGCACGACATTCGTGGCGCTGGCCGGAGGGCGGCCCGCCCACAGTACGTCGACGATCTCGCCCAGCTGTACCGGCCGGCCCGCCCGCACCATGAGCAGCCCCAGCAGGGCCCGTTGCTGGGGGAACCCGAGATCGACTTCCCGCTCCGCACGCCGGACCCGCAAGGGGCCCAGCAACTCGAACTGCATCACGTCTTCAACCTACGGCCTTCGGACGGTCAGGACGGCGGGCCCGGAACGCCGACGCCCGACGCGGCCTACGTCTGCCATGCGCCGGGGAGCCGAGTGCGCCCCCTGTCCGGGGTTACGTGAGATCGAGCCGCTTGTCCCTCCCGTGCAACCGGGCGCGGACCCGGTCGGCGTCGGGGTGGCCGAGTTCGGTGAGGATGACGAGGGCTTCTCGCCAGGAGGCGCGGGCGCCCGCGTCGTTGCCCGTCGCGAGGTGGGTTTCGCCGAGGCGGGTGAGGGTCTCGGCCTCGAGATACGGCACCCCCAGCTCCTGGTAGAGGGCGATCGCGTTGCGGTAGCCGAGCAGGGCGTGCGGATGACGGTGGAGGCGGTGGTAGGCGTAGGCGATGCTGTCCCAGGTGGCGGCCTGGCCGTAGCGGTCCCCCAGGTCCTGCAGCATGGACAGGGCTTCGAAGCAGTGGCTCAGGGCCTTGCGGTAGTCCCCGAGCTGGGCGTGGTACCAGCCGACGGAGTTGAGGACGCTGGCCTGTGCGGCGCGCAGGCCGGCGGTCCGGAAGAGGCCCAGGGCCCGCTGGTTGTGCCGGAGGGCACCGGGCAGGTCGCCCCGCTGCTCGCATTCCCAGCCCAGACTGCGGTGGGTGTTGGCCCGCCCGATGTCGTCCCCCAACTCGGTGAAGAGCTCCAAGGCGCGATCGAGGCGAGGGCGGGACCGGTCGTGCAGGCCCAGCCTGCCCTCCGCCCGGGCCAGTGCGCGCAGCCCGCGGGCCTCCATCGCCGGATCGGCGAGCCGCTGTGCGGCCGCCAGCGCGGTGCGCTGAGTGGCAGCCCAGTCGTGCCAGTCTCCCCGCCGGTCGAAGAAGGGTTCCAGCGCCCAGGCGAGCAGGCAGGCGAGTCGTTCCTGACCGGAGCTCGCGGCCGCGTCGACGACGGCGAGCAGCATCCGGTACTCGGCCGAGAGCCAGGCCAGGGCCCGGCTGTCGTCGGCGAGCGGCTCGGGTGCGACCCCGGGCGCGGACGGTTCGAGCGGCATCGGATCCCCGTGCGGGGCGAGCAGCAGCGCCGCGGCATGGGCGGTGTGCAGACAGTGCTCGAACAGGCGGTGGACGGCCGCGCGGCGTGCGGCCTCCGGGTGATGGGTGTGGACGAGCTGGGTGGCGTGCGCGCGCAGCAGGTCGTGGAAGGCGTAGCGGCCGGGCGCGTGCTCGTTGATGAGGTGAACGCCGGACAACTCGGTCAACAGCCGCCGGGCCTCCCGCACCGGAACCCCGGCCAGGGCGGCCGCGGCCGGTACGGAGCAGTCCGGGCCGGGGTGCAGGGCGAGCAGCCGGAAGAGCTGGGAGGCCTCGGCGGAGACGGCGCCGAGGGACCAGGAGAAGACCGCGCTGACGTCCGCCGAGGTGTCGGCGTTGGCGAAGGCGTCGAGGCTGCCGTGGGCCTCCCGCAGTTCGGCGGCGACGGCGGACAGCGGGAAGTGCGGGTGGGTGGCAGCCCGCGCGGCGACGCAGGCCAGGGCGAGCGGCAGTCCGGCACACAAGGTGATGATCGCGGCTGCCGCCCGGGGCTCGGCCGCGATGCGCTCGGCGCCCAACCGGTGGCCGAGGAATGCCCGTGCCTGGTCGGCGTCGAACGGACGCAGGGTCAGCGAGTGGGCCCCGTGCGCGGCGACCAGCCCCAAGAGGTGGTTGCGGCTGGTGACGACGGTGAGACAGCCGGGCGTGCCGGGAAGCAGCGGCCGGACGTGATCGGTGTCGCGCGCGTTGTCCAGCAGGACGAGGAACCGGCGACCGGCCAACACGCTGCGATAGAGCGCGGCTTGGGCGTCGACGCCGTGCGGGATGCGCTCGGGCGGCACTCCCAGCGCGTCCAGGAAACCACGGACGGCCTCGCCCGGGCTCACGGCCGCTCCCGACGGGTCGAATCCGCGCAGGTTGACGTAGAGCTGCCCGTCGGGGAAACGGTCGGCGACCTGATGGGCCCAGTGCACGGCGAGCGTGGTCTTTCCGATCCCCGCCATCCCGGCGATGGCGCTGATCACCACCGTCGCGGCGGGCGCCGCCTCACTCGTCAGCGGTCCGAGCGCGTCGTCGAGTTCGGTCTGCCGACCGGTGAACGTCGCCAGGTCGTGGGGCAGTTGCGCGGGTGCCGGCGGGGGAGGCGTCCGTGGCTCGGGGAGACCGGAGGCCGGTTCATCGGGTTCGCGGTGGGACGCGCCGGACCCGGGCGACGTGGCGGGCGCGGGGGTGTACAGCAACGCCGTCCGGTGGGCGTCGTGCAGTTCCGGGCCGGCGTCGATGCCCAGCTCGTCGTCGAGCCGGGCGCACGCCTCCTGGTAGGTGCGCAGTGCTTCGGACCGGCGGCCGTCGGCGGCCAGCGCGAGGATCAGCCTGGCCAGCAGCGGCTCGTCCAACGGGTGGTCGGCGGCGGCCTTCTGGAGCTCGGGCAGGACCGTGCCGGGGAGGCCGGCGAGCAGGGCCGCGTCGGCCGCCTCCCGTACGGCGGCGACGTACTCCCGGCTCGGCAGGCAGAACACCGCGTGGGCGCGTACCTCCTGGGGGACCCCGGCGGCGACCGGCCCCTGCCACAGGGACAGTGCCTCGGTGAACAGCTCCGCGCTCCGTGCGGACGCCCCTTCCGCGGCGGTCCGCCGGGCTTCGTCACGCAGTTCGCGGAACCGCAGGAGGTCCAAGGAGCCGCTGTCGGTCAGCAGGCGGTATCCGCCCGCGTCCCGTACCAGCCAGTGGCCCGTGGCACGGGCGGGCAGGCCGGGCTCCAGCAGACGGCGCAGCGACCCGACGAGGCGGCGCACCACATTGACCGCGGTGGGCGGCGGACGGTGGCCCCACAGCGTGTCCACGATCTCGCTCATGCCGACCGGTTCATCGGCGCGCACCAGCAGCAGTGCCAGCAGCGCTCTTTCCTTGGGACGCCCGAGGTCCAGCTCCGTTCCCGCCCGCCAGGCACGGACCGGGCCCAGGACCGCGAAGCGCACGGGCTCCAGAGCCAATTCATCCCCCTCGAGATCCCACCCCAAGGACTTACTCTACGTCACCGACCTTGTTACCCCTGGTTACAGGACGCCGGTTTCGGCCCGATGTCATGCGCCGGAGTCGCCCCGGTCCGGTCCTCCCAGCCAGGTGGTCAGGGCCCACCACCAGTGCAGGGTGCTCAGCGGGCCGGAGAGGCTCTCCGGTGGGAGGTCGGTCAGTGATTGTCCGGTGATCTGCTGGAGACGGTCGAGCCGGTAGCGGATGGTGTTGGGGTGGGTGAACAGGGCCGTCGCGGTCTGGTCCAGGCGTCGGCCGTTGTCCAGGAACGTCAGTGCGGTGAGCGCGAGTTGACGGTGGAAGTCGTCCGACTGGTCCAGGGCTCCCAGGAGTCGGCCGCTCAGCTGCGCGCCCAGCAGCGGCTGGTCGGCGAGGGCGATCTCGGCGGCGAAGTCGGTCAGTTCGTACCGGCCGTGACGCCTCTGACGTACGCCGATGTCCAGGGCCCGGGTGCAGAGCCGGTACAGCGGACGGATCTCCTCCAGGGGTGCGGCCGAGGAGACCACGACCAGAGTCCCCGTCCCCGCTTCCATGCTGCCGGGCATCCGGCGGCACAGGCCCGCCAGTCGTCCCTCGACGAGACCGAAGATTCCGCGAAGCGCGGAGAACCGGTCCATGAGGCGGCGCGCGGACGCGGGATCCGTGGCGTCCGCGACGAGGCAGTGGTGGAGCCCGCCGCCGTCCGGCGGGGCCCCCGCCCTCATCATCTCCTCGGCGGACGGCACGACTCCGCCGACCAGAAGCCGCCGCAGCAGACTCGTGCGCACCTCCGCGGTCTCGTGCGGTGCCGCCCGCTCCGCCGCGCGATATCCGTTGATCACATGCCGCTCGACCGCGTCGCCGTACTCCTTCAGCCGCAGGACCAGCGTGAGCAGGGCGCCGTCGGGCACCCCGGCCGCGCGGCACCGGTCGACGGTGATCTCCACCGCGCGGGTGAGCGCGGCCTGGACCCCGCGCAGTACCGCGGTCATGGGCACGCCCTGGCCCGCCCGGTCGGCGCCCAGTAACAGGGCTGCTGTGAAGTCCTCGTGCTCGACCCGGTCGAAGGTGCTGAACCACCCGCCGGCGGCGCGGATCATGGCGGTGACGTGGGAGCGGGTCTCCGCCTCGGCGAGCCGGGCCACCTCGGGGGACTGAGCCCTCGCCGCGCGGACGAGTTCGTGGCACACATCCGCGTCGACGGCCATGGCCCGCAGGATCTCGGTGACCGGCTCACGTTCGTGAACGACCGTCATGAGCCACTTCTCCGTCCGCACGTTCTCTCCGTCCGCACGCTGTCGCCGGGCCACAACGGAGCGGTGATCACGTTGGCGCCCGGCCACTACCACATTGCTGTGACGACCTGATTCCCTGTGGGCTACCGACGGTAACAGTGCAGTCGTCGCAAGAACATCCCTCGTATCTGCCGCACCCTCCGTACCGCCCTGCACCCTCCGTACCGCTCCGCACCCTCCGCACCCCTCCGGAAGGCAGCCCATGGAGAATTCGCCATCCCCGGCCGTCATCAGCCGTCGCCGCGCCCTGACGGTGGCAGGGGGCGTGCTCGCCGGTGCCGCCCTCGCACAGACCGCACCCGCCTTCGCCGCCTCGGCGGGCACGGACGCCGACGCGATCGTGGTCGGCGGCGGGCTCGCCGGTCTGGTCGCGACGGCCGAACTGGCGGCCGCCGGCCGCAAGGTGCTGCTCCTCGACCAGGAGCCGGAGAGCAATCTCGGCGGGCAGGCGTTCTGGTCCTTCGGCGGTCTGTTCCTCGTCGACTCCGCCGAGCAGCGGCTGATGGGCATCAAGGACTCCCACGAACTGGCGTGGCAGGACTGGCAGGGCACCGCCGGTTTCGACCGCGGTGTCACCGATCCTCTCGGCCAGGACCACTGGGCCCACAAGTGGGCCGAGGCGTATGTGGACTTCGCGGCCGGGGAGAAGCGGTCCTGGCTCTACGGGCTCGGAGTGCGCTGGTTCCCGATCGTCGGCTGGGCCGAGCGCGGCGGCGGCCTCGCGGACGGGCACGGCAACTCCGTCCCCCGTTTCCATGTCACCTGGGGCACCGGTCCGGCCGTGGTCGAACCGTTCGAGAAGAAGGTGCGGGCCGCGGTGGCGGACGGCAAGGTGACGTTCAAGTTCCGGCACCGCGTCGACGAGGTCGTCCGCACGGGCGGTGCGGTCACCGGCGTCCGCGGGGCGGTCCTGGAGCCGAGCGACGCGGCCCGCGGCAAGGCCAGTTCGCGCACCGTGGTCGGCGACTTCGAGCTGCGCGCGCCGGTGGTGATCGTCACCTCCGGCGGCATCGGCGCCAATCACGATCTCGTACGGCAGAACTGGCCGGCCCGGCTGGGGACCCCACCCAAGTCCATGATCACCGGGGTGCCCGCGCACGTGGACGGCCGGATGCTCGCGATCACGGAGAAGGCGGGCGGGCGGATCGTCAACCCCGACCGGATGTGGCACTACACCGAGGGACTTCGCAACTACGACCCGATCTGGGCCCATCACGGCATTCGCATCCTGCCCGGCCCGTCGTCCCTGTGGTTCGACGCCACCGGCAAACGCTTCTCCGCCCCCGACCTTCCCGGCTACGACACCCTCCACACCCTCAAGTCGATCACCGACACCGGCTACGACTACTCGTGGTTCGTCACGACGCAGAAGATCATCGCGAAGGAGTTCGCGCTGTCCGGGTCGGAGCAGAACCCGGACCTCACCAACAAGGACATCTGGATGCTTCTCTCGCGGATCTGGCAGACGCCCGAGCCGATCGAGAGATTCAAGAACAACGGAGTCGACTTCGTCGTCGCCTCCACGCTTCCCGAACTGGTCACCGGGATGAACAAGTTGACCGGGGACGATCTCATCGACCTGGCCGACCTCAAACGGCAGATCGACGCCCGGGACCGGGAGATCGACAACCCGTACACCAAGGACGTTCAGGTGATGGGGATCCGTAACGCGCTCGCCTACACCGGGGACTCGCTCAGCCGTACCGCCGCGATCCACAAGATCCTGGATTCCAGCGCCGGACCGCTGATCGCCGTACGGCTGAACATCCTCACCCGCAAGACGCTCGGCGGTCTCCAGACCGACCTGTCCGGCCGTGTCCTCGATGCGACCGGCACCCCGGTTCCCGGCCTGTACGCGGCCGGTGAGGTCGCGGGGTTCGGCGGTGGCGGGGTGCACGGGTACCGCTCCCTGGAGGGTACGTTCCTCGGCGGTTGTCTGTTCTCCGGCCGCCAGGCCGGCCGAGCGGCGGCCGCCGCCACCGCATAGGTGTCTCTGGAACCGTGAACACTTTCCGCGAAAGTGTTCACGGTTCCAGAGAAGGGCCGGTCGGAAGGGTCGGTCAGAAAAGGGCCGGTCGCAGAAGGGTCAGACGGTGGCCCGGCCGGTGGCCCGGCGCGCGACCAGGGAGTCGCGGATCTCGCCGGCGCGGATCGCCGTGGTGGACAGCAGGGTCGAGGTCAGCCCGTGGGTGTGCTCGGTGCCGCCCTGGAGGTAGATGCCCGCGGTCACCTCGGCCGCGACCTCCACCCGGTGATCGCGGCCGACGCGGACGTCGTCGCCGTCGTCGCGCAGGCAGAGCTTCGCGGAGTCACCGAGCAGGGCGCCGATGTCCCGGGAACGGTAGCCGGTGGCATGGACGAGCAGGTCGGCCTCCATGACCTGCCGTTCGCCCGTGGGCAGGAACTCCACGGCGACGTCGAGTCGGTCGGGGTGCTCGCGCACGTCGCGGATGCGGGAGACGTTGAGGAACCGCAGTCGTTCCCGGCCGTGCACCTTCTCGCGGTAGGCGGTCGAGTAGAGGGCCTCGATCAGGTCCATGTCGACGACCGAGTAGTTGGTGGAGCGGTGGTAGTCGACGAGGGACTGTTTGACCTCGGGAGGGGACGAGAAGTACACGTCCACGGCCTCGGGGTCGAAGATCCGGTTGGCGAAGGGACTGTCGTCGGCGGGGGTGTACCCGTACTTCGCGAAGACGGCGCAGACCTCCGCGTCGGGGAACGTGCGGTGGAGGTAGTCCACCGCCTCCGCGGCGCTCTGACCGGCGCCGAGCACGACGGCCCGGCGCACCGGGGTGTCCCTGGCGGCCAGTTCGGCGACGTTCGGGATCAACTGGCTGTTGTGCCAGACGCGTTCGGACAGGACGGTGCCGGGCGGCAGATGGGGTTCGAGGCCGACGGCCACACTGATGTTGCGGGCCCGGTGGGTCACGGTGCGGGCCGGGTCGTCCGGGTGACGGCAGGTCACGTCCAGGTAGGACACCTCGCCGTCGTCCCCGCGTACGGGGGAGACGGACAGCACCTGGCAGGAGTACTCGACGAGGTGGCGCACCCTGGCGGCGGCCCACTCGAAATAGTCGTGGAACTCGGCGCGGAGCGGGAAGAGTGTCTTCTGGTTGAGAAAGTCGACCAGTCGGCCCCGCTCCCGTAGATAGCACAGGAAGCTGAAGTCACTGGTGGGGTTCCGCATGGTGACCAGGTCCTTCAGGAAGGACACCTGCATGGTCGCGTCGTCGATGAGCATGCCCCGGTGCCAGCCGAAGCTCGGCTGCCGTTCCAGGAAGAGTGCCTTGAGCCGTTGGCTTTCGGGAAGCTTCGTGTTGTGTTCGTCAATGGCGATGGAGAGTGCCAGATTTGACGGACCGAAGCCTATTCCGAGGACGTCGTGAATGCTGTCCGGTTCGCAGTGCGGTGCTTTCACCGTGGACATCGCCTCCCTCAGCGAGCCATATCGTAGATAAGGTAAGCCTTACCTTGCAATGGCCTGTGAGGGGTGACCGGATGACCAGGTGTCAGTTGCGGTGGAAGTCCTTGTTAAACCTCGTCATTCCATCCGGCCGGAACCGCGTCGTGATGGCGGCCCATCGGAATCACCAGCGGCGTGCCGCTGACCGGGTCGGTGACGACCTGGCAGCGCAGATCGAAGACGTCCTCGACGGTGGCCGCGGTGATGACGTCGGCCGGTGGCCCCTCGGCGACGATGCGGCCGGACTTCATGGCGATGACGTGATCGGCGTACCGACAGGCCTGGTTGAGGTCGTGCAGCACCATCACCACCGTGCGGTGTTCCCGCCGGTTGAGGTCGGTGATGAGGTCGAGTACGTCGATCTGGTGGGCCAGGTCGAGATAGGTGGTCGGCTCGTCGAGGAGCAGCACGGGAGTGCCCTGGGCCACGGCCATCGCGATCCACGCGCGCTGGCGCTGCCCGCCCGACAACTCGTCCACGGCACGGTCGGACAGGTCGGTCAGATTCGTCGCCGCCAGGGCCTCGTGCACCGCGAACTCGTCGGCTTTCGACCACTGCCGCCACCAGGTCTGGTGCGGTGAACGCCCCCGGCTGACCAGGTCGATGACGGTCAGCCCCTCCGGTGCCACCGGCGTCTGCGGGAGAATCCCGAGCCGCTGTGCCAGTTCCCGGGCCGGTATGGAGCGCAGCGCCCGGCCATCCAGGTGTACGGCCCCCTGGCGAGGCGTCAGCAGCCGGGCCAGGGCGCGCAACAGCGTCGACTTGCCGCAGGCGTTGGCTCCGACGATGGCGGTGATCCGGCCGGTGGGCACCTCCAGGTCGAGGTCCTCGACGACCAGTCGATGGTCGTACGCCAGATGCAGACCACTCGCGTTGAGTTCGGGCCCCGGCTCGGAGGCGGTGGTGGTGGTCGTGGTCGTACGGGAAACGGAACCGGTGGTGATCGTGGTGGTCGTCGTGGTGGTTGTCCGGGAATCGGAAGGGAAACCGGAACCCGAACCTGTGGTGATCGGCGCCGTTGTCCCGGAGGCAGGGCCCGTCTCGTGCTCCGTGGAGGTGTCCGAGCCGGGGCGTGGCAGCGGGCCGGGGGTGGTGGTTGCCATGCGTTCAGCCTCCTGAGCCCGCGCGGTTGGCGCGGATGAGCAGCCAGAGCAGCACCGGCGCGCCGAGGACGCCGGTGACGATCCCGACCGGCAGTTCGGTGCCGGAGATCGCTTCACGTGCGATGAGGTCGGAGCCGAGGACGACGAGCGCCCCGGTGAGTCCGGCGGCGACCGGCGGTGGCCATGCAGTGCCGGCCAGGCGTTGGGCGATCTGCGGGGCGGCGAGCGCGACGAAGGCGACCGGTCCCGCGGCCGCCGTGCCGAAGGCGATCAGGCCGACCCCGGTCAGCAAGAGCGCGAGCCGTACCGGTTGGACGCGGGTGCCGAGCCCGGCGGCCACGTCGTCGCCGAGCTGTAGGACGCGCATCTGGCGGCCCAGTGCCAGGGCCAAGGGAACGAGGACGGCCATCGCGACGGCGAGTGTGGTGACCATGTCCCAGGTACGGCCGTTGAGGTTGCCGACCAGCCAGCCGACGGCCGCCTCCGCCGCGAACCGCTGGCCCCTGGCGAGCAGGAAGTCGGTGGCGCTGGTGCAGATCCACGACACCCCGATGCCGACCAGGATGATGCGGTAGCCGGTGGCTCCGTGCTTCCAGGCCAGCGCGTACACGACCAGGGCCGTGGCCAGGGCGCCGAGCAGACCGAGGCCCTGGGTGCCGAGGCCGCCGTCCCAGCCGAGCACGATGCCCGCCACCACGGCCGTCCCGGCGCCCTGGGTCAGACCGATCATGTCCGGGCTGGCCAGCGGGTTGCGGGTCATCGTCTGGAACACCGCTCCGGAGATCCCGAAGGCGATGCCCACCAGCAACCCGGTCAGGGCGCGGGGCAGCCGCAGGTCCTGTACGACGATCACGGTGCTGGGGTCGCCGACGCCGGCCAGCGCCTTGACCACGTCGGTGAAACCGATCGGATAGTCGCCGAGGGTGACTCCCCAGCAGAACAGCAGGAACACCGCGCCGGTCAGCGCGGCGCAGACCGCGATCAGCCGCGGCCGCAGCACGCCGGAGACGGGCGGGGCGACGAGCCGGAAGGTCTTGCGCACCCTGGACGCGCGGGGAGTCGTCGGGGCGGCGGGCGTGGTGAGTGCGGGCATGCTCACACCTCCGCGAGCTTGCGTCGGCGGACCAGGGCGATGAAGAACGGGCCTCCGATGAACGCGACGAGCACCCCGGCCTGGATTTCCAGCGGCCGGTCCACCAGGCGTCCGAGGATGTCGGCGGCGAGCAGCAGACAGGGGGCGAGGGCCGCGGAGAGCGGGAGCAGCCATCGGTGGTCGGGGCCGAGTCCGGCCCGCTGGGCCAGAATCCGCGCGAGGTGCGGCACGACCAGTCCGAGGAAGACGACCGGGCCGATGACGGCGACCGACGCGCCGGTGAGCAGCATGACCGCGGTGACGCCCTGGAGTCGTACGAGACCGAGCCGCCGCCCGAGCGAGGCGGCCACGTCGTCGCCGAGGGCCAGGCTGTTGAGCGCGGGCGCGGAGGCGATGGCGAGGACCGCGCCGACGGCGAGGAAGGGCAGGAGCCGCAGCACCACCCCGCCGTCCTGGCCGGCGAGAGAGCCCGCCGACCAGAAGCGGAAGCGGTCGAGGGCGTCGGGGTTGGTGAGGACGACGGCGCTGGTGAGTGAGGAGAGCAGCGAGGTGATGGCCACTCCGGCCAAGGCGAGCTTGACCGGTGTGGCGCCGGAGCGCCCCAGCCTGCCGAGCAGGAAGACCACCACGCTGGCGACGAGGGCCCCGGCGAAGGCGAACCACACATACCCGTACAGGGATCCGACTCCGAGTACCGCGACGGCAACCACGATGGCGAAGGCGGCGCCCGCGCTGACGCCGAGGATCCCGGGGTCGGCGAGGGGGTTGCGGGTCAGGGCCTGCATGAGGGCGCCGGACAGTCCGAGTGCGGCTCCGGTGGCCAGTCCGAGCGCGGTGCGCGGGACGCGTACCGACCAGATCACGTCCTCGACGGTCTGGCTCGGCGGATCGCCGAACACGGTCCGGATGACCTGGGTCGGAGGAATGTTCAGAGCGCCGAGGCCGATCGACAGCAGGCACAGGAGGGCCAGGACGGTGAGGATCAGGCCCACGAGCAGAGTGGGGCGCAGTCCGCCCGCCCGGGTCACCGGCCTTGCTCCACGGTCAACTCCCTTAGGTTAGGCGGCCCTTAACTGTACCGCCCTGAGCTGTGGGGTTCTCGTCCCCGAGAAGGTCTATCTAGTTAGGTAATCCTTACCTTAATATGGCGACCGGTCGGGGCTCGAACGAGCTGGTTCGGCATGTTTTGGGAGGCGCGGCACCTGTGTCGGGTAACTCGAGTGACGAAGAACTGGCGGCGCCGACGGCGGAATTCTGGCGTGGACAACTCGTTCCACTGCCTTCCGAAGCCGTCCTTCCCGTCGATTTCCCCTATCCGCAGCACGCCGCCGGTCACACACTGACCCGCACTCGCGCGCTCGCCGCCATCGCCCCCGATGCCACCTTGTTCGCCGCGTACGCCGCGCTCCTGCACCGCTACGGCGGTCGCGTGGGCGAACTCGCCATAGCTCACGGCGGGTTGCCGATACGTATCGCGCTCCACGACGACACCCCGTTCGCGGAACTCGCCGCGCGCACCGCCACCGCCTGCGCGCAGGGCGCCGCCCACCGGGTCCCGCTGTCCGCGCTCACCGCACTGCTCGATCCTGAACCCACCCGCGGCGGAGGCGTGTTCTGCAACACCGGGTTCACCACCGGCCCGGAATCGGCGGAGCTGTGGGACGGCGGTCCGCTGGATCTCGTCCTGCGCGTCGGCGGGGGCGAGGTAGGCGCGACGTACCGGACGGATCTCTTCGCGGCCGAGACCGTCGACCGGCTGCTCGGTCACTACGCGACCCTGCTGACGGATGCCCTGGCCCGCCCCGGCGCCACCGTCGGCGACCTGGCACTTCTCGGCGACGAGGAACGCCACCGGATCCTCGTCGAATGGAACGACACCGAGCACCACGTGCCCGCCGCTACCTGGCCGGAGATGTTCGCCGCGCAGGTCGAGGCCCGCCCGGACGCCGTGGCCCTCGTCTTCGCCGACACCCGGCTCACCTACGCCGAACTCGACGAGCGCGCGGCACGCCTCGCCCATGCCCTCGTCGCACGGGGTGCGGGACCCGAGAAGGTGGTCGCCCTCGCCGTGCCGCGCTCGGCCGAACTGATCGTCGCCGAGGTCGCCGTCCTCAAGTCCGGTGCCGCCTATCTGCCCATCGACACCGACTACCCGGCCGACCGCATCGCGTACATGCTCACCGACGCCGACCCGGTCTGCCTCGTCACCACCGCGGAGGTGGCCGCCGACCTGCCGCCGGACACCGACCTGCTGATCCTCGACGCCCCGGACACGACGGCCGAACTCGCGCGTCACCCGGCCCACGGCCCCGAACTGCGCGGGGAGTTGACGGTCGCCAACGCCGCGTACGTCATCTACACCTCCGGCTCGACCGGCCGCCCCAAGGGCGTCGTCCTGTCCCACGCGGGCGTCGCGAAGCTCGTCGCCACCCAGAGCGAACGCTTCGGCATCGGTGCGCACAGCCGGGTTCTGCAGTTCGCCTCGCCCAGCTTCGACGTGGCCTTCTGGGACCTGTGCCTCGGTCTGCTCTCCGGCGGCCGGCTCGTCGTCGTACCGGCCGAGCTGCGGGTGCCCGAAGCGCCGCTCGCCGACTACGCGAACGCCAACGGCATCACGTTCATGATCCTGCCGCCCGCCCTGCTCGCCGCCCTGCCCGACGACGTACAACTGCCGCCACAAGCAACCCTGTTGGCGGGAACCGAACGGGTATCGCCGGAACTGGTCGGGCGCTACGCCCGCGGCCGCATGATGTTCAACGCGTACGGTCCGACCGAGGCCACCACCAACTCCACCCTCGGCCGGTGCGACCCCGACACCCCCGCCGGCAGCATCGTGCCCATCGGTGTCCCGGACCCGGGCACGCGCGCCTACGTACTGGACGGCAGGCTGAAGCCCGTCCCCGCCGGAGTCCCCGGCGAGCTGTACCTCGGCGGCGCCGGACTCGCCCGCGGCTACCTCGGCCGGCCCGACCTCACCGCCGAGCGATTCGTCGCCGACCCCTTCGGGGCACCCGGCGAACGCCTCTACCGCACCGGCGACCTGGTCCGCTGGAAAGCCGACGGGCGCCTGGAGTTCCTCGGCCGGGCCGACAGCCAGGTCAAGATCCGCGGCTTCCGCATCGAGCCCGGCGAGATCGAGTCCGTGCTGCGCTCCCACCCCGCCGTCGCCCAAGCGGCCGTCGTCGTCCGCGAGGACCGGCCCGGCGACCGGCGGCTCGCCGCGTACGTCGTGCCCTCGCTGGAGGCCTCCGCGGACGGCACGACGGAGGTCACCGAATGGAAGGACCTGCACGAACTCCTCTACGCCGCCGCCGGATCCGAGGGCTTCCAGGAGAACTTCGCCGGCTGGAACAGCATGTACGACGGGCTGCCCATCCCGCTCGCCGAGATGCGCGAGTGGCGAGCGGCCACGGTGGACGCCATCGCGGCGCTCCGGCCGCGCCGCGTCCTGGAGATCGGTGTCGGCAGCGGCCTGCTCCTGTCACGCATCGCACCGGACTGCGACGCCTATTGGGGCACCGACCTCTCCGACGAGGCCATCCGCGCCCTCCAGGCCCAGGTCGGGACCGTCCCCGGCCTCGCCGACCGGGTCGAACTGCTGGCCCGCCCCGCGCACGACACCACCGGTCTGCCCGAGGGGTACTTCGACACCGTCGTCCTCAACTCCGTCGCCCAGTACTTTCCGAGCGCCGACTACCTGACGGACGTACTGCGCCAAGTCCGCCGTCTGCTCGCCCCGGGCGCCTCGGTGTTCGTGGGCGACGTACGCAATCTGCGGCTGCTGCGCACCCTGCGCGCCGCCGTGGAGAGCCGCCGGGCGGACAGCGCGGAGGGCGCGGCGCGGGGCACGGACGACAAGGAGGCCCTGCGCGCCGCCGTGGACCGGTCGGTGGCCTGGGAGGGCGAACTGCTCCTCGACCCCGACTTCTTCACCGCCCTGGAGGGCTTCACCGCCGACGTACGCGTCAAGCGCGGCGCCCACCACAACGAACTGACGCGCTACCGCTACGACGTGGTGCTGCGGCCCCTCGCAGAACCCGCGCCCGGTGCGGGAGGTCAGGCGCCCTCCCCGGTCGAGGAGCTGGCCTGGTCCGGCCCCGCCACCCTGGACGCCCTCGCCGACCGGCTGGCAGCCGACGGCGGGCCCGACCGGCTGCGCGTCACCGGCATCCCCAACGCCCGGCTCGCCGAAGACCTCGCCGCGCTCGGTTCGCTGGACGACAGCAGCCGCCCGCCCGCCGACGCGGTCGACCCCGAAGCACTGCGCGAACTGGCCGCACGGCACGGCCACCGCGCCGCCGTCACCTGGAACGGAACCGCCGAGGACGGCGGACTCGACGCCGTGTTCGCCCGCGGCGACACCCCCTTCGGCACGCTGTACCGGCCCGGCACCGGCCACCACCCGCACGCCAACCGTCCCGCGCCGTTCCGCGACGTGAGCGCACTGATGCGGACCCTGCGCGGGTACGCCGCCGAGTGGCTGCCCGAGTACATGGTCCCGGCCGCACTCGTCCCCCTCGACCGGCTGCCGGTCACCCCCAGCGGCAAGCTGGACGGCGCCGCACTGCCCGTACCCGACTACGCCGCCCTCAGCTCGGGCCGCGCCCCGCGCGACGCCCGCGAGGAACTGCTGTGCGGCCTGTACGCCCAGGCGCTGGGCCTCAGGTCGGTCACCGTCGACGACGACTTCTTCGCCCTCGGCGGGGACAGCATCATCGCCATCCAGCTGCTGATCCGCGCCCGCCGCGCGGGCGTGACGCTGACCCCGCGGGACGTCTTCCGGCACCGTACGGTCGCCGAACTCGCCCAGGTCGTCGAAGGGGAAACGGCCGCGAACACCGACGGCGTCGACGACACGCCGCTGGTGCGGCTCACCGACGCCGAACTCGCCGCGCTCCAGGGCGAGCACCCGGTCACCGTCGAGGACCTGCTGCCGCTCGGCCCGCTCCAGGAGGGCTTCTACTTCCACGCGCTGGTGGACGGCTCCGACCGCGACGCCTACGTCGTCCAGCAGGTCGTCGAACTGGTCGGCCCGGTCGACGTCGCCGCCCTGCGCCGCGCCGCCCAGCGACTGCTGGACCGGCACGCCCCGCTGCGCGCCTGCTTCCGGCAGCTCACCGACGGCCGCCCGGTGCAGATCACCGCCCGGGGAGTGGAGCTGCCCTGGCACGAGGTGGACCTGTCCGCGCAGGACGCCGCGGTCCGGCACACGCTCGCCGACGCCGTCGCCGCCGACGAACGCGCCCGCCGCTTCGACCTCGCCCACCCCCCGCTGCTGCGCTGCGCGCTGGTCCGGCTCGGCGACGAACAAAGCCAACTCATCCTGACGTTTCATCACATCGTGGCCGACGGCTGGTCGTTGCCGGTACTGCACCGCGAACTCATGGCCTTGTACGGGGACATGCCCGCCCCGCTGCCGGAAGTCGCCTCCTACCGCGACTATCTGCGCCTGCTCGCGGCGGCGGACCGCGAGGCCGCGCGCGAGGCCTGGCGCACCGCCCTCGCCGGGCTCGACGAGCCCACCCGGCTGGTCGAGGCGCCCGCGGACGGCGCACCCGTCGAGCCCGCGCAGATCCGGGTCGAACTGTCCGAGCGGGTCACCGCCCGGCTGGCGGCCCGCGCCCGCGAGCACGGAGTGACGCTCGGCACCGTGGTGCAGGGCGCGTGGGGTCTGCTGCTGGGTCGGCTGACCGGGCGTCAGGACGTCGTCTTCGGTACGACCGTCTCAGGGCGGGACGCCGCCGTGGACGGCATCGAGTCGATGGTAGGCCTGTTCATCAACACCCTGCCGACACGCCTGCGTTGGCAGCCCGCGGACACGCTCGGCCACCTTCTGAGCCGTCTTCAGGACGAGCAGGGCGCGCTGCTCGGCCACCAGCACCTCGGCCTCTCCGAAGTCCAGCGTGTCGCGGGCCTCGCGGGCGACGGCGAGCTCTTCGACACCCTCGTCGTCTTCGAGAACTACCCGGCCGAGCCGGGCCTCACCGATCCCTCCGGCACGATCCGGATCACCGGACACGCCTTCCACGACGCGGTCCACTATCCACTCGCCCTGATCGTCAAGCCCGGCCGCCGCCTCGATCTGCGGCTCAAGCACCACGCCCAACGGCTCGGCACCAAGGCCGTGCGGGCCCTCGCCGACCGGCTCACCCTCGTTCTGCGCGCCCTCGCCGACGACCCCGGCCGCACCGTGGCCGACCTCGACCTGCTCTCCCCGCAGGAGCGCACCACCGCCCACCTCACCGGCGCCGCCCGGCCCGTCCCGGAGACCACGCTCGCCGCCGACTTCGAGGCGCGGGCGGCCCGCACCCCGGATGCCGTCGCCGTCGTCTTCGACGCCGACACCCTGACCTACGCCGAACTGGACGCGCGCGCCGACGCCGTCGCTCGTCGGCTGAAGTCGCGCGGCGCGGGTCCGGGGCAGTTCGTCGCCGTCGCCGTGCCGCGCTCGACGGAGCTGATGGTCGCCCTGCTCGGCGTACTCAAGTCCGGTGCCGCCTATCTGCCGGTCGACCTCGACTACCCGGCCGACCGGGTGGCGTACATGCTGGCCGACTCGGGTGCGAGCACGGTGGTGACCACCGCGGCCGACGAGGAGCGACTCCCGTACGCCGACGGCCTCACGGCACTCGTCGTGGACGAACTGTATGAGCCGCATGAGCCGCACGAACTACATGAACCACACGAACTACATGAACCACACGAGCCGCACGAGGAAGCCCCCGCCACCCCCGCCGATCCGGACGACCCCGCCTATCTGATCTACACCTCCGGCTCCACGGGCCGCCCCAAGGGCGTGGTCGTCACCCACCGGGCCGTCGTCAACCGCCTCGCGTGGATGCAGGGCGAGTACGGGCTCACCCCGGACGACCGGGTGCTCCAGAAGACGCCGTCCAGCTTCGACGTGAGCGTCTGGGAGTTCTTCTGGGCGCTGCGCGAGGGCGCCACCGTCGTCCTCGCCAAGCCGGACGGACACCGCGACCCCGCCTATCTCGCCGACCTGATCCGTGAACAGCACGTCACCACCCTGCACTTCGTACCGTCGATGCTCGAAGCCTTCCTGGGCGCGGACGAGGTGACGGCCGATCCCACGTGGGCGGCCGGCCTGCGCCGGGTGTTCAGCAGCGGCGAGGCGCTGGCGGGGGAGACCGCCGCGCGCTGGCGTGCCCTGACCGGCGTACCCCTGGACAACCTGTACGGGCCGACCGAGGCCGCGGTGGACGTCACCCACCACGCCTACGACGGTGAGCCCACGACCACCGTGCCGATCGGCCGACCGGTGTGGAACACCGGGCTGCGGATCCTGGACGTATGCCTGCGCCCGGTCCCGGCCGGGGTCCCCGGTGAGCTGTATCTGACGGGTGTCCAGCTGGCCCGCGGCTATCACGGGCGCGCGGCACTCACCGCCGACCGCTTCGTCGCCGACCCGTACGCCGAGACGCCGGGCGCCCGCATGTACCGCACCGGAGACCTGGTGCGACGGCGCGAGGACGGCACGGTCGAGTACCTGGGCCGCACCGACCGCCAGGTCAAACTGCGCGGCAACCGCATCGAACTCGGCGAGATCGAGGCCGCGCTCAGCCGCCATCCGCAGGTGTCGCAGGCCGCCGTGCTGGTACGCGAGCAGCGGCTCGTCGCCTACGTCGTCCCCGGCGCCCTCGCCCTCGACACCCTCGCCCTGCGCACCGCCTTGGCCGAGGCGCTGCCCGCCCCCCTGGTCCCGGACGCCTACGTCGTCCTCGACGCGCTCCCCCTCACCCCCAGCGGCAAGCTGGACCGCGCCGCACTGCCCGCCCCCGAGGCGGAACGCGCCGCCGTCCGGCGGGCTCCGGCCGGGGAGCGGGAACGCGTGCTGACGGAGATCTTCGCGTCCGTGCTCGGTCTCGAAGACACCGGCCCGGACGACGACTTCTTCCTGCTCGGCGGCGACAGCATCCGCTCGATCAGCGTCTCCAGCCGGGCCCGGGCCGCGGGCCTGGAGCTCAGCCCGCGCGAGGTGTTCGAACACCGCACCCCCGCCGCCCTCGCCCTGGCCGCCACCCTCACCGCGGCCCCGGCCGAACCGAGCGCCGGGCACGACACACTCGACCTCACCGACGAGGAGACCGCACACGTCCACCGGCTCGCCCCGGGCGACGTCGCCGACATCTGGCCGCTGGCCCCCCTCCAGGAGGGCCTGTTCTTCCACTCCATGTACGACGACGGCGCGTTGGACGTCTACACCGTCCACGAGACCTTCGACTTCGCCGACCGGGTCGACGCCGGCCGGCTGCGTGCCGCCGCCCGCGCCCTGCTGGTCCGCAACCCGAGCCTGCGCGCCGGGTTCACCAGCGACGGGCTGCGCCAGCCGGTCCAGTTCATCGTCGACGCCCCCGAGATACCGCTCGACGTGGTGGACCTGTCCGCCCTCGCGGACGCCGAACAGGACGTACGACTGAGGGAGTTGACGGACGCCGAACGAACCCGCCGGTTCGACCTGGCGGCGCCCCCGCTGTTCCGGCTGCTGCTCGTGCGGCTCGGCGTGGACCGAGGCGACCGGCTCGTCATCGGCCGCCATCTGATCCTGTGGGACGGCTGGTCGGCCTGGCTCTTCCTGGACGAGCTCTTCGCGCTGTACGAGACCGGCGGCGACGCCTCCGCCCTGCCCCGGCCCGGCTCGTACCGCGACTACCTGACCTGGCTCGGCACCCAGGACGACACCACCGCGACCGCCGCCTGGCGGACCGCCCTGGCCGGTCTCGACGAGCCCACGCTGCTGGCCCCGGCCGCCGCCGACCGGGGCCTGGAGCCGGTCATCCCCGAGCAGCTGGACACCCTGCTCGGGGCCGAGCTGGGCGACCTGCTGCGCGAGACCGGACGCGCGCACGGGCTGACGCTCAACACCCTGCTCAACGCCGCCTGGGGACTCGCCCTGGCCTCGGCCACCGGCCGCACCGACATCGTCTTCGGCACCACCGTCGCCGGGCGGCCCAGCGAGGTCCCGGACGTCGAGAACGTCATCGGCATGTTCCTCAACACCGTGCCCGCCCGTATCGCGTACGACCCCACGGAACCGGTCCTCGACCTGCTGCGGCGCATCCAGAACCGGCGCCTGGAGCTGATGCCGTACGAGTATCTGGGCCTCGGCGTCCTCCAGGCGGAGACCGGCCACCGCAGGCTCTTCGACACGCTCTTCGTGCTGCGCGACAGCGACACGGGCGAGCGCCTGGAGCGGCTGCGCGAACGGTACGGCGCCCTTGCCGTGGCCAATGTCGACGCGACCCACTACCCGGTCAACCTCGTGGTCACGCCCGGCCCGCGCATCCGGGTCACCCTCTCCCACCGCGCCGACCTCGTCGGCCCCGAGCAGGCCCAGGATCTGCTGGACCGCTTCATCCTGCTGCTGGACCGGATGACCCGGGACCCGGCCGCCCCGGTCGGCGGACTCGACCCGCTGCTGCCCGCCGAGCACGCCGCACTGGAGTCGGCGTGGGCGGACAGCCGGGTGCCCGACCCCGAGGACACCATCGCCGACCTGCTCGCCGCGCAGGCCACGCGCACACCCGACGCGACCGCGCTGGTCGTCGGCGAGCGCGCGCTGACGTACGCCGAACTCGACGCCGCCGTCAACCGGACGGCCCGGCTGCTGCTGGACCACGGAGCCGGACCCGAGCGGGTGATCGCCCTCGGGCTGCCCCGCTCCATCGACATGGTCGTCGCCCTGTTCGCCGTACTGCGCACGGGCGCCGCCTATCTGCCGCTGGAACTGGACTACCCCGCGGACCGCCTCGCCCTGATGCTGGCGGACGCCCGCCCCTTGCTCCTGCTGACCACCCGGTCCGTGTCCGGGACCCTGGAGGGCGATCTCCCGCGCGTCCTGCTGGACGACCCGGGCGTGACGGCGGACCTGGCCGGCCGGCCGGACGGGCCGGTCACCGCCCGGTTCAGCCTGGAGCACCCCGCCTACGTCATCTACACCTCCGGCTCCACCGGCCGCCCCAAGGGCGTGGTCACGCCCTACCGCGGTCTGACGAACATGCAGCTCAACCACCAGAAGGAGATCTTCGAACCGGCCATCGCCTCGGCCGGCGGACGGCGGCTGCGCATCGCGCACACCGTGTCCTTCGCCTTCGACATGTCGTGGGAAGAGCTGCTGTGGCTCGTCGAGGGCCACGAAGTGCACGTCTGCGACGAGGAGCTGCGGCGCGACGCCGAGGCCCTGGTGGCGTACTGCGAGGCCCACCGGATCGACGTCGTCAACGTCACCCCCACCTACGCCCGCCTCCTCATCGAGGAAGGCCTGCTGGAAGGCCACGTACCGCCGCTCGTCCTGCTCGGCGGCGAGGCCGTCTCGGAGACGGTCTGGTCCCGGCTGCGCGACACGCACGGCGCGTACGGCTACAACCTGTACGGCCCGACCGAGTACACCATCAACACCCTCGGCGGCGGCACCCACGACAGCGACACCCCGACCGTCGGCCGCCCCATCCGCGGCACCCGCGCCCACCTCCTCGACGCCTGGCTGCGCCCCGTACCGGACGGTGTGCCCGGCGAGCTGTACATCGCCGGCATCGGCCTCGCCCGCGGCTACCTCGACCGGCCGGGCCTGACCGCCGAACGCTTCGTCGCCGACCCGTTCGGCACGCCCGGCGAGCGCATGTACCGCACCGGAGACCTGGTCCGCCGCCGCGCCGACGGCAACCTGGACTTCCTGGGCCGCACCGACGACCAGGTCAAGATCCGAGGCTACCGGGTCGAACTCGGCGAGATCGAGACCGCGCTCAGCCGCCATCCGCAGGTCTCCCAGGCCGCCGTACTGGTACGCGACGAGCGGCTGGTCGGCTATGTCGTGCCCGCCGACCTGAGCGAGGACGAGCGGGAGTCGGCCGAGCGGGCCCAGGTCGGCGAGTGGCAGGAGATCTACTCCGACGAGTACGAGGAGATCAACACCGCCGTCTTCACCGAGGAGTACGCCGGGTGGGACAGCTCGTACGACGGACAGCCCATCCCCTTCGACCACATGCACGAGTGGCGCGAGGCCACGGTCGACCGCATCCGCTCCCTCCGGCCGCGCCGCGTCCTCGAGATCGGCGTCGGCTCCGGGCTGCTGCTGTCCCGTCTCGCCCCGGACGCCGAGTCCTACTGGGCGACCGACTTCGCCGCCCCCGTCATCCGCAAGATCGGCGAAGAGCTGCTCCGCGACCCGGAGTTGGCGGCCAAGGTCGAACTGCGCTGCCGCCCGGCCGACGACCTGACCGGGCTTCCCGAGGGCTTCTTCGACACCGTCGTCATCAACTCCGTCATCCAGTACTTCCCCAGCATCGACTACCTGACCTCCGTCATCCACGGCGCGATGGACCTGCTGGCCCCCGGCGGCGCCCTGTTCGTCGGCGACGTCCGCAACCTGCGGCTCGCCCGCACCTTCCACATGGAGATCCAGCAGGCCCGGGGCACCGCCGAGGACGACAGGGGCCGGGCGGTCGAGCGCGGCCTGCGGCTGGAGAAGGAACTCCTCGTCGACCCCGACTACTTCACCGGCCTGGGCTACGGCGTCGACCTGCGCACCAAGAGGGGCCGCCACCACAACGAACTGACCCGGCATCGCTATGACGCGGTGCTGTACGCCGGCGAGGCCGATCTGCGGCTCGGCGACGAACCGGTGGTGGCGTGGGACCCGAACGTGCCCGAGCGGTTGCGCACCGAGCGGCCCGAGCGGCTGCGGATCACCTCGGTCCCCGACGGCCGGACGGCCACGGACGGTGTGGACCCCGAGGAACTGCACGATCTCGGCGCCCGGCTGGGCTATCGGGTGCTGACCACATGGTCGAGTGAAGGGGGCACGTTCGACGCCCTGTTCGTCACCGAGGGCGACTTCCGGGTGGTCGGCGGGCTGTACACGCCGGGCGGCGGCACCGCGCCCTACGCCAACAACCCCACCGCGGCACGCGACGCCGGCGCCCTCGTACGGCGCCTGCGCGAGGACCTGAAGCGCGATCTGCCCGACTACATGGTCCCGGCCGCCTTCGTCACCCTCGACCGGCTGCCGATGAACGACAACGGCAAGCTCGACACCAGGGCTCTGCCCGACGCCGAACCCGCCGTCGCACTGGGTGGCGGTCGCGGCCCGCGCACCCCGCGTGAAGAGGTGCTGTGCCGGCTGTTCGGCGAGGTGCTGGGACTGCCGGCATCCGTCGGCGCCGAGGACAACTTCTTCGACCTGGGCGGCCACTCGCTGCTCGCCACCCGACTGGTCAGCCGGGCCCGTACCGAACTGGGCGCCGAACTCGCCATCCGCGACCTCTTCGAGGCCCCGACGCCCGCCCTGCTGGCCGGCCGCGCGGACGACGGCGGCAGGCCCACCCGCCCGGCGGTCGTCCCGGTGACGGAACGGCCCGCGCGGATCCCGTTGTCGGCGGCCCAGCGACGGCTGTGGCTGGTCGAGCGGATCACCGGCGGAGGCGTCGCGTACAACTTCCCGCTGGTCTTCCGGCTGCGCGGGGACCTGGACCTGGACGCGCTACGGATCGCGCTGCGCGATGTGGCCGCACGGCACGAGGCCCTGCGTACCCTCTTCGGCGAGCACGAAGGCGAGCCGTACCAGCGCATTCTGGCTCCGGAAGACGCCGAGCCGTCGTTCGCCGTGACCGACTGCGGCGAGGCCGAACTGCCCGGGCTGATCGAGACGGCCCAGCGGCGCCCCTTCGACCTGGCCCGCGAACTGCCCCTACGGGGCGAGGTGTTCAGGATCGCCCCGGCCGATCACGTCGTCGCCGTCGTCCTGCACCACATCGCCACCGACGAGTGGTCCGACCGCCCCTTCCTGCGCGAACTCGACACCGCCTACGAGGCCCGCGCGGCGGGCGGCGCACCGGGGTGGGCGCCGCTGCCTGTGCAGTACGCCGACTACTCGCTCTGGCAGGAACGGCTGCTGGACCAGGTCGAGGAACGCCAACTCGCCTATTGGCGGACCGCGCTGAACGGCCTGCCGGACGAGCTCGCCCTTCCCCTGGACCGCCCCCGCCCGGCCGAACCCACCGGCCGCGGCGGCACGGTCCGGATCGACATCCCGGCGGACGTCACCGCGGGCCTGCGCGAGCTGTCGGCAGACGCCGGGGCAAGCATGTTCATGCTGCTCCAAGCCGCCACCGCCACCCTCCTGCACCGGCTCGGCGCGGGCGACGACATCGCGCTCGGAGCCCCCGTCGCCGGACGCACCGATGCCGCCCTGGACGACCTCGTCGGCTTCTTCGTCAACACCCTCGTGCTCAGGACCGATCTGTCCGACGCCCCGTCCTTCACCGACCTGCTCGCCCGGGTACGGGAGTCCGCGCTGACCGCCTTCGAGCACCAGGACGTGCCCTTCGACCGGGTGGTCGAGGCACTGAACCCGCCCCGGGTGGTCGGCCGCAACCCGCTCTTCCAGGTCATGCTGGGCTACCATCACCGCCCGGACGGCGACCCCGACGTCCTCGGCATGCCCACCGAGTGGTTCGACATGGACACCGGGACGGCCAAGTTCGACCTCCACTTCACCTTCGTGGACGAGGCCGCGGAGGGCCGCCTGTCCCTGCTCCTGCACTACGCGACCGATCTCGTGGACCCCGGGACGGCGGAACGCCTGACGGAGCGTACGGTGCGGCTGCTCGCGCGGATCGCCGCCGACCCCTCCGTGCCGGTCACCGACCTCGACCTGCTCGACGCCGACGAGCGTCACCTCGTACTGCGCCAGTGGAACGACACCGGCTGCGAGGTGCCTGGCCTGACTCTGCCGGAGCTGTTCCGGGCCCAGGTGGCGGCGACGCCGGAGGGGACGGCGCTGGTTTTCGAGGGTGCTGCCCTGACGTACGCGGAGTTGGACGCGCGGGTCGAGCGGCTGGCGGGTGTGCTGTCCGGCATGGGGGTCGGTCCGGAGGGTGTGGTGGCGGTGTCGCTGCCGCGGTCGGTGGATCTGGTGGTCGCGTTGCTGGCTGTGCATCGGGCGGGTGCTGCTTACCTGCCGCTGGACGCGGATTATCCGGCCGAGCGGATCGCTTTCATGTTGGATGATGCCGAGCCGGTGTGTGTGATCGCGGACGGTCTGCCCGAGGGGCCGTGCGGTGAGCTGCCGAGGTCGTACGATCCGCGTCACCCGGCGTACGTGATCTACACCTC
>NZ_JBTLMO010000078.1:0-30169 GCF_054462255.1 Streptomyces sp. SD15 | reverse complement strand
GAGGTGGCGCTGGGCTCGTACTCACCGTGCAGAGGCATTGCGTGTGCTCCTGGTCGTTCTTCATGACACGGACCGTGGGGTTCGCGGGCGGGTATGGGTGGTGGGGTCCGCCTGGGGGTGTTTGCCGGTACCGCCAAGCGGCGGCTCAGGCCAGGGCCGCGCGGCCCGCGGTGAGGCTGCGGCCTGGGCGGCGACCCGCGCACCGAGGTGTTCAGCCGTGGCGATGCCGACTTCGTGCACCGTCTCGGTACCGCCGTCCTGCAGGGTTTGGGCACCCGCGCCGACCCAGAAGCCGAGCCGGGTCAGGTCGTATTCGCCGGCCTGGAGGGCGTTCCAGCCCGGAGCCAGTCCCAGGCCCACCCAGATCATGCGGTGCTGCGCCGCGAAGGCAGGTCGGCGACCCGAAGATCACGACGTCCGCCGCGTCGAGCTGCCGCCACTGCTCGTCGGTGATGGTGTCCACCGCGATGAGCGACACGTGCGCGCCGGTCTTCTCGGTGCCCCGCCGGACGGCCTCTGCGCGAACGGCAGCGTGACCGTACCCGGAGTGGGAGGCAGCGGCGACCTGAGTGCGCTGCAGAACAGACTGGGGCATTTAGGACTCCTTCGAGTAGGTCTCCAAAATAGACTACACATCCAATAGTGTCCATGTCTGGAAAAGGGGCAGCCACCTGCATCTGTATGCAGGTGCCTCCGTCAGCGGCCTGCAGATGTACCGGGACACCTTCCCCGAGGAGTGCTGAGGCGCCGTCCGGTGCATCGGCCTCGGCGCGGATGCCGTCGGCCCAATCGGCGCCGCCGGAAAGCAGGCGGGTGAACTCTGCCGGCCCCCGAGGCAACTGGCCCGCGCCAGGGCCGGTCGCCGACCGGCTCGAACAGGGGGTCCTGGCCGAGGGGAGAACCTGCGCAAGGAGGCAGCGGCACCCGGCGGCGGCTTGCCTTCTGGTCGGCCTGTGGCGTCGGGGTGGAGCCACTTCCGGAAGGTCTTGCCCAGCAGTGAAAGCCACCCACCCCGTCCGGCCACGCAGCCGCCCGACGACTCGCCCCGCACGGTCGTCCGCACCCTCGCCACCAGCTCGCCGAACTCAAGCCGCGGCACTCGCGACGAAGTCCAGGCCCTGCGGCAGGCACTCGAAGCCGCCCAGAGCGAGAACCTCGTTCGTGACCAGTTCTGCCGCAGCATCCACCTCGCCGCCGGGAAGACCCACGCGCGGCCTCGGCGATCGTGGACAGCCGATCCGTGAACGACACCGAAACCGTCTCCAAGGACACGCGGGGCTGGGACGGAGGCAAATTGATCAACGGACGCAAGAGGCGCCTGATCTGCGACAGCAAGGGCCAGATCCTGCTGGTCATGGTCACCGCGACGCCCAGGACTCCGTCGTGGCCGGGAGCTGCTGTTCCGCCTCGCCCTCATGCGTCCGGAGATCGCCATCGCCTGGGCCGACTCGGCCTACGGGAGGAACCAACTGGTGCCCTGGGTCATGAAGTACGTCGAGATCACCATGGAGACGTCCGCCGCACGCCAGCACGAAAGGCTTCATCGTGCTGCTTGGGTAGTGGAACGATCTTGGTCGTGGGTCATGAGGGCCAGCCGCCACCGCCTCGACCACGAACGCCTCGCCGAAATGAGCGAGTTCCTCACCACTTGGGCCGCCATCACCCTCATGAGCCGACGCCTCACCCGCCGCGAGGCCGCACCATCCATTCGGCGGGATGTCACCCCGCACTACCCGCAACAGCAAGCCGCATAGCGCTCATTGACAGGTCGGGGCCACAAACAGGCTCTTATCGGAGGCCGGCCGCGTCCAGCAGTGTGGTCGCGGTGGTGACCGCCAGGCCGTGCAGAGGCTGAGCCTGCACGACGGCCCGGACACTGGATCCGTCGAAGACGACAGTGAGCTGGCGCGCGAGCTGTTCCGGGTCCGGGACGTCGGCGCGCCGGGCCTCCTGGTGGAAGTAGTTGGTGAGCATGTCCTTGAAGCGTCGCGCCACCATGCTGGCCGGGTGCTCGGGGTCCTTGAGCTCGACTGCGGTAGCCACCAGCGGGCAGCCCCGGTAGGACGGTGAGCGCGACAGCGACTCCAACTGCTCGAAGATGTACAGGATGCGGGCGCGCGGCGGGCGGTCGTCCTCGCGCGGGTTCAGAGCCTCCCAGTAGGTCAGCGCCGCGCGTTCCAGGCTCGCGGCCAGGACCTCGTCCTTGCTGGTGAACAGCTGATACATCGACCGCTTGGATACTCCCGCCGCCCGGCACAGCGCCTCGACTCCCACATGGACGCCCTCCCGGTAGAAGAGCAGCGCTGCGGCCTCCAGCAGCCGCTCGCGAGGTGCGGCAGCCGCCGCGGGCGGCGCTGTCGTCGCGGCGGCGGTCGGGGCGGGGGAACTCACGTTCATGCCAGCCAGGGTACGTCGTCGACTTGCCCGTGGAAACCGATCGGTTTACGGTGACCTGAAACCGATCGGTTTCCAACGTTTGAGGAGAAGGCCCATGACCGCAATCGCAGGCTCGACCGTCCTGGTCACCGGGGGCAGCAGGGGCATCGGCAAGGCACTGGTCGAAGACCTGTACACGCGGGGCGCCAAGAAGGTGTACGCCACCGCCCGCGACCCGAGGACCGTCACCCACCCCGACGCCGTCGCGCTGGCCCTTGAGGTCACCGACCCGGCCTCGGTGGCCGCCGCCGCGGCGGCCGCGCCGGACGTCACGATCCTGATCAACAACGCGGGCGCGGCCGTCGCCGCCTCCTACTTGGCGTCGCCGATCGAGGACGTGCGCCGCGAGTTCGAGACCAACTTCTACGGACCGCTGCACACCACCAGGGCCTTTGTCCCGATCATCGAGGCCAACGGCGGCGGCCACCTGCTCAACGTGCACTCGGTTGTGTCCTGGATCGCCCTCGGCGGCTCCTACAGCGCGTCCAAGGCCGCGTTCTGGTCCCAGACCAACTCGCTGCGCCTGGACCTCAAGCCCCGCGGCATCAACGTCACCGGACTGCACGTCGGCTACGTCGACACCGACCTGGCCGCCCGCATCGACGCCCCCAAGTCTTCCCCTGCAAACGTCGCCGAGCTGGCCCTGGAGGGCGTCGAAACCGACGCTTATGAGGTGCTGGCCGACGAGGTGACCCGCCAGGTCAAGGCCGGCTTGTCCGGCGACCTCGGCGCGCTCTACCCGCAGCTTGCGCACTGATCACTCAGAGCCCGAGTCGGGCCGGGGCGGCGCCCACGCCGCGCCGTCCCCGATCCTGCGCGCAGATCCCGCCCCCCGAGTAGTCCCCTGGAGCCGTGACCACGATGACGATGACCGCCACACCTGCTGCGGCGACCGAGCCCGAGGGGCCGCACCCGGTCTGGCGCGTGCTCACCGAGCGCGCACAGGCCAACAGCCGGCCCGGCGCACGCGCCGACGGGCACCGCGTCGCACTGGCCATCGAGGGCGGCGGGATGCGCGGCATCATCGCCGGCGGGATGGCCCTGGCTCTGCACGAACTCGGCCTGACCAACGGCTTCGACGCCGTCTACGGCGCCTCCGCCGGCGCCGCGTCCGGAGCGTGGCTGCTGAGCAGCAGCCCGCAGTCGCTGCGCTTCTGGGCGGTCCCCAAGTACGCCAGAACGGCGATCCGGCACTCGAACCCTCTGCGCGGGCGGCCGCTCGTAGACCTGTACGCCTTCTACGAGGTGCTCTACCGCTACGGCGACCAGGACTTCGCGCCGATGGACTTCGCCTCGATCCTGGCCAGCGATATCGAGTACCACCCGCTGGCCACCGACGCCGCCACCGGGGAATCCACCGACCTGCGGCCCTTCATCGGCGACGCCGCGGAGTTGCGGCTGGCGCTGCGGGCCAGCGCCGCCCTGCCCCTGCTGGCGGGCGACCCCGTGATGCTGCGCGGCCGCCGGTTCTACGACGCGGGCGTCTCCGAATCCGTGCCCTACCGAACCGCGCTGGCCCAGGGCGCGACCCATGTCATGGTGCTGCGATCCCGGCGTGCGATCGACGCGGCGCGCCCCTCGCGCTCCGCCCCGGTCATCGCCAAGACTTTGCTGCGCCGTGAGCCCGCGGCCTTGCGCCGGGTGTTCCTCGACCGCGAAGCGCGCCTGGCCGAAGACGACGCCTACCTGGCCCACCACCCGACGATCGTCTCGATCCGCCCCGCCCCGGGCACACCGCCGGTCGGCCGCCTGGCTCGCCAGAGCGACCTCCTCGAAACCGCACTGGAAGCCGGGCGCGCCGCCGTCCACGAGGCCCACAGCCACCTGTACGACGCCCGAACACCCAGCGGCCACTGACTCCTGAGAGGACTTCGCCAGGTCGTGTATCGAAAGTGGACCTTGGGGGTGAGATGACCTTGGTTCGTGGCGCGGGGGAGATCTGACGGACGGGCAATGGGCCGTGCCGCAGCCGCTGCTGCCGGAGATCCGCGGCGAAAGCCCGTCCCGCAGGGGCAACAAGCATCTCAAACGCGCCTTTTTCCTCTCCGCGTTCGCGACCCTGACCGACTCCGCCTCCAGGGCCTACTGCGAGCGGAAGAAGGCCGATGGCAAACGTCACAAACAGACCCTGATGTGCCTCGTCCGCCGCCGGGCGGACGTGCTGTTCGCCATCCGCGACGGCGCCTTCTTCGAGCCATACCCGGCCCCCCAAGCCGCCTGAACCACAGCAAACCAACCGCCCCGCCCCCCTGACGAAACGGGTAGGGTCCTAGTGGCTATACATCGCGCGTATACATCATGTGTATAGTGCTGGGGCATGGTTACCGTAACCGCGTCCCGTTGCGACACCCCCGCCACCGTCCTCACCGCGACCGCGGCCTTCGGGCTGCTGCTCGGCTGGGCAACGTACGGCCTGCACGGGACGACACCCCTGTTGGAGCGGGCGACCAACTCGGTGTCCACCTGGATCATCTGGACTGCCGCGGCCGGTGCGCTGATCCGTGCCCGGCAACTCGCCGTCTGGGGCGGGGCGTTGATGATGCTCGCCACCTGCTGCGGCTACTACACGGCGTCCACGCTCGGGGGCACGTTCGGGGCCGGAGGGCTCGGAACCGCCGCCGTGTGGTCGGTGGCGGGGCTGGCCGGAGGGCCGCTGCTGGGGTGGGCCGGGTGGACGGTACGGCGCGGGCGGGGGGACGTGCGGGCAGTGGCCGGGGCGGTCATCGCGATGGTGGTGCTGGGGGAGGCGCTCTGGCTGGGTCTGGCGCTCCGCTACTGGGGAGAGGCGGTCGTCTTCCTGGCCGTCGGTGCGCTGCTCACCGCTCTCCTGACCGTCTACCTGGCGCGCGCCGGGGCGCACCGCTACTGGCTGTGTGCCGTGCTCGCTCCCGTGGGCGGCCTCGCCTTCTATCTCGCCGAGAAGGGCATCCTCGACGGCCTGCTCGGATCGGTATAACTCTGTCCGTCTCCTCACTCGATCGAATGTGTGGGTCGCAGCCACTCGTTGATGGCCGCTACAAGGACGGTCGCCTCGTAGCGGACCGCGAGCTTGTCGTACCTCGTGGCCACGGCGCGCTGCCTTTGAGGCGATTGATGCCGCACTCGACTGCGTGCCGTGCCTTGTAGTCCTCCGGATCGAACTTCTGCGGACGGCCGCCGCGGGAGCCGAGTTTCCTTCGATTGCGGGCCTGGTCGTCCTTGTCCGGGATGGTGCAGCGGATGCCACGTCTGCGCAGGTAGGCGTGGTTCTTGCGGGAGGCGTACGCCGTGTCGGCGCGCACACGCCTGGGCCGGGTGCGCGGTCTACCCGGTCCCAGCCGGGGCGCCCTGATGCGGCCCAGGACGACCTCGAACTACACCGACCAGGCGTCGGCCGAACAAGCGAACCTGAAACCCCGTCAACCCGCCCTGACCAGCTGATCAGCATCTCCCACACAACGGGGGAACCTCAATGTCGATACTTGGTCGTGGCGGGCCAGGTGCGCCGGCAGCTGTGAACGTGCGGGGAGGCCGCCGGGCGACGCAAGGATTCGTCAGGCTGGGTGTGCCGGCGGCAGGGTCCCAGCCAGTCCCAGGAGTGGTGCCTGGGGGTCAGTTGGCCTCGGGCTGGGTGTCGGCCGGGGGCGTTGCGGGGGTGGCGGGTTCCGGGGTGTCGGTGGCGGTGTAGTAGACGGAGGAGCCTTGCTTGGTGCGCTGGGCGTGGCTCTTGGCGACGAGATTTTCGAGGGTGGTGCGTACGACGGTGGTCTTGATGGCACGGTCGGGATGGGCCTGGCCGAGCGCGGTGGTGATTTCGGCTGCGGAGCGGGGTTCGCTCTGATCGGCGAGGTGGTGGCGGATGAGTTCGACGAGGGTGGGCTGGGTCGCCTTCGCGGCCGTCGCCTTGGCTGCGGCTGCGGGCTTCCTGGAGGCCGTCTTCGTGGCTGCCTGGCCGTCCTGAACAGCGGGGGCCTGCTTTGTCCTCACGTGCTTGCCGGCGCCGGGTTGCGTGCCGGGTTGCGTGTTGGTCTTCTGCCGCGGCACTGAGGGCGTTGCAGTCTCTTCGGGGGTGGGCTGCGTGGCGGTGTCCGCGGTGCCAAGTGCCTTTTGCATGTTGGTCAGCACGGTGTGGTCGTGTTGCAGGGCGTGCAGTTGTTCCTGCAGCGCTTCGATTTCCGCACCGATGCGTTCCTGCTCCTTGGCATTGCGCTCAAGGTCGCTGGCCACCTGGGCCGTGTACTGCGATGTCAGTTCGGTGGTGGGGGTCTGGGTGTCAGGCATGATGCTGGCCTTTCCTCGGTTCGTGGCCGCGGGCTGAAGGAACTTCAGAGCGGGCGCGCAGTGCTCGCGCTTGCGTTGATGGAGCCATGGTTGGGCCGACTGCTTTTGGTCGTCCCCGCGTAGAGATAGTACGGACAGGCGGAGTCAGTTGTTCCTCTCGTGCGGTCTTCCGCTCAGCCGCACTGTCATCCGTGGACTGCAATCAGTGCGATCGATGCTCACCAAGCCGTGGTGTGCTGGTGGGCAGGTGCCAGACGACTTCGTCGGTTTCCCGGTTGTGCTGCCAGGTGGTCAGTGTGTGTGATGTGGTCAGCCGGTCGAGGAGTTCGGCGGTCCGGTGGGGTGAGTGTCCACACAGGCGCGCGGCGTTTCGCACCGCGTCTCCTGCCGCGCTCTGGGCGTGAGCGAGTCGTGGTTCTACAAGCACCGCACCCGCCGGCCCACCCGGCGTGAGCTGCACAGACAGCATCTGATCGAAGCGGTGAAGGAGGAGTTCGACGCTTCCGGCGGCAGCTACGGCTCGCCGAAGATCTGGATCAGGCTGGTGAGGCAGGGCTGGCGGGTCTCGGTGAACGCCATCGCGAAGATCATGTCCGAGTTCGGCCTGGTCGCGCGGAGGTGTGCAGACGGCGGGGGCTGACCCGGCCGGGCAAACGGCCGGCCGCCCCGGACTTCGTGCGGCGGGACTTCACCGCCGAGGCACCCGACATGGTCTGGTGCGGAGACATGACGGAGATCGAGACCGGTGAGGGCAAGCTGTACCTGGCCACGGTCATCGACCTGTTCTCCCGCCTCCTGCTGGGCTATGCGATGGGCGCTCGCCACGACGCCGAACTGGTCGTCGCCGCCCTGCACATGGCCGCGGCTACCCACGGCGGGGACGTCCGCGGCGTCATCTCCACACCGACCGCGGCAGCGAGCCCGGACTCAACCGGTCGTCGCAACACCGGCTTCCTGGACCGATAGGAGATGCTCGTTCAGGGCTTCGGCGGGTGTCTTCCAACCGAGGGTTTTGCGGGGCCTGTTGTTGAGTGCGAGGGCAACGGCCTCGAGTTCGTCGGTATCCCATTGCGACAGGTCCGTGCCTTTGGGAAAGTACTGACGCAGCAGTCCGTTGGTGTTTTCGTTGGTGCCCCTTCAAGCGCCAGTGCAGTGTTCTCTACGGGCGCCTCGCCGGGAAGCTCCCGGGTCACCGACAAGTCCGAGGAAAGACAACGCGGTCGATCCGAGTACGGGTCAGGAAGCCGCGAGAGCATCCCGGCACCGGCATCCTGGCGTGTCCAAGCTCCTGATCATCCCTTGAGCGCACGGCGTGCGCACGGGTGAGACACGGGCGGCGTACCGGCCGACAGCGTTGGCAGGCGGGTCGTGGTCTGCTGTTGCGGGGACAAGCGTAATTGCAAGCTGTGCAGCCGTTGCTCTGGGACGGCGGTGAGGGCACGCATGCAATGCGCGGGCTGCCGAAGTTCGGATGGGCCGGTGCGGGCAGGGGCCTGCCGCCCTGTCCGCACCGGCCGGAGCAACCCCGCGGGGCGGCTGTCGCCGCCCCGCGCGGGCCGGTCTGCGGGGTGGAGCGTCAGTTGAGGGTGTCGGGGTCGGGGCCGGTGCGCAGGCCGCGGTCGAGCGCGGCGATCGCGGTCATCTCCTCGTCCGACAAGGTGAAGTCGAAGACGTCGATGTTCTCCTGGATCCGGGTGGGCGTGACCGACTTGGGGATGACGATGTTGCCCAGCTGCAGGTGCCAGCGCAGAACGACCTGGGCCGGGGACTTGCCGTGCCGGGCGGCGATGTCCGTCAGCGCGGGCTCCTTGAGTACCGCGCCCTGCGCGAGCGGGCTCCAGGCCTCGGTGGCGATACCGAGCTCGGCGTGCAGGGCACGCAGCTCGGCCTGCTGAAGGCCGGGGTGCAGCTCGATCTGGTTGACGGCCGGCACGAGCGAGGCGCCGTCCAGCAGCCGCCGCAGGTGGGCGGGCTGGAAGTTGGAGACGCCGGCGGTGCGGACCCGGCCGTCGGACACCAGCTTCTCGATGGCCTTCCAGGACTCCCGGTACAGATTGCGGGCCGGGGTGGGCCAGTGGATGAGGTAGAGGTCGATGTAGTCCAGGCCCAGCTTGTCGAGGCTGGCGTCGAACGCCTTGAGTGTGGCGTCGTAGCCCTGGTCGGCGTTCCACAGCTTGGTGGTGATGAACAGCTCGTCACGGGTGAGGTCGGAGTCGGCGAGTGCGTTGCCGACGCCGGTCTCGTTGCCGTAGATGGAGGCGGTGTCGATCGAGCGGTAGCCGGACTCGAGGGCCGCGGTCACCGCCGCGGTGGTCTCGGCGTCCGGGACCTGGAAGACACCGAAGCCGAGCTGTGGGATCTGGATGCCGTTGTTGAGCGTGACGGTGGGAACGGTGGGGGCCATGTGTGGTTCCTTGCTTTCAAAGAGATGGTGCTCGGCGGGCGCAAGACCGCGAAGGGGGAGTCAGCGGTCCCGCCCCGTACCCGGCGATTGGTCCAGTGGCGGTCGGCTCGTGGCCGGTGAATGGTCAGGCCAGGGAGGCGACGGCCGCGGTAGCGAAGGCATGGTCCTGCTCGGGGGCGCCGCCGCCGACACCGATGGCGCCGATCAGGCGGCCGTCGCGGTGGACGGGCAGGCCGCCGGCGATGAACAGCAGCGGCTTGTCGAGCGCGGTGGGCAGGCTGTGGAACGGCCCGTCGGGCTTGACCGCGTCGACCAGGTCGGCCGTGGGAGCGTTGAGCTGGAGAGCGGTGTAGGCCTTGCGGGTGCTGGTCTCACCAGAGATCAGGACAGCCTGGTCGTCGCGGCGGAAAGCCAGCAGGTGCCCGCCGGCATCCAGGACGGTGACGCTCACGGTGACTCCCGCGGCCTCGGCGGCTCGGCGGGCAGCGGCGAGGAGGACCTCCGCGTCCTGCGTGGTCAGCGGGGCGACGGCGGTGGTGGGGGTGCTCATGGCAGGTTCCTTCACCGTGGATGGAGTGGGTGCGACGGCGTGTCGCGGTCAGAGCCGGACGGCGGCCGACGCGTTCTCGTTCGCCGGAACCAGCGACGACGCGGCCCGCTGCGTGGTTGCGGCGGTCGAGGTAGGCGGCGAGGAAGGCGAGCAACAGGGCGGTGCCGGAGAGCAGGGCACCGACCCAGTTGGGTGCGGTGTAGCCCAGGCCTGCGGCGATGACGATGCCGCCGAGCCAGGCCGCTAGGGCGTTGCCGCCGCCCATTCCTCGTCCGTCATGTCCGGGGGATCCTGCACACCCGCTCCGGCCGGCCGCGTTCCCGTACACATAGGCGAGGCAATCGCACGACACGACGGACGAGTTGAACGATGCGGGCGCGAAGGCGTACAGCTGCGGCAACAGGGTCTCCTGGGCGGATCGGCCGGCTTCAACACCCCCGAGCTACCAAGAGGCCCTGTCCTCATGCGCCGACCGCCCCGAGATCATCCGATCCAGAACCCTGTTCGATCCCCAAGCTTGATGATCGGTATAAATGCGGCTTCTTACCCTGCCAGTGTTTTGTGGAGGGCGTCGAGGCCGTCGCGGTAGATCCCGGTGAACAGGGCGACGACTTCGTCCTCGCTTGCTCCTTGGGGGGTGAACCGTCCGGACCACTGCACCTCGGCGGTGTGCTTGTCGCCGGGCACTTCATGCACGCGCAGGGTGGAGATGTAACCGACGACGGGGAAGGGCGCTTCGAGGATGGCGTAGCTGTAGCGACGCTCTGTTTCGTTGAAATCCACGAGGCGTTCGACGATGACTTCTCCGTCCGGGTTGGCGAGCCGACGGACGCGGCCGCCCTCCACAGCAGTGCTCTCGGGGATGTAGGGGAGCCAGTCGGGCAGGGAATCGAAGCCGCCGATCAGCTGCCACACGCGCTCGGGGGAAGCCGGTACAACCCGGCTTACCGATGTCGATGCCATGATCTTCCTCCAAAACTCGTTGGTCTTCGGGAACGGTGGTCGCGTAAGAACTCAGGCATTGCCCGGGAGCGGCGCCTGGGGGCTGACCAGGCCGGCCGCGCGGAGTTCGGCCCAGAAGTCGGCCGGGACGTTCTCGCGCAGGGCGGAGAGGTCTTCGGCGATGCGGCTGGGCTTGGTGGCGCCGGGGATGACGGCGGCGGTGACCGGGTGGGCGAGGGCGAACTGCAGGGCTGCGGCCTTGATGCTCACGCCGTGCCGGTCGGCGATGTCCTTGATGCGCCGGACCTTTTCGATGATCTCCGGGGGTGCGTCCTGGTACTCGAAGTGGGTGCCGCCGGCCAGGATGCCGGAGCTGTAGGGGCCGCCGACGACCATGTCCACACCGTGCTCGGCGGCCATGGGCAGCAGCCGCTGGAGAGCATGTTCGTGGTCCAGCAGCGAGTAGCGGCCCGCGAGGAGGAACCCGTCGGGCTGCGGTTCGTCCAGGGCAAGGGTCAGCTCGATGGGCTCGGTGCGGTTGACGCCGAGGCCCCAGGCCTTGATGACGCCCTCGTCGCGCAGGCGGGACAGCACGCGGAAGGCTCCGGTGCGGGCCTCCTCGAACTTCTGCAGCCACAGGTCGCCGTGGAAGTCCTGGGCGACGTCGTGCACCCAGACGATGTCGAACCGGTCCACGCCCATCCGCTTCAGGCTGCCCTCGATCGAACGCTCGGTGGCCTCGGCGGTCCACTCGTGCACGATCTTGTTGGGGCTCCCGTGCTCGAACAGGCCGCCCTTCTCGCCAAAGTCACGAGAACCCGTCTCGAGCTCGTCCAGGATCACGCGCCCCACCTTCGTGGACAGGACGTACTGGTCCCGGTCCTTTCCGGCGAGAGCAGCCCCGAGACGTGTCTCGGACAGACCCGCGCCGTAGAACGGGGCCGTGTCGAAGTAGCGGATGCCCTGGTCCCACGCGGCCTGGACAGTCGCGGCGGCCTCGTCATCCGGGATGGCGCGGAACATGTTGCCCAAGGGCGCAGTCCCGAAACCAATACGGTCAGGAAGGAGAGATGTGATGGTCATGGCAGGTCCTTGTACAGAGGGGGAAACCGGATTTCCGGCCCTTCAGCCGGTCCGTCGTTCTTTCCTCTTCGACATTAGGATGGGCATATCAGACTGTCCAAGACTTCCTTGGGCACACTTGAGTCTTTTGAGGTCTTACGCATGCTTGACCTGCGGCAACTTCGCTATTTCATCGCCGTGGCCGAGACCGAACACGTCGGCCGCGCCGCCGAACAGCTCCACATCTCGCAGTCCCCGCTCAGCCGGCAGATCGCCCAGCTCGAGACGAAGCTCGGCCTCGCCCTGTTCGAGCGCACCCAGCAGCGCATCCGCCTGACCCGTGACGGCGCAGTGTTCTTGAGCGAGGCCAGAGCGCTCCTGCGCCACGCCGACCGCCTGGAGAACCTCGGCCGCCGACTGGGCCGCGGGGAAGAGGGAGGCCTGTGCATCGGCTACGCGCCCGACGCCATGCACACAGGTGTGCTTCCCGGTGCGCTGCGCCGCCTGCAGGAGGAGCGTCCCGGTATTCACGTCGCTCTGTATAACATGTCCGCCTCGGAGCAGTTCGAAGGGCTGCGCCAGCGCAGCCTTGACATCGCCCTGGTACGGGAACCACCAGACCGCGACGATCCTGCGCTGCGGGCAGCGCCCCTGCTGGAGGACCCCTTGCTGCTCGTCCTTCCGGCCGGCCATCCGCTGGCCGCACAGGACACGGTCACGGCTCAGGACCTGGACCGCCAGCCCTGGATCGCCATCGAGGAAGAGGGCGATCCAGGATGGCGGGACGCGTTCGTCGCTTCATGTGTTGCCTCAGGCTTTACCCCCGACATCCGGCTCGACGCTCCGGAGCCCCTGACAGCGCTGGGCCTTGTCGCCTCCGGCCTTGGCCTGGCGCTGGTACAGAAGAGCATGGTGCGAGGTGTGACGGATGCCGTGGTGGTACGTGAACTGCCCTGGCGCGAGGCGTCCGTTCACCTGTGGGCCGTCTGGCACCACATCGACCTGCGTCCGGTTGTCTCCTCGTTCCGCGAGACGGTGCTGTCGCACGAGCAGACGAGGAGCGAGGAACCGGTGTCCGCCTCTGCGACGTGAGGACGGCGACCTGTGCACGGCGGGTGCCTGTGCTGCTAGGCCGTGTTGTGGAATTGAGCTCCTGTCTCCGCTCCGTGCCGTGATGATCTCGGTGTGGGGCGTGGGTATCTTTCGGATGAACAGTGGGCGGTGCTGGAGCCGTTGTTGCCGGTCGTGGGGCTGGGGCGTCCGGCTCGGAACCGGTGGCGGGTGCGGACCGGTGTGCCGTGGCGGGATCTGCCGGTCGAGTACGGGCACTGGCAGACGGTCTACGGGCTGTTCAGGCGCTGGCAGCGCGAGGGCGTGTGGGCCGGGATCCTGACTGCGCTGCAGGCCAGGGCCGATGCTGCGGGCCTGATCACGTGGGAGGTGAACGTCGACTCCACGGTCTGCCGGGCCCATCAGCACGCCGCCGGGGCCCGCCGGGACACGGCCGGGCAGAAGGAACCGCCGGGCGGGACGCGGACCGAGCCGGACGATCACGGGCTGGGCCGCTCGCGCGGCGGGTTCTCCACGAAGATCCATCGCCCCTGCGAGCAGGGGCAGAAGCCACTTTCGCTGCTGGTCACGGCGGGCCAGCGGGGCGACAGCCCGCAGTTCGAGCCGGTCCTCGAAGCGATCCGGGTACCCCGCAGCGCCGGCGGACGCCCCCGGGTGCGTCCTTTGCGGGTGCGGGGCGACAAGGCGTATTCCTCGCAGGCCAACCGTGCCTACCTGCGCCGACGCGGGATCAGGTGCACGATCCCCGAGCCGGCCGACCAGATCCGCAACCGCAGGCGCCGCGGCAGCGTGGGAGGCCGTCCGCCCGCGTTCGACCGCCAGGACTACAAGGCCCGCCACGCGGTCGAGTGCGGGATCAGCCGCCTCAAACAGCACCGGGCCGTCGGAACCCGATACGACAAGCTTGCCGTCCGCTTCGAGGCGACGGTCCAGATCGCGGCGATCCAGCAGTGGCTGTGAGCCGCCGACGGCCCACGCGACCGAGCCATGCTGACGCCCGAACCGACAGCGCACCGTGGGGAGAAGTCCAGTGGCCGCCAAGTACTACTGCGCAGACAGCGAAAACGGCGACCACATCGACGACCCTTCCGAGGACGCCCTGTTCGACCTGATCAGAGAACTCAACGACGCGGACAACACGTTCGTCGTCATCCAGCCCGACCAGGACGACCCTGCCTGGTTCGCGTCCGTCGCTGTCCTTGACGAAGGCGGCTACGAGATCGTCCGCCGCGACACCACCCGCCGTGAACACGAGGTCGCCACCGACACCAGCATCGGCCGGATCGCAGGCGACCTCATCGCCTGGCTGGCCGCCCGCGACTTCCCCGGACGGCCAACCCAGCAGGCCAGCACCTTCTAAAACACGGCCCAGTCCTCAACGCCGTGGTCCTGTGGAACACCCGCTGCCTGGAGGCCGCCGTCACCCAGCTCCGCGCCGAGGGCCACGACATCAAAGACGAGGACAAGCCCGGCTCTCCCCGCTCAAGGACCGGCACATCAACTTCCTGGGCCGCTACCTGTTCAACATCCAGGACAACGGCCCCGGCCAAGGCCTGCGCCCCTTCCGGGACCCGGACGCCGTCGAGGACGCCGAGGACGACGACTGATCCGCCGCGTTCCGGAACATCGCCGGCAGAGGGCTGATCCTCCTCTCTGCGCTGCGTTTGTGAGACTGCGAGTCCATGGTCCAGCCCACCACACATCCGGCGCTTGACCTTGACGCGGCGGCAGGGTTTCTACTGAGGTCATGCGGATCGGAGAGATCGCCGCACTCGTCGGGGTCACGACCCGGGCGATCCGGCACTACCACCATGTCGGGCTGCTCCCGGAACCGGAGCGGCGCCCCAACGGATACCGGGCCTACAGCGTCCGCGACGCCGTCCTGCTGGCCCGCGTACGCCGGCTGACCGAGCTCGGGCTCAGCCTCGACGAGGTGCGGGACGTCCTCGCGGACGACGCGGGGCGCGACCTGGCCGACGTACTGGAGGAACTGGACGCCGACCTCGCCCGGCAGGAGGCCGAGATCGGGGAGCGTCGGCGGCGGCTCGCGGTGCTGCTGGCCGCCGAGCCGCGGGAGACCGAACCACTGTCCCCCGCGCTCGCCGCGCTCCTCGCGAAGACGCCACACACGGCCTCGCCCGCCGCCGCGAAGGACCGCGAGCACCTGACGCTGCTCGACGCCGCGGGCTCCGGCGGCCAGGAACTGTACGCCGTGCTCGGACCGTTGGCGGCCGACCCGGCGCTGCTCGCGCTGTACGAACGCCTCGACGCGCTCGCCGAAGCCCCGACGGACGATCCGCGGATCCCGGCGCTGGCAGCCGAGCTGGTGGCGGCCGTCCCCGACGAGGTGTTCGCCGCGATCCCCGCCGAGGGACAGGTCGTGGCCGGGTTCCAGGAGGCGCTGCTCGCGGAGTACGCCCCCGCGCAGGCGGAAGTCGTACGCAGGGTCATGGAGGCGTTCATGCAGAGGAGCCGGGGATGAGCGGGGCTGGGGATGTACGCGGGATGAGGGCGGCGCGGATCGCGGCCGGCTCCGTCATACCGGGGGAGCTGGCATTGCTGGTGTGCCTGGCGGCCGGGGTACGGCCGCCGGTGTGGGCGACTGCGGCCGCCGAGGCCGTGGCGCTCGCGGTGCTCGCGCTGGAGACATGGGTGCTGCGCTCGCTGTACGCAAGCCGGCGTGCCCAGGGCCTTGAGCCGCCGGCCGCCCTGCGGGCCGCTGTCCGTGCCGTCGTCCCTGTACAGGTACGCCGGCTACTGGTGCACGAGCTGCGTGCCGCCGTCTCCCTCGGCTGGTGGGCCGCGCGCCGGAAGCACGGCGTTCGCCCCGGGGACCATGTCGCCGGGTACACCGGACCGCAGACGGCAATGATGTACGGACTGATCTTCGTCTCGGTGATCGAGACGGTCGCGCTGGCGTTCCTGATCCCGTGGCCCGTCGTCCATCGGGTGCTGCTCGTCCTCGACGTGTACGGGGCCCTGGCTGTGCTGGGCCTGCACGCCGCCTGCGTCACCCGGCCGCACGTGGTCGGCCCCGACGGCTCCCTGCGGATCCGTTACGGAGCCCTCTTCGACCTCTCCGTCCCGGCGGACGCGGTCGCCTCGGTCCGGGTCGACCGCCGCTACCCCCAAGGCAGGCTCGTGACACTGTCCGAGGAGAGGGTGCTCGATCTGATCGTGGCCGGTCAGACCACGGTGACTCTGGAACTGACCCGCCCCCTGACCTTCACCCGCCCGCTCGGCGGCAGAGGGGAAGCACGGACCATCCGCTTCCACGCCGACGACCCGCGCGCGCTGGTCGGCGCCCTGCGCCAGCCCGCGCTCACCTGAAATCCCCTGAGAAAGGACACCTGATGAACACCGCTACTGAGAAGAACATGGCCTTGATGCGCACCGCTTACCAGAGGGTGCAGAGCGGCGACCTCGACGCCGCAGCCGAGCTGCTGACGGAGAACTTCATCGCCAACCTCCCCGGGATGCCCGACCCGCTGCACGGGCGGGAGGTCTGGAAGCTGGGGACTCAGGCCATGCTCGACGGTTTCCCTGACCTCCAGTTCAACGTCGAGGACATGTTCGGCGCCGACGACAAGGTGGGGGTACGTATGCACTTCTGCGGCACACACCAGGGCACCTTCCAAGGCGTGGCTGCGACGCACCGGCCGGTCAGCTTCCGCAGCATCGAGCTTTACCGCTTTGAGGGCAACAAGATCGCGGAGGAATGGGTAGCCCCGGACTTGACGGGCCTCATGCAGCAGATCTCGCCGCCGTCCGGCTCCTGACCGCGTGACGGACGTCCCATCCGCGCAAGCCCTTCGCCGGCCTGCGGATGGGACACGGCCCTGTTTTCATATCGCTACGACGACTGAACATGTAGAGAGAACCGAGGCGAGTAGGTGGCGCCAGGCGTCGTTCATGAAGCCCGCAACGTGATCGCTGAGCTGACCGCGGCGAGACGATGGGCGAGGTCGCCGACAGGGATGTCGATGAGCTCGTAGCCGAACGCGCGGTAGCTCTGTTCGTGGATCCTTTCGAATACCAGCGACTCCTGGAAACTGATCCGTCGGGCGGGGGTGGGCTCGCAGAATCCCAGATTGCGGATGAAGAGCACCTGTCGCTCGTAGATCCCTTGGGAGGTGATCCGTTCGAGCTCCGAGGCCAGCGCCTGGGACACCGGCCGCCCCAAGTAGGTGGCGAGCGCCAGGGTGCAGACCGGTGACCGGTCAAACACCTGGACGGAGTCTGTGGTGGAGGACTCCAACTGCCGCTGTCGCTGCAGAGCGACGATCTCGTCGATGAAGGACGCCCGTGTCCATGGCTCGTCCTCGCCCTGAGCCTGAGCTCGTGCGATGACTGCTGTTGCCGCCTCCTCGATGACCCCATAGCCAAGCTCAGCCAGGCACCGCAGGATCGATGTCTTGCCCGCGCCCGGTGTGCCGGTGAGAACGTACCGCCGCATGATCGGAAGCCTTTCGTGCATGTCGAGACAGGCCCGCTGGTCCCGACAGGGCCTCTGATGGAGGCATCGGGTCGGTGAAACCCTGGGAATGGGGTGGTGGGACAGTGGCAGATCCTCGAACGGCTCACATGCCGGAGATGCTCACAATGCCCAAGACGTTGAACCAAGGCGATCACAGCCAGGTTGTTCAACGTCGTGCTTGCTTCCATTACAGCCTCCCGATCAGGATCCCGGCAACCACATCCGTGCGGACGGCGATCTGGCCGAAGGCCGGCATGCCGAGATTGACAGCGGTGGCTCGGCGGGCTGCCTCGGCATCGAGCTGGGCCAGCTTGTCCTGCGCGCCGGCGAGGCTGACCTGGAGTCCTTCGACCTCACCGAGCCATCCTTCACGTTCGGCTTCGGCGACGCGGACGAGGAGGTTGTCGCGGATTTCGACCAGCCGTGCCCTCTGGGACGGATCTGGTCGGAGGAGTGAGCATCTGACACAAGCATGCTCATGGATGCAAGACGTTCCGAAGGCGCGTGCGCAGGTGCCGATGGAGACCTTCCTCTTTTCGCAGTGGGCGACTCGGGCCACACCCCGTTCCACCGGTGCCCGCGCCGCGGAGAGCGCGCCGTTGACCGTGTGCTGGGTCAGCGATAGATCGCCGCCGGTGGGCGCCTGACCGGTGTCGTCACCCAAGGGCCGGAGCCCAGGTAGGCGCGGTCGGCGAGCACCGGGATGCCCTGGCGTTCGCAGATCCGGATGATCCGGTGGGTGCGGGCTGCGGTCAGGTCGTGAGCACGGCCCGGCAGAGCGGGCGAGATCCACCGCAGCCGTCCGGCCGGGTCGGTGACCACCTGCACGTTCACCCCGTGCCGACGGTGCTTGTGGGAGTAGTCGGCCCGGCTGTCGCCGACCTGGTCGCATTCCCGCGAGGGTGCCATCCAGCAGGACGTAGTCGGGGTCGGCTCCGCGCAGGGCACGCAGCAGCCCGGGGGCGCGGTCGGCGAGCAGGTTGATGACGGCCGTCGTGTAGGCGTGGGCGGTGCCGACGGCGATGCCGGCCGCGATCTGAGCGAGGGTGTCGTGCCGGCGCAGGTACAGCAGACCGACCAGGGCACGCTGGTGCGGCGGGAGCTTGCGGCGGCGGTCACCCTCGCGGGTGACGATGAGCATGGTGACCCACTCGACCAGGGCGTGAGGCAGGTCGAGTGCGGCAGGATAGGAAACCAACAGGGCTCCTGTGGCGGCGCGTTGAGACTTCGAACGCCTCCTCCAACGGCACGGGAGCCTTGTGCGTTGCGGGCACCGACGTTGCCACCCGATCAGTGAGGCCCTTCCAACCTGGCGAGAGTGACTGCGAGTTGGACGGATCTGCAGAACGGCGAAGCTCCTGGTAGACGAGTTGTCGACCAAGATCAACCGTCATTCCAGGAGCTCCGTGTGTTTGTCTACCCGTCGGCAATCGATCTGTCCACTGCGCACCTACGCCACCTGAGCCGGGAGCTGGCGGCACGACGCCGGGAGATAGGCAGTCGGTGGCGGCGACTGACTCCGGGACGCCAGGCCCTGCTCGCCTTGGCCCACCTGCGCTGCGGAGACACGTACGCGCAGCTCGCGGCCGGGTTCGGTATCGGGATCGCCACCGTGTACCGCTACGTCCGCGAGGCGATCGAGGTCCTGGCCGTGCTCGCGCCGACGCTCGACGAGGTGATGGTGACGGCTCGTTCAACGTACGTGATCCTGGACGGCACCGTGCTGCCGATCGACCGGATCGCCGCCGACCGGCCCTACTATTCGGGCAAGAAGCGGCACCACGGCATGAATGTTCAGGTGCTGACCGATCCGTTCGGTCGGCTGCTGTGGGCTTCGCCCGCGCTGCCCGGCGCGACGCATGACCTGACGGCGGCACGCGAGCACGGCATCATCGACGCCCTCGTCGACGCCGACCTCAAGTGCTGGGCCGATAAGGCGTATCAGGGTGCGGCCCGGAACGTCCGAGTCCCGTTCAAGGGGCGCCGCCTGAAGCGGTGGCAACGACGCCACAACACCACCCACGCCAAGATCCGCTGCGTCGGCGAGCAGGCCATGGCCACGCTCAAGTGCTGGCGCCTCCTGCGCAAGCTGCGCTGCAGCACCAACCGCATCACCGCGGTCGTCAAGGCCGTCCTCACCCTTCACCTCGCGGCCGCGTCAGGATGAAAACCCCTCAGTGCGTACTGCCAATCTGGACCGTGCCACGGCCGAGCCTGGTACCGACGACGATGATGGAAAGCATTCCTGTCCAAGTGATGAGGAAGCTGATGACCGACAACGCCGCGGCCCCGGTCGCCCTCGACTCCCCTACATAGCTCATGTACACGGCGAATGTAGTGAACTGCATGATGATGGCCACGGTGAACTCACCCATAACGATGGCGAAGGTCAGGAAGGTTGCCGTGAGGACGGACGCGCGAAGATTGGGAAGAACAACTCTTCTCATGATCGTTGGCCAGCTGGCACCGAGGCTGCGCGCGGCCTCGGTGAGTGTCCTGATGTTCAGGGACTCCAGGCCGTTGTCGATGGCGCGGTAGGCGTAGGGAAGGGCCAGCGCGGTATAAGCTCCGACGAGGATGGCGTAACTCCCGTACAACCAGGCAGGCGCCCAGCTGAATTCCCGTATCAGCCCGACTGCGAGGGCGATCGGCGGCACGACGATGGGCAGTGTCGCAACGAACCCGACGGCCGGACGCAGACGCGGAAATCCAAGATGTACCCAGTACCCGGTGACAGTCACCAACGTGACGGTCAACGCGATCGTGACGGCGGACAACTGTGCGGAGAGCAGAAAACGGGAACGGCGGAGACCAGCGGCTGACGGCCGCGAAGTGGACGGACTTCAAGGGGGTCTGCGGGCACATGCACGTGGCCGAGAACGTTCGGACTTCGCCAGGATCATCAAGTACGCCAAGGCCGAGCTGGATCTGGGGACGACACCCCGGAGGACTCCATACCCGCCAAGCCGAAGGTCCCCGTCTTCCCGGGTCGCAAGTACTTCCAGAAGGGGGGCTCCCATGAGTACGTCCTGCTCCTTGGCAAGCAGCTCGGAACTCCGCGGCGACGCCGACGGTCAGCCCGACCCGCTGACCTGGCGCCTGCTGTTCTCCTGAGCCGCCGGGCATGGGCCCCCGTCGACCGCGCACACCCGACGGGGGCCCGATCAGAGCAATAGGCCGCCCAGGCCTGGTCGGCGTCGGCCTGGGCTGAGTGGCGGCCGTCGTGAATGCGAGTGGGTGCCTGTAGCGGCCGCGACCTGGCCGCGCACGTGCCGCCCCGCCCCAGGGCCACCAACCCGCCCGTCTTCCTTCAAGAAGCTCGGGAGACTGCCGGCCCCCCAAACCTCACCCGCGCGTGTCGTCACCGCGCCTACGAGGGCGACGGCTTCGCCACCCACGCGCTGGTCTGCGTGGTTCCCACCCTCCGCTCGTCCCCGTGTCCGTGCGACGGGTGAAGCCTCTCGAAGAGGAAGCGGAGGAAGGCTGCGTATGGACCACGGCCGGGCCCGAACCGCCCGTCCCTGAAGACCCGGTCCGGCCCCGGTCGTCGTTGTCGGAGCGCTGCCGGATGAAGTCGCCCCCGGCCGGGGGCTCCGTGCGTTGGAAGGGCCTTCCGCTGCGGGCCGCACGTGATGTGGAGCACATCCCGCGGATTTCGGCTCGCCCTGTAAGAAGTGGGCCGCCGCACGCATTGCTTGGTGAGAGAGCCGATATGAGGGGACGGCGCGTGACACATGACCAACGCTTCCGGGACGTCTACGAGGAGTGCTATCCGCGCGTCCTCGCCTATGCCGCAAGCCTGGTGGGACGGCAGGTAGGAGAGGACATCACCAGCGAGACCTTCACCGTCGCCTGGCGGCGGGTGCGGGACATACCGCAACCCGCACTGCCGTGGCTTCTGGGAGTGGCCCGCAACCTGGTGCGCGAACTGCGTCGCCGGAACGGGCACCAGTACGCCCTCGCCGCCGAGGAGGCGCAGCGCATCAGTAGCGGTGCCCGGACCGACATCGGCGACGTCGCGGCGGATGTGACCGATCGGGAAACCGCGCTGCAGGCCCTGGCGTGCCTGGCCGACGCCGACCGGGAACTGCTGACCCTGATCGCCTGGCACGGGCTGAGCGCCAAGCAGGCCGCACGGGTCCTGGGCTGCACCACCGCGACGCTGACCGTCCGGCTGCACCGGGCCCGCCGACGTCTGGAGAAAGCCCTGGAGGCGATGTCCCTGGCAGAGACGGCACCCGCACCGGAGGCGGTGGTCGAACAGAAGCCGATATCCGCACAGAAGGCGGTGTCGGCACCGACCGCGCAGCCCCCGCACCGTACTGATCGCAAAGGAGCACTCACATGAAGAACACCCACGAACGGTCCGGGCGGCCTGACGTCATGAAGGTCCTCGCGGGCGCGCGGCCCGACGAACTGGACCCGTCCCGGCTCGCGAACTCCCCGCGGCAGCACGAGGATCTGGCCCGCATCCTGGCCGGAGCGACGGACAGTCGTGTGCCACGGTCCCAGGTACCGCGGCGCCTGTGGGGTGGGATCCGGCCGCTCGGGGCCACCGCGGCTCTCGCAGCCGTCGCGGCGTCCGCGGTGGTCGTGAGCACGCTCAATCGGCCGGAGCTTTCCGGCCGCCCGGGCGCACACCCGCAGTCTTCTTCCGCCACGGGGTCGGGTCCGTCGGCGTCGGACGGCCAGGGTGACGTCCGCGTCGACGGCCGCCTCGAGCTGCTCAGTGTGGCGAAGAAGGCGGAGACCTCGGCCGCCGAAGGAACGTACTGGCAGACCACCACGCGCTCGGAGAACGTGGACGTCGCCGGTGAGCAGGGACAGCTCTTCGCCGTGCGCACCACATCGACCGAGGAGTGGTCGGTGGGCGTGCGCCCGGGAACGCGGAGTCTGATGGTCTCCGGCCTGGACGCCGTGACCGCGCCCCGCACCGAGGCGGACGAGGCACGCTGGCGGGCCGCGGGCTCACCCGGCACGGTAGAGGTCGAGGTCGCGACAGCGACCGGACAGGGTGCGATCGGGTACACGATGGGAACCCGGCGGCCGATGGTTATGCGGACGGACGCCAACGACAAGATCTACGCCCTCGGCCCGCGCAACGTCTCGTACGACGATCTGCGTGAACTTCCCTCCGGTAGTGGGGAGTTGCGTCGACAGCTGGACAAGCTGTACGCGGAGGACGGCAGTGATGCCGAGACCGGCGCCGGCCGCACGGCCTACGTGCTGCGCCAGGCGGCCAACCTCATCACGATGCCGGTGAAGCCCGCCGTCCGGGCGGCCGCCTACCGGGTGATCGCGGACCTGCCCGACGTCCGGGTACTGGGGCGTGTCACCGATCCACTGGGTCGCGAGGGCGTCGGTGTCGCATTCCCCGGCACGGTGCGCACCCCCCTGGGGACCGTGGAGCAGCGGCTGGTCGTGGACCCGTCCACCGGCGCGATGCTCAGCGAGCAGAACGTGCTGGTCGAACCGTCGGACAGGGCCCAGGAGGCGGGTCTCGACGCGGGCACGACGGTGAACTACTCGGCGACGACCCGGATGAGCTGGGCCGAGCGCCAGATCACCGTGCCGGAGAACGCTCAGCACTGAGCCCGCGAACCGACCCCTCCGGAGGGCTGTCCTTCCTGGGACAGCTCTCCGGAGTCCGAAACCCCCCTCACCTCCCGCTGACGTCTCCCCGCGACACGGCCGACCGAGGTGCGCGGTAGCGCAGGCGACACGGAACAAGCCGCTGACCGCCGCCGAGAAGCAAGCGAACCGGCTGGTCAGCCGGGAACGCGCGGCGAACGAGCACGGCTTCGCCGACCTGAAGAACTGGCGCGTACTCACCAAGCTCCGTCTGAACGCGAAGCACGCCACCACCCTCCTGCGCGCCCTCCTCGTCCTGACGAACGCGGAGATGAGCCGCTGACTCGACGCGGCAGACGATCACCCCAGCACGATCAGACGGACAACCAGCACGAGCACCCCACCCCCGGCTCACACCAGCCCCACTGACCAGCGCTTTTCCAGATGGAAACGTGTCAATGAACTGGAAGCGGTTCACCAGGTCATCTCTTGTGCGAAAAACTTCGTCGCCTTGCGCAGGATGTCGCCAGTTTCTGGTTCTCCTTGCGCACCGCCGCCAGCTCACGGCGCAGGGCCTCGTTCTCGGCCTGAAGCTCCTCGGCCGTCGCCGGGGAATCCACCGTATTCTTCTCCCTGCTCGTGCTCGTCGTGCTGCCCCCGCCATGGCGGGGCCCTCTCGGCCCGGACCCAGTTGCGCAGCGTTTCCCGGCTGATCCCCAGGTCCTTGCCGATGCCCTCGAAGGTGTGGCTCGGGTCCGATAGATACAGCGCGACCGCGTCTGCCTTGTACTCGGGCGAGTAGATCTTCATCACCATAAGAGATCCCTCCTACCCGGCCCCTGCCGGGGCCGGGCTCAGAGGTGTTCACCACTCGGGGACAGGTCCCTTCCTCGACCAGATCCGCCTGCGGCCCGGCATGTGGCTCCCCGGCGGATCCCTTCGCCACCTTCAGTCCATGCTCATCGGCTACCGCGCAGCCCTCGGCGTGCACAACATCAACGAAACCGGGATCAGCTTACTTGCCACAGAGGCAAATTCGTGGCCCTGCTGTCACAGTTGCCGGACCCGTTCGGTCTGAGAGTTCGAGATCGGAACGCCGGGACAGAGGTGGCGGGAATCGTGGCGAACGCGGCAACGAAATCAGGCTCGGCCCCCTTTCGCGCCGGCTACAGGCGAGTCGGACAGGTCTCGGCCGCACGGGAATCGACGAATGCATCTATTCCGCGAAGGCCGGCAATGTGTCCGTCGTCGGCCTTTTCTATTTCTGGGCTTCGGCCGATGACCGCCGCCCAACGTCTCGACAGAGTCGACGGGGTGACCGGCCTCGGCGGTGGGGCAGTGCATAAGAGCCGCCGTCCTGGTGCGTCATTCCGACCGCGCCGGACAACGACATCCCGGCCGTCGCACCCCGTCGCATCCGGTAGTGAAGTTGCGCCTCGCGTCGTCCTTCGACAGATCATGACCGGCCATCGGCCCATCCGCTAAGGAGCACACTGATGCAACCCGACACCATCGTCCTCGTCCACGGCTTCTGGGCGACGCCGCGGGCCTGGGAGAGCTGGATCGCCCACTACGAGAACAAGGGCTTCCGTGTCATCGCGCCGCCGTACCCCGGATTCGAGGTGGAGGTCGAGGCACTCAACGCCGACCCGACCCCGATCGAGACTGTGACCGTTCCGGCAATCATCTCCAGCCTCGAGAGGCTGATCACGGGGCTGAACCGGCCGCCCATAGTGATGGGTCACTCCGCCGGCGGCGCTTTCACCCAGATCCTCCTGGACCGCGGCCTCGGCGCCGCCGGAGTGGTGATCAACTCCGCGCCCGCCGAGGGCGTGCCGGTCGTACCGCTGTCCCAGATCCGGTCCCTCTTCCCCGTCCTGAAGAACCCGGCCAACCGGCACCGCGCCGTCGGACTGGACTTCGACCAATGGCGCTACGCCTTTGTGAACACGTTTCCCGAGGACCAGGCCCGCGCCACGTATGAGCGCTACCACATCCCCGCACCAGGCAGCATCGTTTGGAGCAGCGCGCAGGCCAACCTTCACCCCGGCCACACTGACACGTACGTGGACTTCCACAACGCCGACCGGGCACCCCTGCTGTTCCTCTCCGGCGAGTACGACCACCTCATGCCGGCGAAGGTCCAGAAGTCCAACGCCAAGCACTACAAGGCGGAGGGCACCACCACCGAGGTCAAGGTGTTTCCCGGCCGCTCCCACCTGATGCCCGCCCAGGACGGCTGGCAGGAGGTCGCCGACTACGCCCTTGACTGGGCGCTCGCCCACTACTGAGCCGTGCCCGCTACGCGTTCAGGACGGCATTTGTCCGTCCCGAGCGCTGAAAGGGAGCGCCGCCCACGGATCCGGAGGGTGCGGCAGATCGAAGACGGGTGTTTGCACCCGGATGAGGCCGCGCAGGTGTTTGGGCTCGCGCGGTCGACGGTCTTCAAGCCGTCCGCCTGCCGTGAGGGCGGGGAGGACGCGTTGCGGGCCAAGCCCGGCCCCGGGTCGCCCCTCGAAGCCCACCACCGGCTGATCGTCGGCGGCAACCCGTGTCAGCTCAGGTCGGACTTCGACCTGTGGACCCACGACCGGTTCGGGAAGTGATCCGCCGTGACTTCGGGGTCGCCCTGTCCGCGGTCAGTGTCGGGCGGCTGCCGCGCAAGCTGGGTTTATCACCTCAGCGGCCACTGTGGCGGGCCTGGCAGCAGGACCCGGCCGCGGTCGAGCGATGGAAGTGCGAGGAGTTCCCCGCGATCAAGGCCGAGGCGGAACGACAACGGGAACCGGAAGTACAGCCACGCACAGTGGGAATTCACCTCGACCGGATAGCGGTGCCCGTTGCGCGACGGCGATGTACTCACCCCAGACAGCCAGACAGCCCCTTCCCGGCATGATCAACCCGAAGATTATCCCACCCGCTCAGTCAACGTTGCAGCGGCCTGCGGCGGGTTTCTCCTGGGCCTGATTGGCCCGAGCTTCTTGCGGATTGGGCGCACGTCTTATCAATTCAGCATCTCTCCCTGTCACATTTCGTCCAGCTATTTCATCAATGCTGTGGAACCGCCAGCAGGTTCCATCTTCCAACCGGATCGTCTCCGGCCCTGCGGCACTCCAGGTCACCGCAGGCCGACGACCGCCAATCATCCCTTGGAGGGACTCCATGTTCAGTACGTCCAGGCACTTGCGCCGCGCTCTTCTCACCACCCTGGCCGCCACACTCGGCACAGCCGCGGTGGTCACCCCCATGGCCACCGCAGCCCCCGGGCAGCAGTCGGCCGAGCCCCGGCCGACCGTCGTCCTGGTTCATGGCGCCTGGGCGGACTCCGCCGGTTGGGACGGTGTGGTCAAGCGCCTGCAGGCGGACGGCTACAAGGTGACCGCCCCGGCCAACCCGCTGCGCGGCCTGGCCAGCGACTCCGCCTACCTCGCCGCCTATCTCAAGACGATCCCCGGCCCGGTCGTCCTGGTCGGCCACTCGTACGGTGGCGCAGTGGTTACCAACGCGGCCACCCAGAGCTCCAACGTCAAGGCCCTTGTCTACGTCGCCGGCTTCGCCCTCGACAAGGGCGAGAGCGGCAACGAGATGTTCGCCAAGTTCCCGGGCTCGCACCTCACCGACGACCCGGCCGCGCCGGTGCCCACCGCGCTCAACGCTGTTCCCTTCCCCCAGGCCGACGGCACGACGGGGGTGGACCTCTACATCAAGCCGGACAAGTTCCGCGACGTCTTCCTCAGCAACCGCCTCACGGCCCCCACCGCCGCCTCCCTGGCCGCGACCCAGCGCCCGATCAGTGCCCAGGCGGCCGGGGACCTCTCGGGCACCCCGGCCTGGAAGACCATCCCCTCCTGGTACCTGGTCCCCAGTAAGGACCACGTCATCCCGCCGGCCGCCGAGCGTTACATGGCCGAGCGCGCGGGCTCCCACACCATCGAGATCGACGCTCCGCACGCGGTCCATGTCAGCAACCCGGGCGTCGTCACCGGGCTCGTCGAGCGAGCCGCCTCCCAGGTCGGCTGAGCCGACGCCGACGGCCCCGCTGCGGCGTGCGGTGCAGCGGCTGCCGGTCCCGACCAGATAGGTGAGGCGCGGTGGCGCCCCGGGTCGCACCGCCCGGTCGGGACTGCGGTCAGCCGACTGTACTGCGGGCCGCAGGGAGCCGGCACGGTCCAGCGGGAGAACGAAGCGGACCGTGCCGGTTCCGGCGCCACTGCGGTCATAACGGCAGTTGACAAGCCTGTCACGCGACTGGAAGTGCTCACTCGCCTCCCTGTCCCAACTTGCCGAGCTGCTTCGTCGATGGATGTGTAACCGCCATGGCGGGGACAGGAGATCGCTTTGGATGCCCGTCTCGACTTCGGCGACTCTCCTGTACGACCACTCCTCATCCTGCGGCTGTGGCGACTCGTGAGCAGCCCTGCCTGAGGAAATGGACACGAATCTGGGGCGGCAGGCAGACGACACGGAGTGAGACGACTCCGGAAGCTGCTGGTCAGAAGAGTGACGGCTGACAGCCGACTCGGAAACTTGCACCCTTCGACTGTGCCCGACCAACACCCAGGCCAATATGGGCAGATGCCGATCTCTCACGAGCCCATCATGGAAATGATCCGCGCTTCCATGGATCCGGCGAGCCAGGTCGCCCGGCGCCCAGCCGACTCTCCCGCGGGGCGCGTGGTGTCGGCAGCCGCAGCGCCGACGCGGACGAGAACGGCACCGATCGGATCTTCTTCTGGCCACCGGTGCGGCGGTGTCGGCGACCGGGCTCGCGCTCGTACTGGCCGACGAGAGTGAGCAGACCGCCGACGAACTCCTCCACGCCGTCGAAGAAGCGGCCCGGAAGCACGGTTAGGGGGAAGGACGGCGTTGATGAACGCCCTGCCCGTGATACGCGGGCTTCTGCTGGACCAGCAGAGCGCAGGCGAGGTGCTTGGTGCAACCTTCGCCCGCGACCAGGAAGAGTTCTTCGATCTAATCCTTGAGCTCGCCGACTTCGCCGCCACCTGCATCAGCATCCGGGAAGCCCAGTACGGGACAACGGTTGCGGATACGTTGGCCGACCTCGACGAAATGCTCAAGGAGTTTGTGAACGCCTGACGCTCTCGGCTTGATCCTGTCGCGTCTGCGACGGCCGACGCGATCTCTCCAGCCGTCACCAGGGCCTTGCGCGACTGCTCCCCGCGGTTGTCGACGCCGTAGCGGGTGAGGGAGGGCGCCTTGCGTTTCAGCGAGCGAGGGTGACCTTGATGGGGAGGTGGGCAGCGGGGGAGGGTCTCGGCGAGACTTGGAGGGGGCGATCTGCAGCAAGGGGACGACTTCGCCGGTGGCGGGCAGGCGGTATTGGACGAAGCTGTGGTGGCTAAGATCCGACCTCCCCGTACTGGAAGGCGGTCCCTCAGTGTCTGAACCGAGCCTGCTTGCGGTCTTTGCTCATCCGGACGACGAGTCGTTGTTTGCGGGTGGGGTGCTCGCCCGTCACGCGGCTGCGGGTGCGCGTATCGCAGTCGTCACGGCGACCTGGGCCGCGGGTACCCCGCGCGCCGCGGAGTTGGCTGAGGCGCTGCGGATCCTCGGCGCCGGCAAACCGCGGATGCTCGGCTACGCCGACGCGCGGGTACCACAGTCGGCTCCGGGCAGCGCGCGGTTCTGTGATGCGCCACTCGACGAGGCGGTACGGCGGCTGGTGGCGCATATCCGGGAATTCCGCCCGGAGATCATGGTTACCCATGACGCCTACGGTGGGCTGACCGGTCATCCGGACCACGTGCACACCCACCGGGTGACCGTGCTCGCAGCCCAGGCGGCCGGGCTTGAGCAGCTCTACCCGGATGCCGGTTCCCCCTGGCTGCCGCGTGCCCTCTACCTGGCCACGCACCCGCACTCCGCTGTGCCGGTGCTGAGAGATGTGGTCGGTGCGCACAAGGCGGTGTACAGCGTTCCGGACGAACAGGTCACCGCAACCGTCAACGTCGGCCCCTGGATGGAACAGAAGATCGCCGCCGTACTGGCTCATCGCACCGAGGTGCGGCGGGGAGCCGTACCCGGCCTGATCGCCGGCCTTCCGCAGGATGCCCGGGAGCGGCTGTTCTCCACCGAGTGGTACATCCGCCACACCCCTGCCGCGGCGCCAGCCCAGAAGGAACTGACCGCCTGACCACGCGGGCCGGCGGCCGTCTCGCGCGGTCCGGCCACCCACTGGGGCAGGGCCTCGGCATGACCTCGCTGGGCGCCCTTGGCGTCGTCACCGCGCTCACCCTGGAACTGGAGACGGACTTCGAGGTGAGCCAGCACGTCTTCACCGAACTCGCCCTGGAGGGACTGGACTTCGAGACTGTCGCGGCGGCGTACAGCGTGAGTCTGTTCACCGACTGGGGACGCCCTGGTTATCTGTGGTCGCGGCGAAGCATGAGGCATGTGAGGTAAGTGCCGACTTCCCACACATGCCTCACATCCGAGGGGTCGTCAAGCACGTACAGCGACTGCTCACTCAGCTCCCTGTTGCTGCCTGCTTGGGGCGCCAGCCACGACGGCGGGGAACCTGACCTTCGGGACTGGTGAGGCCGCATGCTGAGGTGTCTCGAATTCCTGCCAGGATCACCCCTGCGGTCACCCTGAGCGATGGCCGATGGCCTTGCTCTCTGACCGCGCTCTCTGGCGTGCTCTGCTGGAGTCGCTTATCATCCGAGAACTGATTGAGGGCGTGACCTCGCGGCTGCGCGGACCTGTAACGGTCCGCCGCTCCCCAGGGGTTACACCGTCTCAGCCAACCATCGTGCTTCGGTGGTCGGGCTGAGACGGCGTGTCTCGGAACGGCCACCCTCACAGAAGGATGTCGGCCGTTGATTTCCGGACCTTCGACGCGCCTCTTGCTCGTCGCCCTGGCAACTGTCCTGTCTCTGCTAGTCGCAGTCATCGCTGGTGTGCTGTCTTGGGCAGCGGACGGAAGCGTGCCACGCGCAGTGCTCTGCGGCGGTGGGGCGTTCGTCGTATGGATGACCCTCTCCATCTCCCTGTGTTCAGCTCTGGGCTTGCTCGACAGGAGCATCGGGCAGCCAGGATGTGTAGCGCAGCCGACTGGGATGCTCCTCGTGCTCTTCCCGATGGCTCCGGGTGTCATCGTGCGTCGCCGGGCGCGCATCGGCTCCAGGCTCCGCCGGCTTCGGTGACCAGCCGGGTGGCGGTCTTGTCGTGGCAGCCAAGTGCCTTCGCGATGACACCTGTGGCGGGGCCTCGGCCGGGCCGTGGAGACCTGCGGCGCCGCTCACCGCGAGTGCTTGCGAGCCCCGGCACCGCCCAGCCGACGAGCACTGACCCGCCGCTCGCAGCCGCACATGGCCCTGCCCGCTGTGACCGGCGCCGCCGAAGCTGATCCGCTCCGGGCCGCCCTGGACGCGGT
>NZ_JBTLMO010000077.1:0-30519 GCF_054462255.1 Streptomyces sp. SD15 | reverse complement strand
ACCATCGCTGCCACACCGCACTCGAAGGCCAGCCCCCGATCAGCCGCGTCAACAACCCTGCGGGTCAATACACCTAGGCCCTGTCGACCGCTGCGCGAGCGCGCGGTTTTCGGCCGCTCGAAGGGGGCACCGCACGAGCGGATCATGGGAGACTCGCCCACATGAACGGCAAGGCGGGCCCCCGGGCGGCGGGGGAAGGGAACACGCGGACGCGGCTGGACCGGGGGCGCGGGGCGCTCGGACCCGCGCTGGAGCTCGTGCACACCGGACGTGCGCCGACGCGTGCCGTTCTCACCGCCGAACTGGGGGTCACTCGGGCGACCGCGGGCGCGGTGGCCGCGGAGCTGGAGGCGCTGGGGCTGATCCGGGTCGACGCACGGCCCGGCGCGGCGGCCGGTTCGCAGGGGCGGCCCTCGCACCGCCTCGAAGTCGCCGAGGACGGGCCGGTCGCGCTCGCCGCGCAGGTGCACGCCGACGGGTTCCGCGCCGCGCTGGTCGGGCTCGGCGGCCGGATCGTCGCGACCGCGCCCGGCTGCGAGACCGTCGACGCCGATCCGGCGAAGGTGCTCGGTTCGGTCGTGGAGGCCGGCGCCGAGCTGCTCCGCGCGACCGGGCGGCGCTGTGTGGGCGCCGGACTCGCCGTGCCGTCCGCCGTCGCGGAGCCGGAAGGGCTCGCGCTCAATCCGCTGCACCTGGCATGGCCGGCGGGCTCTCCGGTCCGCCAGATCTTCGCCGAGAAGGTGCGCGCGGCCGGAATCCACGGACCCGCGTTCGCCGCCAACGACGTCAACCTGGCCGCGCTCGCCGAACATCGGCACGGCGCGGGACGCGGCGCCCGCGACCTGCTCTGCGTGGCCACCGGACACCGGGGCGTCGGTGGCGCGCTGGTGCTCGACGGGCGGCTGCACACGGGCAGTTCGGGCCTCGCCCTCGAAGTCGGACACCTCACGGTCAACCCCGAGGGCCGCCCCTGCTACTGCGGCAGCCGTGGCTGTCTCGACGTCGAGGCGGATCCGCTGGCCTTCCTCATCGCGGCGGGCCGCGCGCCCGGCCCCGAGGTGTCGCTGCTCCAGCAGGCCAACGACCTGATCCGCGGCCAGTACGCCGACCCGTCCGTCCGTACGGCCACCGAGGCCCTGATCGACCGGCTGGGCCTCGGCCTTGCCGGACTGGTCAACATCCTCAACCCGGACCGGATCATCCTCGGCGGGTTGCACCGCACCCTGCTCGACGCGAACCCGGACCGGCTGCGTGCCGTCGTCGCCGACCGCAGCCTGTGGGGGCAGAGCGGGGGCGTGCCGATCCTCGCCTGCACGCTGGACCACAACAGCCTGGTCGGGGCGGCCGAGTTGGCGTGGCAGCCGGTGCTGGACGATCCGCCGGCGGCAATGGCTCACGCCTGATGGGCCGCGCCTGAAGGTTCGCGCCTGATGGTTCACTCGCGGGGTGAGGAAGCGGCGGCCGGCTCGCGCGCGGCCTGAACGGCTCGTGCGGCGATGTCGTCAAGGCTGTATCGGGTGCCTCCAGTGCCCCGGGTGTAGAAGCCGTCCCGGAGCAGCGTCGCGTAGCCGTGGGCCAGCGCGACGAGGCGCCCGGCGAGTCGCAGTGCGTCCTGCGGGGAGGACGCACCTGCCTCCACGGCCAGCTCGGTCAACAGGTCCATGAGCGCGCGCCCGGCGTCGGCCAGCGACTCGTCCCGCAGGTCCTCCAGTTCCGGTGCGTAGATGATGCCGAACCCCGCCCCGCGCTCGACCGCGAACCGCACATAGGCTCCGCCGGCCGCGGCGAACCGGTCCACCGGAGCAGGACCCGCGTCCAGCGCGACGGCACGGACGGCGTCCGTGAGTTCACGCGCGGCGGCCGCGGCGACGGCGGCCAGGAGATGGCTCCGGTCGCTGAAGTGCCGGTAGGGCGCCGCGGTGCTGATGCCGAGGCGGCGCGCGACCTTGGCCAGGAGAAGTCCGCCGGACCGCTCTCGGCGAGCAGCTCGAAGCTCGCACGGATCAGCGCGGCGGGCAGGTCATCGAGGGCGTGGAAGCCACCCGCGACCTTGATGAGTCCGGCCCGGACCCCGGACGTGCCGATGCCCTCCGTCAGCTCGGCCACGAACACGTCGGTGAGCCTGCCGCGCAGCTCGGTCAGCGAATCCGCCGGGTAGCGCGCCGCCTGGTGCAGGCCCGTCGCGGCGACCACATGGACACCCGTGTCACGGGAGATCGACGGCAGGTCCGCGGCGCGCCGGCCCAGTCCGTACGGCGTCCACTGCACCACGCTCCCGCCGCCCCGCTCACGGAACGCGGCCAGTTCGGCCCTCGCGCCGGACGCGTCGCGCAGTTCCTGGCCGGGGAGCAGGGGGCTGCCGAAGAAGAGGTGGTCGTGGGAATCGCACACCCCAAGGGTGCGGGGGAGCAGGTCTCCGAGGACCGTACGGACCGAGCTCACCACTGCCGGCCCCGCGGCAGTCGGCCGCGCTCCGGTGCCGACATGTGCAGCACCTGGAAAACCTCACCCGACGCCTTGGGGGAGTCGTGGTTCCAGACGGAGAAGTGGACCAGCTCCCAATGGCGCGGGTCGACGGCGGCGGCCGCGCAGACCGCGCCGTCCAGCGCGGCCAGCCGCCCGGCCTCGCGCACTGCCTCCCGCATCACTTCGGACAGCTCCACACCCTCGGGTACGGCCTGTCGGCGCCGTACCGCGACCTCGGCGGGGGAGCCTGCGGCGCCGCCCTCCTCGTACGCGAGACCCGTCCAGTGCTGGATCACCGGTCGCCCGAAGTCGGCGACCAGCCCCTGGAACGCACCGCCCCAGAGGAAGGAGTTCATGCCCTCCGCGGTGTTCCACAGGTAGAACGGCGCGTACTGGTTGACCGGCGAGCCGTCCACCCCGCGCTCGCGCATCAAGTAGGTCTTGAACCCGAGCCCCGCCCGGTCGTCGAGCAGGTGCCCGACGCGGGAGACGCGGTCGCGGATGATGTCCATGTCGTAGTCGGCGGGGAGAGTGAGCTCGTACTGCATGGCGTGCATCGCGGTGTTCTCCTTCTTCAGCGAACAGGGGAGAGAAGGGAGAGCAGTCCGCGCACCGCCGTGTCGAACGCGGCCGGTGAGCCCGACGCCCGCGCCAGTACATAGCCGCCCTGGACGGTGGCGACGATCGTCGCGGCGATCTCCTCGGCGTCGAGCATGGGCCCGAACTGCCCCTGCTCCTTGCCCTCCTCGACGATCCCGGCAAGCCGCTCCCGCAGCCAGTCGAGCGTCTCGTCGACCGGCGCGCGCAGCTCCTCGGCGGCAACCACGTCCGGGTCCATCGTCAGCCGCCCGACGGGGCAGCCGCGCAGCACGTCACGCTCGCGGCGCAGATACGCCTCGATGCGCTCGTACGGCGATCCTGGTGCGCTCAGTACGCCCTCGGCGGTAGCCCGCATCTCCTCGGCGGTGCGGCGAATCGCGGCCAGGGCGAGATCGGGCTTGCCCTTGAAGTGGTGGTACATGCTTCCCTGCCCCGCGCCCGCGTGCTGCTGGATCGCCTTGGGGCTGGTGCCCACGTAACCGCGCTCCCACAGCAGCTCACGCGTGGACTCGATCAACCGCTCCGGAGTGCTCATGACGCCACTGTACATACTAGTAGGTACAGAAATCGAGGCTCTCAGGAAGCAGGGGAGGGCACCCCGTGTACTCCCACGGAGGTACGCGGGGTGCCGCTGGCCGTACGACGACTCGAACCCCCTCCCGGAGCCAGTCTCGAGGCATCGCAACACATCCCACCGAGGAGATGACTCGAGATGCAGACCCTGGCGAACTGGGACGGCGGGCCCGGCCCGTGGATCCTCTTCCTCCCGCTGATCTGGGCGGCCGTGGTGATCGGCGGAGTGACCTTCCTGCGCCGCACCGTCTGGCGCGGTCGCCGCGGACCGTGGCGCGCGACGGGCGACTTCGGCCCCCAGGGCGACTCCCGTCCGACCGGTGACTCACCCATCGCCGTGCTCGGCCGCCGCTTCGCCTCCGGCGAGATCGACGAGGACGAGTACTGGCGCCGACTCTCCGTCCTGGACGAGCAGTTCGGGCGTACGGGCAAGGGAGGCACGGCATGAGCGTCACGACGCGTCATGCCGCGGGCGTCGCCGACGCCGTCAAGGTGTACGGCTCCGGCGACACCGCCGTGCGGGCCCTGGACGGGGTGAGTGTCGGGTTTCCGGCCGGGCGCTTCACCGCGATCATGGGCCCCTCGGGCTCCGGCAAGTCCACCCTGATGCACTGCGCGGCCGGGCTGGACACGCTCACCTCGGGCGCCGCCTTCATCGGAGAGACCGAGCTGGGCACGCTCGACGACCGTCGCCTCACCCTGCTGCGCCGCGACCGCGTCGGCTTCGTCTTCCAGGCGTTCAACCTGGTCCCGACGCTGACCGTCGCGGAGAACATCACCCTGCCGCTGGACCTGGCCGGGGCCAAGGGGTCGCGCGAATGGGTCGACGCGCTCGTCGACGTCGTCGGCCTGCGCGACCGGCTCCACCACCGCCCCAGCGAGCTCTCCGGCGGACAGCAGCAACGCGTCGCCGTGGCACGGGCGTTCGCCGGACAGCCCGACGTCGTCTTCGCCGACGAGCCCACCGGCAACCTCGACTCCCGCTCCGGCGAGGAGGTGCTGGGCCTCCTCGGCCGGGCGGTGCGCCGGATGGACCGCACGGTCGTCATGGTCACGCACGATCCGGTCGCCGCCGCGCACGCGGACGAGGTCGTCTTCCTCGCCGACGGACGCCTCGTGGACCGGATGGAATCCCCGACGGCCGACAAGGTCCTCGACCGGATGAAGGCCTTCGACGGAACGGCGGTCCCGTCATGAACGCCTCCTTGCGCATCAGCCTTTCGTCCCTGCGCGCCCACAAACGACGCTTCGCCGGTACGTTCCTGGCGGTGCTCCTCGGTGTCGCCTTCCTGGCCGGAACGCTGGTCATGGGCGACACACTGCGGGCGAGCTTCGACTCGATGTTCGGTAACGCGACGAGCGGTACGGACGCCGTCGTCCGCAGCGCCGACGCCATCACGACGCCCGGCGAGAGCGAGGGCGTACGCGCGCCCGTCGACACCGACCTCGTGAAGACCATCGAGCGGACCCCCGGTGTCGCGGCCGCCGTGCCCGACATCCAGGGCGCCGGCCAGCTCGTCGGGTCCCACGGCAAGCCCATCGGCGGTCAGGGCCCACCCACCCTCGCCGGCAACTGGATCGACGACCCCGAGCTCAGCGCCTACCGACTCGCCGAAGGGCGCACCCCGTCGAACTCCGGCGAAGTCGTTGTCAACCGGGGCGCCGCGAAGAAGGGCGGACTCAGGATCGGCGACACGACGACGCTGCGCACGCCCGACCCCGTCGAGGTGACGATCGTGGGTCTCGCGACCTTCGGCGGCGAGGATGGCATGGCGCAGGTGACGTTCACCGGAATGACGCGGGCCGACGCCGAGAAGTACCTCACCGCGAAGCCCGGCGAGGCCGCGAGCATCCGGGTGCGGGCAGGTCCCGGCGTCAGTCAGCAGCAACTCGTCTCCGACCTGACTCCCGTCCTGCCCGGGGGAGTCGAGGCGATCACCGGCCAGGAGTCGGCGCAGGAGAACACCGACATGATCTCCAGCCAGTTCCTGACCGTCTTCACCACTCTCCTGCTGGTGTTCTCCGGTATCGCGCTGCTCGTCGCGACCTTCTCCATCCACAACACCTTCGCGATCGTCGTAGCCCAACGCACCCGCGAGAACGCCCTGTTGCGCGCGCTCGGCGCCTCGCGCCGTCAGGTCACCGTCTCGGCGCTCGTCGAGGCGAGCGTCGTCGCCGTGACCGCGTCGGCCGCGGGGCTCGCGGGCGGCATCGGCATCGCGGCCGGACTGCAGGCACTGTTCCCGGCCATCGGATTCCCCTTCCCCGACGGCGCCTTGGTGATCGGCGGCGTGTCCATGGTGCTGCCGCTCGCGGTCGGCGTCGTGGTCTGTCTCGGCTCCGCGCTGCTGCCCGCCGTACGCGCCGGACGTACCGCACCGCTGGCCGCGCTGCGGGAGACGGCCGTCGACCAGTCCGGTGCCTCACGGGGACGGGCGGTCGCGGGTGTCGGCCTGGCCGCACTGGCGCTCGGGATCACCCTGGCCGGGGTACTGGTGAATCCGTCCCTGTGGCTCGCGGGCCTCGGCGCCGTGCTGGCCCTCGCCGCCTTCGTGGTCCTCGGGCCCGTCGCGTCCTCGACCGCCGTACGCGTCCTCGGCATTCCCCTCGACAGACTGCGCGGCGTCACGGGCGGACTCGCCCGGCGCAACGCGCTGCGCAGCCCGAAGCGGACCGCCGCCACCGCGAGCGCCCTGATGATCGGCGTCGCGGTCGTCTCGCTGTTCACCGTCTTCGGCGCGTCGCTGAAGGCCACCATGGACCAGACGGTCTCCCGGTCCTTCGCGGGCGACGTCGCAGTCAGCACCCCGTCGTTCGGTGCGGGCGGCAGCGGGCTGAGCCCGAAGCTCGCCCCCGCGATCGCCGAACAGCCCACGGTCGAAAACGCCGTCGGCCTGGGCCGCGGCGTCGCCGAAGTCGACGGCAAAGGACGCGCGTTGACCGTCACCGACCCGGTAACCCTCGGCAAGGTCTTCGACCTGGGCGACATACACGGCTCGCTCGACGACCTGGGCACCGACGGCATCGCCCTCACCAAGAGCGAGGCCGATGAGCAGCACCTCAAGGTCGGCGACACCGCCCAACTCGCCTTCACCGAAGGCAAGAAGGAGACGTTCACCGTCCGCGCGGTCTACGGCCGGTCGGAACTCGCGGGTGACTACGTCATCACGCGCGCCGCCTGGGCCCCGCACCGCACCCAGGACTCCGACAGCGTCATCGCCGTCTCCTTCAAGGACGGCGTGAGCACGGCCGACGGCAAGGCCGCGGTCAAGAAGGTCGCGGAGCGGTACGGCAATCCCGAGGTACAGACCCGTGAGGAGTACGCGCAGTCCTCGGCCGGTGGCATCGACATGATGCTGACCCTGGTCTACGCGCTGCTCGCGCTCGCGGTGCTCATCGCCTTGCTCGGCATCGCCAACACGCTCACCCTCGCGATCCACGAGCGGACCCGTGAACTCGGTCTGCTGCGGGCCGTCGGACAGACCCGGGCGCAGTTGCGCGCCATGGTCCGCTGGGAGTCGGTGCTCGTCGCCGCCTTCGGTACGGCAGGCGGACTCGTCCTCGGCGGCTTCCTCGGCTGGGTGCTTGTCGAGGCCTCGGACGGCGCGTCGGCCAGCGCCTTCGCCTTCGCGGTGCCGCCCGTGCGGCTCGGCGTGGTGGCGTTGGTGGGGCTCGCGGCCGGAGCCTTCGCAGGCCTGCGTCCGGCCCGCCGGGCGGCGCGCCTGGACGTGCTGCGCGCCATCGCCACCGAGTGACCCACCGGGGTACGTACGGTCCGGTCCACCGAGGGACGTACGAGGTGGGTCTCACCGCCCGGTCAGCCGACAACGGCCGACCGGGCGGGAGCGTGTTCGGGCCTACGCCCGTCGAGGGTGTCGACGCTGTGCCGGAGCGTGGTCTCGCGAGCCGTCCCGTACGGCGGACGGACGGGCGCCGCCACCGCGGGTGAGGAAGCCGGAAGGGTGAACCACACGGTCTTGCCCGACTCGCCGTCCGGTCGCACTCCCCAGCTCTCGCTCACCGCGGCGACCATCGCGAGGCCACGTCCGCAGGTGGCCGTGGGGTCCGCGTCCTGTACTTCGGGCAGGCGGGGGTCATGGTCGTGCACCGAGACCGTGAGCCGATCGAGCAGCAGCTCGATCTCCACGGTGCACAGCTTGTCCGGCTGCGCGTGCTGGTGGACGTTGGTCAACAGCTCGGTCACTCCGAGCGCGGCACGGTCTATCAAGGGGTCCAGATGCCAGTAGCGCAATTGTGCAGAGACGATTCTGCGGACCTGGCCGATCCGCGACGGCAGGGCTTGGAGCTCCACCGTGCAATGCCTGTTTGGCTGGCTGATCACGGCTGCGACTCCCCGAATTGAGGTCCGGAAGAAGACGGAGATCGGATCCAGCAGAGTGGCTGAGTGCAACGGCCGCCTGCTGTAGTGCCGGCGGGCTGATTCGCAGCGTTATCGCCGGTGAACCCAGAGTGATGGTGATGTGAGACCAGAGTGACTGAGGGGGTGCGGTCCCGCAACTCGCGGCACGGTCGGCGGATGTGGCTCCCGCTTGGATCGTCGCGGGATCCGCATCCGGTGGGCTCCCACTTCGGCCGTCGCGCGGCGACCGACTGAGCTGTCGTGTGGCGAGCGCTTCGGCTGTCTTGGCGGCTGCCTCGACTGTCGCGCGGCGGCTGATGGAGCTGCGCCGCGCGCCGACCGCTTCAGCTGTCTTCGCGACTGCCTCAGCCACCGTGCGCCGACCGCCCCGACCGCCCCGACCGCCCCGACCGCCGTGCGCCGGCCGCCTCAGTCGCTGCGCCCCGCCGCCTTGCGTACCGCCTCTATGAACCGGCGCGCCGAGGGCGGCCCTGGTTTGCCGGGGGCGGGATCGTGCTCGCCGAGCGTGAGTGAGTAGCGCGTGCCGTTGACGTCCGCCGACGCCCGGTCCTCCGGTGCGAACCAGGGCTTCGACGCGCGCACCGCCTGCACCGGCGCACTGTCGATCTCGCTGCCGTAACTCGTGAGCAACTGCAGCCTGCCGTCGCTGATCCGGACCTGCCCGGCCCGGGTGAGCGAACGCAGCCTCTTCCCGATCCGCACGCCCGTGGCCGTGAACTCCGGCTCCGCCATGATGCCCCGCCCCCTTGTGCGCTGCGGCTGTGCTGTGTCCCGCAATCCCGCGTGAGTCGTGATCCAGTGTGCACCCGCCGGAAAGTGTCGTCCCGCGCGGTGCGGTCGGACGCCGGCAGCGTCCGTTCGGTGCAGTCTGCCCGCAGGCAGCGGCGAGCACCAGTGCGCATGACGAGGTGACGGCGGGGACGGGAGCACTCGCCCGGGTGCGCCCCCAGCGCTTCGGACACCCCTGCTCCAGGGTGCCTTTGAGGTGCTCAAAGGTGTGTTTATGCAGGTGAGGAGCGTGTGGCAGGCGCCTATGATCGAGGTGTCCGACCCTCTGAACCGGTGTCGGCGCGACCTGTAAGGAGCCCCGGCGTGAGCACCCCTCAGCAGATCCGGACCGGTGAAACCCTCGATGTCGATCACAGTGACGCGGAATACCGGGCCTGGCTCAAAGAGGCCGTCCGCAAGGTCCAGGCCGACGCCAACCGCTCGGCCGACACGCATCTGCTGCGCTTCCCGCTGCCCGAGAAATGGGGCATCGACCTGTACTTGAAGGACGAGTCGACCCACCCCACCGGCAGCCTCAAGCATCGGCTCGCCCGCTCTCTGTTCCTGTACGGCCTGTGCAATGGCTGGATCCGGCCTGGCCGCCCGGTGATCGAGGCGTCCAGTGGCTCGACGGCCGTCTCCGAGGCCTACTTCGCGAAGCTCATCGGCGTGCCCTTCATCGCGGTCATGCCCCGCACGACGAGCGCCGAGAAATGCCGCCTGATCGAGTTCCATGGCGGCCGGTGCCACTTCGTGGACGACTCGCGCAGAATGTACGAGGAGTCCGCCGCCCTCGCGGTAGAGACCGGCGGCCACTACATGGACCAGTTCACCTACGCGGAACGGGCCACGGACTGGCGCGGCAACAACAACATCGCCGAATCCATCTTCCGCCAGTTGGAGTTGGAGCGTTTCCCGGAGCCCGCGTGGATCGTCGCCACGGCAGGCACCGGCGGCACCTCGGCGACCCTCGCGCGCTATGTCCACTACATGCAGTACGACACCCGCGTCTGCGTCGCCGACCCGGAGAACTCGTGTTTCTTCGAGGGCTGGACCACCGGCGATCCGGACGTCACCTGCGACTGCGGCTCGCGCATCGAGGGCATCGGCAGGCCGCGCATGGAACCCAGCTTCGTGCCCGGCGCCATCGACCGCATGATGAAGGTGCCGGACGCCGCGAGCGTCGCGGCCGTACGGGCGCTGGAACAGGCCATCGGCCGCAAGGCGGGCGGCTCGACCGGCACCGGTCTGTGGAGCGCCCTGAAGATCATCGCCGAGATGGTGGCCGAGGGGCGTACGGGGAGCGTGGTGACGCTGCTGTGCGACCCCGGGGACCGCTATCTGGACAAGTACTACTCGGACGGGTGGCTGGCCGAACAGGGGCTGGACATCGCGCCCTACACGGCGGCGATCGCGTCGCTGCTGGAGACCGGCGTCTGGCCGAACTGACGGTACTGACGGTCAGTTGTTCACGCGCGCGTGGACGGTGACATCACGCGTGCGTCGACGCCAGCCGTCGGTCCAGTGCCGTGACCGCGTCGCGGAAGGCGCGGCCCAGGCCCGCCCGGCCCAGTTTCAGGGCCAGTCGGAATGGAGCTGAGCCGTCCGCCGCGAAGGTCCACTGGATCCGGGTGCCCTTCCCGGCCGGCGTCAGCCGCCACTCCTCGACCAGGGCACGGACTCCGGGCGCGTTCGAGACGTCCACCCGGTACGCGTACACCTCGGCAGCCTGCGCCGCGAGGACCGTCTCCTGGAAACGCGTGCCGCCCCTGAGCCGGACCTCGCGCCCGGTGCCGTCCCCGGTCGGTCGGGCGAGTGTCACCGCCGGGAACCACGAGGCCCAGCCGGGCACATCCTCGGCCAGCGCCCGGAAGACCGCCTCGGGCGGAGCGGTCACCTCGCGGGCGAACACCAGACGTACGGGAGCGGTCTCGGCGAAGTCGAGTCCCAGTGGGCGCAGACGGTGTGCCATGGACGAACCCCTTTGTGGGAACGGAGCACAGGGCGGAAGCGGACGATGACCGGAACGCGTCCGCGACACGGGTGCCGCACGAGCAGCGTCACCATAGCTGGCGGACCGTCAGATGTCTGTATCGTCCCCGGGTTCACCGGCGACCACCAGGCGCCTCAGGTGTTCGGAGATCTCCGCGCGGGCCGCGGTCGGCAGCCCGGCGTCGGTGACCAGGGTGTCGACCTGCTCCAGCGCGGCGAACGAACTCAGGCCCACCGTGCCCCACTTGGTGTGGTCGGCTACCACGACGACACGCCGCGCGGACTGCACCAGCCGCCGGTTGGTCTCGGCCTCCGCCAGGTTCGGCGTCGACAGACCCGCCTCGACCGATATTCCGTGCACTCCCAGGAACAGCACGTCGAAGTGGAGCGATTCGATGGCCTGGTCGGCCACGGGGCCGACCAGGGAGTCGGACGGGGTGCGCACTCCGCCCGTCAGGACGACCGTGGCCGCGCCCTGCCGCTGACCGGCGACACGCTGCGCCGCGTGGAAGACGTCGGCCACGCGCACCGAGTTGGTGACCACGGTCAGGTCCGGCACGTCCAGGAGCCGATGGGCCAGTGCGTATGTCGTCGTACCGCCCGAGAGCGCGATCGCCGTGCCCGGTGCGACCAGCTCGGCGGCGGCGCGCGCGATGTCCTCCTTGGCGGTCAGCTCCAGCCCCGACTTGGCCTCGAATCCCGGCTCGTGCGTGCTCGCCTCGACCACCGGCACCGCGCCGCCGTGCACCTTCTCCACCATGCCCTGACGGGCGAGGGCATCGAGGTCGCGACGGACCGTCATGTCGGAGACACCGAGTTTGCGGGTCAGCTCGTTCACCCGGACGCCACCCCGGCGCCGCACCTCGTCGAGGATCAGTGCGCGGCGCTGCTCCGCGAGGAGGTTCTGATTCTCACTCACGTCCGCTCCGGTCCTTTCGCCCCACGCCACCCGACACTCCGTCCGCACCCGCTCCCACGTGGACATTCTCCTTGTCCGAGGTCTGGAGGAGGCCCCATCCTCGCACGGGCCGCCGACAGTCGCGCCACTCCCCGTACGCACACCGAGCCCCAACCGTTGCGTCACTGTCACGCGTATCGGGGAGATTCCGTGATCACAGGTGTGCGGGCACCCCTGAGCGGAGATCCTTGTGCCTGCACAGGACACAGTCCATACGCGCGGCACGGGGGAAGTGCAGAACAGTGGAGCGTGCACGGGAACATGCCTCGGCGGGAGATCTCAGCGGCCCCGCGCAGCGGCCCGAAGAGGCCGATACCGCCCTCGAACTGCTGGTCCATGGAGTCGGCGGCACCACACCCGAGGAGATGCTGGACGATCCGCGGACGGTCCGGATCAGCGGCGACGACACGGCGGCCGTCCACCGGCGCCTCGACGACGCCGATGCGGAGCGGCGCCCCGAGGACTACCGGGGCAAACCGGTGCCCGAGGCCTACGTGTGGTGCAACCTCACGTCCGGCAACGGCACCCGTGCCCTGTGGCTGTTGCTGCTGCCGTTCATGGTCGTCAACCTCGCCCACTGGATGCGCCCCGCCACCCGCGGCCGGCAGCGGACGGTGCGCCTGTACGGCCTGCTCGTGCGCCTGGCCGGACTCACCCTGACGGTGCTGCTGGTCGCGGCCGCCTGCGAGGTCGCCCTCGACCTGGCCGCCTGGCAGTGCGCGGGCACGCGCGCGTGCGCAGAGGAACACTCCTGGCTGGGCTTCCTCTCGCCGTACGTGTCCGGCAACGGCTGGTGGAGTCAGCCCGGCCGCAGACTGGCCCTGGCCTGCCTGGTGCCCGCGGGGCTCACGGGCCTGCTGTGGTACCTGTCGCACCGCACCTGGAGCGCGTACGAGTCCCAGCGGCCGCTGTCCCGCAGTGCTGAGCCCGACGAGGAGACCGGCCGCACCGGGCTCGGCAGGCCCGGCTTCTGGTACGGGCGCCGCCTGGTGGCCCGGCTGCGCGCCGCGCACACCGCCGCGGCTCTGCTGACGGTCACCGCGGCGGTCGGCGGCCCGGCGGCCCGCTACGACCGCGAGCCCGCGGACCCGGCAGTGCTCGACATTCTCGGCCTGCTCCTGAACGCGACCCTCGTCGTGGGCGCGGTCGTTGTGCTGTGGGTGGTCTGCCGCCGCGGGCGCAGCGAGCACCGGCTGGACCGGGAACTGGACGCGGCCCTGGTGCGACGGCTGCCCACGAGCTCGGTCGTCCTGCTCGTCCTGACTCTGCTGTACGCGGGATGGTCGCGGCCCGGTTGGCAATCGGAGGGGCGGCTGCCCGGCGACATGACCTTCGGTGGCCTTGCCCTGGTCCAGGGTGTGCTTGTCATCGCGCTCGGCGTGGTGGCCCGCGTGCTGTACCGCACCCGTCCCGAATCGCGCACCGCCATGCGCGGTCTGGGCGGACCCGCTGTCGCGATGCTGGCCTGCGCCCTGGGCGGAGTGATGTCCGGCGGGGTGGCCCAGCGCGTCGCCGACTGGCTCGACGGCACCCGCGGCTCGCTGCCGGGCCCGCCCGTCCTGCTGACCTGGCAGGCGTCCGTGATCCCGCCGACGCTCATCGTGCTCCTCGGCCTCTGCGGCGTGCTGGCCCGGCGCACCTGGCAGCTGCGGAGCCGGGAGATGGGCTCGGTGGAACGCGACTACGAGACCGACGACGAACTCGACTACAAGGGAGAGCCCAAGGACCCCGCACGCACCCGCCGCATCGCGAGCACGCGCGCGATGGCCACCCTCACCGACCGGGCGCCGCTCATGGTCGGGATCACCTCGTCCGTGACCCTGCTCCTCGGCACCGCGGCCCTGGTGGGCGCCCTGACGACGGGGGACACTCCGGCCCAGGCCGCGCGAGGGTCGTACGCCGTCGTCCAAGGCACCGCCGAAACCGCGCAGGCGCTCGGGTCCTGGCTGATCGGCCTCGGCTTCATCCTGCTCGTCACCTGGGGGCGCCGCGCGTACAAGGACCCCGCGGCCCGCCGGACCATCGGCATCCTCTGGGACGTCGGCACCTTCTGGCCGCGCGCCGCCCACCCCTTCGCGCCGCCCTGTTACGCCGAGCGCGCCGTGCCCGACCTGACCTGGCGCATGGTCACCTGGACCCGTGCCACCGGCGGGCGGCTCGTGCTCTCGGGCCACTCCCAGGGCAGTGTGCTGGCGGCGGCCGCGGCCTGGCAGTTGCCGACGCAGGTACGCAAGCGGGTCGCGCTGCTCACCTACGGCTCACCGCTGGAACGGCTCTACGGACGCTGGTTCCCGGCCCACTTCGGCCCGGCCGCCCTCACCTCCCTGCACCGCGAGGTCGACTGCTGGCGCAACCTGTTCCGCCTCACCGACCCCATCGGCGGCCCCGTACGGCTGCCCGGCGACTGCGGTCCCCAGGTCGACCATGAACCCCTGAAGGACCCGCTGGCCCATGGACGCACGGAACAGCACCCGCTGCCCTCGCCGATTCTCGGACACTCCGACTACCAGGCGGACCCGGCCTTCGCCGAGGAGCGCGCACGGTTGCTGGCGCGGCTGGCACCGGACGTCCCGGCCCCGCGTGCGCAGGACGACGGCGCCCCTCAGGGCAGCTCCGGCAGATCCTCCGGGTAGAGGAGGGTGAGGTCGTCCGTGCTCGGCTCGTCGAGCTGGGCGACCCGCCCCGCGTGCCGCTCGACCATCGCCTCGAAGGTCTGCCGCGCGGTGCGGCCGTTGCCGAACGCCGGCCCCTTGGGGATGGCCGTGAAGTACTTCAGCAGCGCCTCGGACGCGCCGGGCGCCAGGTTGTACTCGTGCTCCTCGGCCTGCTGCTCCACGATCCGCAGCAGTTCCTCGGGGAGGTAGTCGCTGAAGGTGATGGTCCGTGAGAAGCGGGACGCCACACCGGGGTTGACCGTGAGGAACCGCTCCATCTCGGCCGTGTAGCCCGCGACGATCACCACGACCGCCTCCCGGTGGTCCTCCATCAGCTTCACGAGGGTGTCGATGGCCTCGCGGCCGAAGTCGCGGCCCGAGTCCTCCGGCGACAGCGCGTACGCCTCGTCGATGAACAGCACACCGCCGCGGGCCCGGTCGAACGCCTCCTGGGTGCGGATGGCCGTGGACCCGATGTGCTCGCCGACCAGATCCACCCGGGACACCTCGACGAGATGGCCCTTCTCCAGGACGCCGAGCGAGGCGAGGATCTCGCCGTACAGCCGGGCGACCGTCGTCTTGCCGGTGCCGGGAGAACCCGTGAAGACCAGATGACGCCGGGCGGACGCCGCCTTGAGCCCTGCTTGCTGCCTGCGGCGGCCCACCTCGATCATGTCGGTGAGGGCTCGCACCTCGCGCTTGACGCTCTCCAGGCCCACCAGCGCGTCGAGTTCACCGAGGACGGCCTTCGACGGGCGGGCCGGCTCTTCGGGCTCGGGGGCGGTGACGAGCGGCTCCTGCTCGGTGCTGCGCTGGCCGGGGACCGCGCCCAGCAGGCTCGAGGAGGGGCTCGACGTCTGTACGGCCGTCTCGTGCGCCGGGGGCCGCAGGCCGGTGCTCTCGTCGCTCGTGCAGTCCTCGACCAGGGGACCCTGCCCCGCGCCGGGCGCACTGCTGCCGTCGGCGAACTCGTAACCCCCGCGCGAGCATCGCTCCGTACGGCACTTCTTCAGCGTCGCCCGGCAGCCGTCGATGACATGGAAGCCGTAGCCCCCGCTGCCCGTCACCCGGCAGTGGTGGAAGGTGCCGCGGCCACCCGCCGAGACGTAGAAGCCCGCCTCCGCGGGCGAGTCGACCGTGCAGCGCTCGATGGTGGGGTCGGCGCCCTTGGTGACGATCACGCCGGTCTGCGTGCCGTCGACGGTGCAGCCGGACAGCGTTCCGCCGCTGCCGTGGTCGCGGAACCAGGCGCCGGTCGCGGCGTCCCGGATGCGGCAGTCGTCGAGCTGCGCGGTCGCGCCGTCGCTCACCGAGACAGCCGTGTTCCGCACCTGGGAGAGGTCGCTGTCGACGACGTCCACGCGTGAACCGCGGTCGAGGACGAAGAGGGCGTCCGGCACGTCGTGCACCCGGCACGACTCCAGCACCGCGGTCGCGCCGTCGCTGACCCAGACCGCGGGGTAGTCGCCCGTGCTGTCGAAGATCTCGCACTGGTTGGCGTCCACGCGGGTGCCCGGGTCCCAGACCGACAGGCCGTTGCGCCCGAACTGCCGCACGCTCGTGCGGGTCAGGGTGAGGACCGAGCGGGAGCGCAGGTCGACCGCGTTCTCCGGGATGTCGTGGATGCGGCAGTCGGCGAGCGTGAGCACGGCGTCCGTGTCCAGCGTGACGCCGTCCGCGGTCGTACGGTGCACATCGCAGTCGGTGAGATGAGCCGTGGCTCGCGCGGTGATCTGCACCCCGGAGCCCTTGATCTCGTACACCTCGCAGCCGACCGCTTCCAGCGACGAGTTCTCGCCCATCGCGGACAGGCCCGCGCCGGAGGCGTGGTGCACCCGGCAACGCTCCAGACGGGGATGGCCGCCGCCGCGGACCGCGACGCCCGACTGCCCGGCCGCGACGACTTCGCACTCCTCGAACACACCGCCGGCGCCGTCCAGTACGGCGATGCCGACGCCGGCCGGATTGTCGACCGTGCAGCGGCGCACGGTCGGGCGCGCGCCGCCGCGCACCTCGATCCCGGCCGCGGACCGCGTGACGATGCGTAGGTCCAGCAACTCCGGCGTGCCGTCCTCGACGAGCAGTGCGGGCGCGGCCGAGTCCTGGCCCTCCACATGCAGGTCCTGGACCACGGCGGAGGCGCGCAGGGTCAACGGCACTCCGTCCACCGGCGCGATGCGCACGGAGCCGGGGGAGCCCTCGGGACCGCGCAGCGTCACCGCGCTCTGGACCACGAGGTTCTCCCGGTAGGTGCCGGGAGCGACGGTGAGCACATCGCCGTCGCTCGCCGCCTCCAGGGCGGCGGCCAGCGATGCGTACTCACCCGTGCGGCGCCGCCACCGCGAGGTGCCGGTGTGCGTCACCTGGACCGTGCCCTGTGCCATGGCGCTGTTGTGCCCCCACCTCGTCGTACGCGGGTCCTGCGAGGCCGTCGTGAAAGCCCGTCGGGATCACGGACAGCCTCTCACGACGGTGCCGAAGAGTTCGGCCGGTCCACCGTAGCGTGCGTGGGGACGGCTGGTTGACCGGAGCCGGAAGGCGGTCAGCTGCCGGTGCCGGTCCTGCCCCAGTCCGGGCCTGCCTTGTCCCATGCCTGATCCCAACGGGCGTACCGGCGACGGACCATGCGCCAGACGATCAGACGCCGACTGCCTTCCAGGAGCCCCGCGGTCATGAGGGCCGCGCCGAACCCCGCCAGCACGGCGTGCGTCGTCGCGGTGGCCGGGTCCAGCGGGCGGCCGACTATCGCGCCGTGTTGATCGGTCCAGAGGGCGAAGTGGTCGCCGGGATGCGGGGACTTGAGGGCCGCCATCACCTTGCCGTGATGCGTGGAGCCGTCCGGTGCGGTCCAGTCGGCGAGCACGCGGGTGTGCGGGCTCCGCGCCGACGAGGCCTCGGGATCGGGGTCCAGCGGTGCCTGGCCCACCTTCTTGACCACGGTGGCCGTCACCTCGTGACGGGCCTGGCGCTGGTCCCGGACGGACTGCTGGAGCGCGTCCTCGGCCACCGCTCCGGTGACGACGCCGATCAGGGGCGCGACGACGAGGATCAGCAGGACGGCCAGCAGGGCCAGCCAGGCCTCGACCAGATCGGTCGTGCGACGCAGCGGATTGTGCCGCCAGCGCCAGAGTCCGCCGATAGCGCGCACCGTCCGCACCCCCTTCCGCGTCCGTGATAACCCCCGGCGGAGCCGTTCACGCGCGAGCCCGGGGAAGAGAGAGCGAAATCACCCTCCCGAGGGGCCTTTCATGAACTTCTCACACAGTCCCAACGACCGTGCCAGGGGGCCGGGTTCCCCGCGGGCGGGCCCATTCGCGCAAGGGGATCACACGGACTGCAGGGCCCCGATCCCGCGGGTTATCCGAGGACCGTGACCGGATCGCCGATCCGCACCGTGCCGGGGGACTGCGGAACCAGGTTCTGCCCGAAGATCAGCTTGGAACCGAAGCGGCGGTGGCGGCCGAGGGTGTGCAGGGGCTCCTTGCCGCGCTCGGCGGTGCCCTGGTCGGTGGTGGTCACGACACAGCGGCCGCACATCTTGGCGACCCGGAAGGAGACCTCGCCGATGGCGATCCGGGTCCAGTCGTCCTCGGCCCAGGCGGCCGTGCCCGCCACCACCACGTTCGGCCGGAAGCGGTTCATCGGGAGGGGGCCCTCATGCGCGCGATCACCTTGAGCGATCCAGGAGTTGAGCGCGTCCAGCGAGGCGAGCGTGGTGAGCAGCAGCGGATAGCCGTCGGCGAAGCTGACGGTCTCGCCCGGGCGCGCGTACGCGGGGTTCACCGGTCTGCGGGTGGCGGGATCGTCCATGTGGACGAGGCGCACCTGGGCCCCCAGATAGTCGCTGCACCATGCGTGTGCGGTGCCGTCGGCGAGGACGCCTTCCACCTTGTCGCCGAAAACGTCCAGCGTCGTGGTGCCGATCGGCTCCGGCACGGGCACGGGCACGGTCACCGGCTCACGGCCGGGAGCGGACAGACGTACGCCGCCGCCGGGCAACAGCTCGGCGGCGGCCAGTGCCAGGCGTGGTTGCTGGCGCTGGGTGACGACCTTTCCCCCGTCGTCGATCAGTACCCAGCGTCGGTCTCCGGCCAGCCCCCAGGGCTCCACGACGGCTTCCCGGGGCGACTGGCCCCGGAACGCCTTGACCGGATGGACATGAATCGAGTGCAGTTCCGCGTTCCCCATGACGCCATCGTGCCAGCAGACACCGACAAACCGGTGTGAACGCCTCAGTAGCCGCGGTACTGCTGACCGTTGTACGGATCCTGGTAGGGAGCCGGGGTGGGGCGGGGAGCCGCGGGGCGCATCGCCTCGTAGCCCGTGCCGGCCGCCATCGGGCGCTGCGGCTGCTGCTGCTGCTGCTGGACACCCGGGAAGCCGCGCGGGCCGGCGGTCTGCTGCGGGATGTAGGGCGCGGGCGCCTGCTGCAGCGGTGCGGGCTGCTGGGCCTGCGGGTAGCCGTACGCGGGTGCCTGTTGGGAGGGCCCGGCAGGCAGGGCGGGAAGCGCCGACGGGAGCGCGGGCAGATAGCTGCTGCCCGTGTCGTAGGCGGCGGGAACGCGGATCGGGGCGATCTGGGGAGTGCCCCGCTCGGCGACGAGGGAATCGTAGATCGGGGTGTCCGGGAAGGACGGCGCGGAGTAGTAACCGCCGCCATAGGTGGAGCGGGGGGAGGTCATGGCACATAAGTTAAGCCCACGATGTGCTGGTTGGGGAGACCGATAAGAGGGTTGTTTTCCGTGTCGGCAGTGACGCGGGATCCCCAATGCGAGCGAACTCGGCAAAAAAGGGCGTCAAACCGCGTTCAGATCGTGTAAAGGCCGAGTTCCCAGGGGGTTACCGGCGGTTGACGAGCGGTCTTCCGGGGTCGGCCATGGGAGTTCATCGCCAGGGGGAATAGCTTTGTCAAGAACGGGATCGAGGGACGACCCGCGGCACGGTCTGATGCGGTGACACGTGATGGGGGCAGACATGTCAATGCCTAAAGGTTCGAATGTGCCGGTGCCGACGGGCGGGCTGCGCGTCGAAATGGGCTGGCGTTCGGGACGTGGAGTGCCCGACGCGGACGCCTCGGCGCTGTTGCTGGTGTCCGGGAGGGTGCGTTCCGACAGCGACTTCGTCTTCTACAACCAGCCGGCGCACTCCTCCGGCGCCGTGCGGCACGAGGGCAAGCGGGACGCGGGCGGCCAGGTGACCGACACACTGCTCGTCGACCTCGCGCGCGTGGAGCCCGCGATCGAGACCGTGGTGCTGGCCGCGTCCGCGGACGGCGGCACCTTCGGGCAGGTGCCCGGTCTGTACATCCGGGTGCTCGACGCGCGGCAGGGCACCGAGGTCGTGCGCTTCGACAGCGAGGACGCGACCGTCGAGACCGCCTTCGTGCTGGGCGAGTTCTACCGTCGCCAGCGTGCCTGGAAGTTCCGCGCCGTCGGACAGGGGTACAGCAGCGGGCTGGAAGGGCTCGCGACGGACTACGGCATCACCGTGGACGAGCCGCAGCACGCGACGCCGCCCACGCCTCCTCCGGCGCCGGTACGCCTCTCCAAGGTCACCCTCACCAAGGAGGCTCCCTCGGTCTCGCTTGCCAAGCAGGGCGGCACGTCGGGTGCCATGAGGGTCAACCTCAACTGGCAGACGCGCAAGCAGTTCTCGGGGTGGGGCAGCAAGCGGGGCCGGGCCCTTGCGACACACGCGGATCTCGACCTCGACCTCTGCGCCCTGTACGAGCTGTCCGACGGCCGCAAGGGAGTCGTCCAGGCGCTCGGCAACGCCTTCGGGGCGCTGCACCAGCCGCCGTACATCCACCTCGACGGGGACGACCGCACCGGATCCGTGGCGAGCGGCGAGAACCTCACCATCAACCTCGACCACAAGCAGAGCTTCCGGCGCATCCTCATCTTCGTGACCATCTACGAAGGGGCGCGCTCGTTCGCCGACCTGCACGCCACGGTCACCCTCCAGCCGCGCGACGGCGCACCGGTCGACTTCTCGCTCGACGAGTGCACGGTGCCCTCGACCGTCTGCGCCCTCGCGCTCATCACCAGCAACGGCGGCGACCTGATCGTCCAGCGAGAGGCCCGCTATCTGATCCCCGAGCGCGGCGTGAGCCCGCAGCGCACCGTCGACCACGCCTACGGTTGGGGCATGAACTGGACCCCCGGCAGGAAGTGAGCGGTCAGCGCTCGTCGACGACGGGGTTCGGGCGCGCGTAGGTGCGGCCCTTCCAGGCCGAGCCACGTCCCCTGTAGTGCTGCACCGCGGAATCGACCGTCATGAGGAGGTACATGAACGCGGTGACCGGCAGCAACGGAGCGAGCCACGGCGGCTGCCGGTAGTAGCGCAGCATCGGCAGATACGTCGCCGTCATCAGCAGCCACGCGAGCCCCCCGGCCACCGCGGCCCCCGCACTCCCCATGGCGAGGCCCGCGAAGAGCGCGACCGGCGGCACCAGATAGACCACGGCGAGGCCGAGGACCGTACCGAGCAGCAGCAGGGGGTTGTGCCGCAGCTGGGCGTACGCGCTGCGCGAGACCATGCGCCACAGGTCGTGCAGCCGCGGATAGGGGCGCACGCTGTCGACCCGTTCGGCCAGCCCCAGCCAGATGTGGCCCCCGTTGCCTTTGACCACCCTCGCGAGCGCCACGTCGTCGATGACGGCATGCCGGATGGCGTCCGGGATCCGCGACCGCTCGACGGCGTCCGTGCGCAGCAGCACGCAGCCGCCCGCCGCGGCCGCCGTGCGTGAGCCCCATACGGCGATCCGGCGGAAGGGATAGAGCTGCGCGAAGAAGTAGACGAAGGCGGGCACGACGAGCCGCTCCCACACGCTCTCCACGCGCAGCCGCGCCATCTGGGAGACGAGGTCGAAGCCGCCGGTGCGCGCCGCGGCCACCAGCTCCCGCAGGCTGTCCGGAGCATGGGCGATGTCCGCGTCCGTCAGCAGCAGATATTCGGGTCCACGCGCGCGTGCCAGGCCGATTCCGTGGCGTACGGCCCAGAGCTTGCCGGTCCAGCCCGCGGGTGGCTCCCCGGGCGAGTCCACGGTGAGCGGCAGCCCGCCGTGCCGGCGAGCGAGCTCACGGGCCAGTTCCCCGGTGCCGTCCGAACTGCCGTCGTCGACGAGGAAGACCTCGGCCCGCCCCGGATAGTCCTGCGCGAGGAGCGAAGGCAGACTCTCGGGCAGGACGCCGGCCTCGTCCCGCGCCGGTACGACGACACCCACGGACGGCCAGTCGTCCGGCTCCCGGCGCGGCGGCAATCGCACATCCGTACGCCAGAAAAAGCCCTGGCCGAGCAGTAGCCACAGCCAGGCGGCCAGTGATCCCACAGCGGTCCACACGATGGCACTCACGCTCCGTAGTCTGCCCCACCCCGGCGGCCCGTCGCGGCGGATCGTCTAAGGTGACCGGGTGAAGATCGCGCTCATGGACTCCGGAATCGGGCTGCTCGCGGCTGCTGCCGTGGTGCGTCGGCTGCGTCCCGACGCAGATCTCGTCCTCTCCTCGGCCCCCGACAGCATGCCCTGGGGACCCCGCACTCCCGAGGACGTGACCGAGCGCGCCCTCGCCGTCGCCGAGGCGGCCGCGGAGCACCGGCCCGACGCACTGATCGTCGCCTGCAACACCGCCTCCGTGCGCGCCCTGCCCGCGCTGCGCGCCCGCCTGGAGCCAGAGGTGCCCGTCATCGGCACGGTCCCGGCGATCAAGCCGGCCGCGGCCGGTGGCGGACCCGTCGCGATCTGGGCCACGCCCGCCACCACCGGCAGTCCCTACCAGCGGGGGCTCATCCGCGAGTTCGCGGACGGCGTGGCCGTGACCGAGGTGGCCTGCCCCGGGCTCGCGGACGCCGTGGAGCACGCGGACCAGACTGCCATCGACGCCGCGATCGCCGCGGCCGCCGCCCGCACCCCGCACGATGTAAGGGCCGTCGTCCTGGGCTGCACCCATTACGAGCTGGTCGCCGACCGCATCCGCGAGGCCGTGCAGCAGCCAGGCCTCCCGCCGCTCGTCCTGCACGGCTCCGCCGGGGCGGTCGCAGCCCAGGCGCTGCGCAGGATCGGCGCATCTCCGAACACGGAGGCCCCTGCCGAGGGCTCCCTCACGGTGCTCCTCAGTGGTCACGAGGGCGCGCTGTCCGAGACCGCACTGGCGTACGGGGAAGGTCGCTTCCTGCAGGCGGTCAGCCCCGTACGCTGACCATCGGTGACCGCCCGAACGCCTTCCGTGCGCGCACCCGCCACCCGGAGCAGTTACGTTCCGCAAGCTGGTGCCCGCCCTGCGGAACCTGAGTAGTCTCTTAGGTATGAGGGACCACCCCCAGAGCGAAGACGCCTCGCACCCCGATGTCTGGACCGGGAGTGCGACCAATCGGGTCCAGTGGCTGCCGGCGCTCGGTGGGGCCGCCTGCATCGCGCTCGGCATCGTGCTGGCCGTCGACTCCGAGTGGACGTGGGGCGTCGCCGCGCTCGCCATGTCCGTCGTCGGTTGCATCGCGGCAGGGCTGCTCATCCTCTTCGGAACGCTCGCCTTCGTGCACGTCGCCGTGAAGGTCGACGAGGACTCCCTCGAGGTGCGCTGCGGCCATATCGGTCTGCCGCGCCGCCGTATTCCGCTCTCGCATGTCGTCGGCGCCGACTTCGCGCCCCGCGTCACTCCGTGGCAGTGGGGCGGCTGGGGCTACCGCTGGCGTCCCGAGAAGGGCACCGCCGTCATCGTCCGGCGCGGCGAGGGTGTGGTGCTCCAGCTCGGCGACGGCCACACGTTCACGTTCACGGTGGACAACGCGGAGGCGGCGGTCCGGATCATCCGCGACCGACTGCGGCCGACCGGTCCTCCCGGCGCCGCGGTCTGACCTCGGGGGCGTCGTTTGGATCACCTCGGAATCAGGCCGCGGCGCTTGGTGCGGTGCATTACCCACGTACTGGGGGCGTACCCGGGTGATGCGACAACGCGGCGAGGTGCCGTGCCAGGCGTCGCGGATCCGGGGTGATCCAAACGGCACCCCCTAGGGGGCCACGGGCGTCACGCCTCCGGCCGGTCGCTCCAGGGACGCTCGTCCGCGTCCAGGACATCTGCCGCTTCCGCATCCACCCAGGGCCGTGCCGTCGCGAGCCCGGCGAGCAGACCCGCGCCCGCCGTCACCGTGGTGAAGCTCAGCGCGTTGCCCACCGACGCGATGGTGGACAGTGCCGTCAGGGCGGCGCCCGCCGTGAGCGCGATCGGCGTGGGACAGGGCGAACGCCACAGCGCGTACAGGACCCAGCAGAAGACCGCGGCGAGCAGGGCCACGCCGACCACACCCTGCTCGGCAGCCTGCTGCAACGGAGCGGAGTGGGGCTTTGTGCCGGGCAGCAGAGACTGCGTGACCGTCGGACTCAGCTCCCCGTAGCGCCCGGGCCCCGCGCCCAGTGCCGGACTCTGCCGGGCCAGGTGGAGCGCGTCCTGCCAGAGCAGCACCCGGTGCTGGGTGAGGAGCCCCTCCAGGGAGGCGGGCAGGCCGCGGGGGAGCGCGTTCCCGGCGATCGCCCAGGTCGCCCCGGTCACCAGGGCCGCGCCGAGCGCGAGGCCCGCGAGTCCCAGCGCGCGGCGGCGCAGGCGATCGGCGGCGAGCGAGCACAGCAGTACCCCGGCGCCGGCGGCGCATCCCGTGGCCGAGCCGAGGGCCGCGGCGGTCACCACGATTCCGACAGCCGACAGGCGCAGTGCGAGACGCAGCATCGGCGGGCGTGCCGCCCAGGCCGCGCAGCACACCGCCCCGGTCGACAGGGCCAGCAGCGCGGCCGTGGCCCCGGCGTTCCCGAGCGACGCCGTGGTCGGCGGGTCCGGGGTGGTGTGCGCGGCGGTGAGCGCGAGGCCGAGGCCGGCGAGAGCCCCGGCGCAGGGGGCGGCGACCGGCAGGACCGCTCCCAGGATCCGGCCCGAGGCATATCCGGCGGCGACCGCGAGCACCGCAAGAAGGACGCCCTCGGGCCGCCCGCCCTGGGCGGCCGCCGTGATCAAGGACCAGACCGCACAGGCCCCGAGCACCATCACACCCGCCGCGTCCGAAACGTTTCGTCTCTCGCCCGCGGCCGCTGAACCGGCCGCGGACACCGTCCCCGTGGACCCCACCCCGTCGCCCCCCGACCTGTGACGGGCCCCGACCGTCGCGGTCGCATCCGGCCGCACGGCTAAGGCTCGGGCACACCGTAACGGCTGATGCGCCGGTTTGTGGATGAGTTGCGCAGGAACGATACGGCGCAGCGGTAGCCCACGGACTGCCCCGCCCCAGTGGCACGGAGCACCGTGCCTGTCGGGGCCTGCTGTCGGGGTTCACGGTGCGGACCGCGCTGTCGGCGCCCAGGTCACGCGCCGTACACTCCCGGAGTGACCGCCACCGCAACCTCCGTAGACGAGCCGGAACAGCTCGAACCCCAGGCCGCGCCCCCCTCGCGTGGGGTCCGACTGGCGCGGCGATACGCTCCGGCCGCCGCCGCGGCGCTCTCCGGGGTGCTGCTCTACGTCAGTTTTCCGCCGCGCACCCTGTGGTGGCTGGCCCTGCCGGCCTTCGCGGTCTTCGGCTGGACCCTGCGCGGCCGCACCTGGAAGGCGGGCCTCGGCCTCGGCTATCTGTTCGGCCTCGGGTTCCTGCTGCCGCTGCTCGTGTGGACCGGTGTCGAGGTCGGCCCCGGCCCGTGGCTGGCGCTCGTCGCCGTGGAAGCGGTGTACGTCGCGCTCGTCGGCGCCGGCATCACCCTCGTGTCCCGGCTGCCCGCCTGGCCGGTGTGGGCGGCGGCGATATGGACAGCGGGCGAGGCGGCACGCGCGCGTGCGCCCTTCGGCGGTTTCCCCTGGGGAAAGATCGCCTTCGGCCAGGCGGACGGGGTCTTCCTTCCGTTGGCCGCGTTGGGGGGCACTCCGGTGCTCGGCTTCGCGGTCGTGCTCTGCGGCTTCGGGTTGTACGAGATCGTGCGCCAGGCCGTCGACGGCCGACGTACCGGAGTCGTACGGCGCGGAGCTGCCGCGGTGGCGCTGCTCAGCGTGGCCGTTCCCGTCGTGGGAGCGCTCGCCGCGCGTTCGCTGGTGAGCGACAAGGCCGAGGACGGGACGGCGACCGTCGCCCTCATCCAGGGCAATGTGCCGCGCGCGGGGCTCGAGTTCAACGCCCAGCGGCGTGCCGTGCTCGACTACCACGTGCGCGAGACCGAGCGGCTGGCCGCCGAGGTCGAGGCGGGCAAGGTCGCGCAGCCCGACTTCGTGCTGTGGCCGGAGAACTCCTCCGACATCGACCCGTTCGCCAACGCCGACGCGCGCGCCGTGATCGACGGCGCGGCCAAGGCGATCGGGGCGCCCATCTCGGTCGGTGGCGTCGTCGAGCGGGGCGGCAAGCTCTACAACGAGCAGATTCTGTGGGACCCGGACAAGGGCCCCCTGGACACGTACGACAAGCGACAGGTCCAGCCGTTCGGCGAGTACCTTCCGCTGCGCTCCCTGCTCGGCGCCATCAACAAGGACTGGACGACCATGGTGCGCCAGGACTTCAGCCGTGGCACCGAGCCGGGCGTGTTCACCCTGGCGGGCACCCAGGTCGGTCTCGCCACCTGCTACGAGGCCGCCTTCGACTGGGCCGTGCGCGACACCGTCACCGACGGCGCGCAGATCATCTCGGTGCCGAGCAACAACGCGACGTTCGACCGCAGCGAGATGACCTACCAGCAGCTCGCGATGTCCCGCATCCGCGCCGTGGAGCACAGCCGCACGGTCACGGTGCCGGTGACGAGCGGTGTCAGCGCCGTCATCATGCCCGACGGGAAGATCACCCAGAAGACCGGGATGTTCGTGGCGGACTCGCTGGTCCAGAAGGTACCGCTGCGCTCCTCCGAGACCCCCGCCACGCGCCTCGGGATCCTGCCCGAGATGCTCCTGGTGCTGGTCGCGGCGGGCGGGCTCGGCTGGGCCGTGGCGACGGTGGTCCGCGCACGCCGGGGCAGCGGCGTCCAGGACGGCGACCTCAACGGAGCGAGGCCCTCGTGCCGTTAGGGTCGGTCCATGGCTACTCCTGACTTCATCCGCACCGTCCGGGCCTCCGCGGGCCAGCAGCTGCTCTGGCTTCCCGGAGTCGCCGCCGTCGTCTTCGACGACGAGGGCAGAGTGCTGCTGGGCCGGCGCTCCGACACCCGCAAGTGGGCGGTCATCGCGGGCATCCCGGACCCGGGTGAACAGCCCGCGGCCTGTGCCGTACGAGAGGTCTTCGAGGAGACGGCGGTGCGATGCGTCGTCGAGCGCGTCGTCCTCGTCCAGGCACTGGACCCGATCACCTACGAGAACGGTGACATCTGCCAGTTCATGGACATCACGTTCCGGTGCCGGGCCGTCGGCGGCGAGGCGCGCGTCAACGACGACGAGTCGCTGGAGGTCGGCTGGTTCGCGGTGGACGCCCTGCCGCAGCTGAACGAGGCCGGGCTGTTCCGGATCAAGCAGGCACAGTCGGACGCACCCGCCTGGTTCGACCCTGCGACCTGAGGGCGAACCGCGTGGGAGTGCGAGCTGTGACGTCGAGGCCGATAATTTTCGAATGGCCGGGAATGCCCCTTTTTTGAGGGTGATGAATCCCTGCATTCCCCGTCATTTCGGACCGGGCTCGGCGACCTGATCGGACAGATCCCATGCGAGCAACCCTGATTTACGGTGCCGGTGACGTGCGTGTCGAGGATGTGCCGGATCCGAAGATCCAGCAGCCCACGGACGCCGTCGTGCGGGTGGTGCGTTCCTGTATCTGTGGCAGCGACCTGTGGCCTTACGGGTCGCGGCCGGCCACGGAGAACGGTGAACGCATCGGCCATGAGTTCCTCGGCGTGGTGGAGGACATCGGCTCGGAGGTGTCCGGGCTGAAGTCCGGTGACCTGGTGGTCGCGCCCTTCGTGTGGGCGGACAACACCTGCGACTTCTGCGCCGAGGGTCTGCACACCTCGTGCCGGCACGGGGGCTTCTGGGCCGCGGACGGTGTGGACGGCGGCCAGGGCGAGGCGGTGCGGGTGCCGCAGGCGCAGGGCACGCTGGTGAAGCTGCCGGTCGGCGAGGACTCCGCGCTGCTGCCCTCGCTGCTGTCCCTGTCGGACGTGTTCTGCACCGGGCACCACTGTGCGGTGACGGCGGGGGTCGATCCGCGTACGACGGTGACGGTGGTCGGCGATGGTGCGGTCGGGCTGTCGGCGGTGCTGTCCGCCAGGCGGCTGGGCGCGGAGCGGATCATCCTGATGGGCCGGCACCAGGGCCGTACCGCCCTGGGCCGCGACTTCGGCGCAACCGATGTCGTCGCCGAGCGCGGTGAGGAGGGCATCGAGCGGGTTCGGGAACTGACCGGCGGTGACGGTACGCACACCGTGCTGGAGTGTGTCGGCACGTTGCCGGCGCTGGAGACGTCGTTCGGGGTGGTACGGGACGGCGGCGTGGTCAGCCGGGTCGGCGCCCCGCAGTATCCGCAGGGTCCGATCGGGTTCGAGGTGTTCATGCGCAACATCACGCTCACCGGCGGGGTGGCACCCGCCCGCGCCTACATCGAAGAGCTGCTGCCCGACGTCCTCGACGGCAGGATCGAGCCGGGCCGGGTGTTCGACCGCACGGTCGGCCTGGACGAGGTGCCGGACGGCTACCGGGCGATGGCCGACCGCGAGGCGCTGAAGGTGCTCATCCAGCCCTGAGCAGGGTCCTCACCGGTCATGACCTCCGGTCTCGCGAGGCCGGGACCCGCGCGACAGACGTGTGTGTGGGGGCGTGTCGCTCCCCGGAACACCGTGCTCTGCCGGAGTTCCAGCGCGGACAGCAGGCTGGCAGCTCGCTGAAGGTCCCTCTCCTCGCGCAGGAGCTCTCCATGCCCGTCCCTCTCACGCCTGCCGGACAACCGCTCGGCGAGGTCTCGGGCCCCAGCATCTCCGGCGCCCGTGCGGCGTTGGCGGCGGCCGTACTCGGCTTCTTCGTCATCACCCTCGACGCCCTGGTCGTGAACGTCGCACTGCCATCGATCAGCGACGACCTCGGCGGCGGCATCACCGGCCTGCAGTGGGTGATGGACGGCTACACGCTGATGTTCGCCGCCCTGCTGCTGTCCTCGGGCGCGCTCTCCGATCGGATCGGCGCACGTCGGGGGTACGGGGCCGGGTTCGCGTTGTTCATCGCCGCCTCGGTGGCCTGCGGTCTTGCGCCCACCCTGGCTGTGCTGGTCGGGGCGCGGCTGGTGCAGGGCGTGGGGGCGGCCGTGATGCTTCCGGCGTCCATGGCCCTGATCCGCGAGGCCTACCAGGACCCGGCCAAGCGGGCCCGCGCCATCGCGATCTGGGCGATGGGCGCCGCGGTCGCCTCCGCCGCCGGACCGGTGGTGGGCGGTTTCCTGACCGAACTCAGCTGGCGGGCGATCTTCTTCGTCAACCTGCCGGTAGGCGTTCTGGTGCTGCTGCTGTTCACCCGCATCGCGCGCTCGCCGTGCCAGGACACGCCGTTCGACTGGATCGGGCAGATCGCCGCGGTGGTGGCCATGGGCGGGCTGACCTACGGGGTGATCGAGGCCGGCGCCGACGGCTTCGGAGAGCCGCGGGTGCTGGTCGCGCTGGTGGCGGCGGTGGTCGCCCTGGTCGTGTTCGTGCTGGCGCAGGCACGCGGGAAGCACCCGATGGTGCCGCTGGACATGTTCCGTTCCCGGAACGTCGTGATCCCGCTGCTCGGCGGTTTCTCCTTCACCGTCGGCTTCTACGGCCTGGTCTTCGTCTTCAGCCTGTACTTCCAGGAGCTGCGCGGCCTGTCGTCGCTGGCCACGGGCCTTACGTTCCTGCCGATGACCATCGTGACCGCGTTCATGAACCTGGTGGCCGCCCGGGCCGCCGAGAAGTTCGGCGCACGGGTGCCGATCGCCTTCGGGCTCTTCTTCATGGCGGTGGGCCTGACGGTGCTGTGCGTGGTCCCCCGGTCGACGGCGACCTGGGTGATGGCCCTGCTGATGGTCCCTGTCGGCATCGGTGGCGCGCTGGCCGTGCCGGCGCTGACGGCGGTGCTGCTGGACAACGTCGCGGCCAACCGCGCCGGCACGGCGAGCGGCGTGCTCAACACCTGCCGCCAGCTCGGCGGCGCCTTGGCCGTGGCGGTCTTCGGCCACCTCGTCGCGAGCCAGGCGACTTTCGTGCACGGCATGCGCGTCAGCCTGCTGATCGCGGCGGGGCTGCTGCTGGCGACCGCGTCGGCCAGCCTGCTGGTGCGACCCACCGCGCGGAAGTGATAGCCGTACCCGGCTGAGTGAGCCCCAGTTCGAGAAGGCGGGAAGCGGAGTTGACTGAGGAGCCTCTCATGCCCTGTCCGGAGGCCGACGGCCGGCGTGCGGGACCGCGAGACCGTCCCGGGGCCCGCGACGTGGCTGAGCCTGTGGTCGGTGGTGGAGGGGGCGAATGTGCGTGCGGTCGAAGGACGACGTACGTGCAGTCGTGTTGCGACCGATCGGGTTATGCCTGACGCGCGGCGCCGGCTGGGCTGTGACGGCTGGTCCACGCCGAAATGCCAGTTCAGAGCGCTCTGATCCGCTGCGGGGAAGCGAGTGGGGGTTGGGTTGCGACGCGCGCGGGAGTGGTCCGGTTGAGCGGCTCGAGTGGTGCGCGGGGCGGGACGGGCTGACGGTAAATCATGTCGAGGCCGGGTTCTCACGAGCTGACAAGGAGTCAGCGGCCTGGCTGCGGCGGAAGGACTCCAGGAATGCGCTCTGCCCGCATGCTTCTCGCTACTGCGACGGCTACGGCCGCTCTCGCGATTGCCGCACCCGGCGTCTATGCCGTCACCGCGAGTGACTGGGACAAGGACGACGACTCTTCCTACAGCAAGGAGAAGGACGACTCCTACAGCAAGGACGAGGACAAGGACAAGGACTCCGACAAGGACTCCGGCTACGGCAAGGACAAGGACGACGACGAGGACAAGGACGACGACGAGGACGACGACGACAACGGCAAGGACAAGGACGACGACGACAACGGCAAGGACGACGACGACAACGGCAAGGACGACGACGACAACGGCAAGGACGACGACGACAACGGCAAGGACAAGCCGAACGGTGGCGTGCACACCGGTGGTGGTGCCCTCACCGTGCTGAACGAGGACGACTGGAGC
>NZ_JBTLMO010000076.1:0-31068 GCF_054462255.1 Streptomyces sp. SD15 | reverse complement strand
GGAATGGCTGTCCGGGGACCGACCGGAGTCGGCGCTCACGTCGGACAACCCGGAGAACACTACGTACGGCGTGGAGGCATGTCAACTCCGCTCCGGAGGCGCCACGGAGACGTACTCTCGGAGGCATGACTACGCGTACGTGCACCCAGCAGTGGTGGGCCGCCTGACGGCGGCCGTACTCACGTATGTACTCAACGGCCGCCGCCTCGGCGGCCGTTTTTATGTCTCCCTCCTGGAGAGCCGGCCGACGGGCGCGGCGGCCTCGACCAGGAGGTGGAGAAGTGACGCGGATCTTCAGTGGGGTCAAGCCGACCGGGCATCTGACGCTGGGGAACTACCTGGGGGCCGTACGGCGCTGGGCTGATGTCGATCAGCACCGCGCCGACGCCCTGTTCTGCATCGTGGATCTGCATGCCCTGACCGTGAACCACGATCCCGGGCGGGTCCGCAGGCTCAGCCGACAGGCGGCGACGCTGTTGCTGGCGTCGGGGCTCGATCCGGAGCTGTGCACCGTGTTCGTACAGAGTCATGTGGACGAGCACGCGCGGTTGTCGTATGTGCTGGAGTGCGTCGCAACCGACGGGGAGATGCGGCGGATGATCCAGTACAAGGAGAAGGCCGCGCGGGAGCGGGAGCGGGGCGGGAGTGTGCGGCTGTCGTTGCTGACGTATCCCGTGCTGATGGCGGCGGACATCCTGGCGTACGGGACCGACGAGGTGCCGGTCGGGGACGATCAGACGCAGCATGTGGAGCTCACTCGGGATCTGGCGGTGCGGTTCAACCAGCGGTACGGGCACACCTTCGTAGTGCCTCGGGCCACGCATCCGCAGGTCGCGGCGCGGGTCATGAATCTGCAGGAACCGGCGTCCAAGATGGGGAAGAGCGATGACGTCGGGCCTGGGGTGGTCTATCTGCTCGACGAGCCGGATGCCGTGCGGAAGAAGATCATGCGGGCCGTGACGGACAGCGGGCAGGACGTTGTGTACGACCGGGAGGCGCGGCCGGGGGTCTCGAATCTGCTGGAGATTCTTGCCGCCTGTGACGGTGGGAACCCCGAAGCCTTGAGCGGTGTATATGAGTCGTACGGCGCTTTGAAGAAGGACACCGCCGAGGCCGTGGTCGAACTCCTCAGGCCCGTACAGGACAGGCACAAGCAGTTGTGCGCGGACCCTGCGTATGTGGAGGGGGTGTTGCGAGACGGGGCGGAGAAGGCCAGGGAGATGGCGAGGCCGAGGGTGGACGCGGCGTATCGGGCGATCGGGTTGCTGGCGGCGGGCTGAATGGTCGTGGGCTGAAAGGCGGTGGGCTGAAAGGCGGTGGGGCCGGGGGCGGGCCTGGCCCCACGTCTTTCAGCTGTTGCCTGAGGTCGGCGTCCGCTAGCTGTTGCCGGAGGCCAGTTCGCGGCTGCGGTCGCGAGCTGCCTCCAATGCGGCGATGAGGGCTGCGCGGACACCGTGGTTCTCGAGTTCGCGGATTGCGTTGATCGTGGTGCCCGCGGGGGAGGTGACGTCCTCGCGGAGCTTCACGGGGTGCTCCCCGCTGTCGCGGAGCATCACGGCGGCGCCGATCGCGGACTGGACGATCAGGTCGTGGGCCTTGTCGCGGGGCAGGCCGAGCAGAATGCCCGCGTCCGTCATGGCCTCGACCAGGTAGAAGAAGTACGCCGGTCCCGAACCGGAGAGGGCTGTGCAGGCGTCCTGCTGGGACTCGGGCACGCGGAGCGTCTTGCCGACGGCGCCGAAGATCTCCTCGGCGTGGGCGAGGTGCTCGGGGGTGGCATGGCTGCCGGCGGAGATGACGGACATGGCCTCGTCGACGAGCGCGGGAGTGTTCGTCATGACACGTACGACAGGGGTGCCTGCGGCCAGGCGCTCCTCGAAATAGGAGGTGGGAATGCCTGCCGCGCCGCTGATGACCAGGCGGTCGGCGGGGATGTGCGGGGCGAGTTCGTCGAGGAGGGTGCCCATGTCCTGCGGCTTGACCGTGAGAATCAGCGTGTCTGCGGTTTTGGCGGCTTCGGCGTTGGTGACCGCGGTGACGCCGTAGCGCTCGTGGAGTTCCTTGGCGCGCTCGGGGCGGCGGGCCGTGACCAGCAGGTCTGCGGGGGCCCAGCCGGACCGGATCACTCCGCTGAGCAGGGCTTCGCCGATCTTGCCGGTGCCGAGGACTGCGACTTTCTGGGTCATGGTGCGGGGCCCTCCGGGGGTTGTGTCGTCCGGGGTTCATCCTCCCACCGGGGGCGTGGGGGCGGCTTGGTCGTCCGGTGGGCGGGATGTCGGGCGTTCGAGCGTCCTAGGTGTCCGGGTGCTGGTTGGGTGCGTTTCGCCCTCGCCGCCTCACCCCGGTCCCGTCCCCGGCGGCTGCCGCCCCCAGACCCCCGCATCGGCCTGAACGGCGCCTCGTCCTCAAACGCCGGACGGGCTGAAGAGTGCCGCCCGGCACTCGGGGCTAAGGGGTTCGGCGCTTCAGCGTTGCTGCGCCCAGGCCCAGCACCAGGAGTGCGCAGCCCGCCACGATGAGCGCGTCGCGGATGAAGGTGGCTGTCACGTCGGTGTGCATGAGGACTTCGTTCATGCCGTCGACGGCGTAGGACATGGGGAGGACGTTGGAGAGGGCTTCGAGGACGGGGTGCATGTTCGAGCGGGAGGTGAAGAGGCCGCAGAGGAGGAGCTGGGGGAAGATCACGGCCGGCATGAACTGGACCGCCTGGAATTCCGAGGCCGCGAAGGCCGAGACGAAGAGACCGAGGGCGGTGCCGAGGAGTGCGTCGAGCAGGGCGACGAGCAGGAGGAGCCACGGGGAGCCGGTGACGTCCAGGTCCAGGGTCCAGACCGCCAGGCCCGTGGCCAGGGCCGACTGGACGATGGCCAGCGCGCCGAAGGCCAGGGCGTAGCCGGCGATCAGGTCGCCCTTGCCGAGGGGCATGGCGAGGAGGCGTTCCAGGGTGCCGGAGGTGCGTTCGCGCAGGGTGGCGATGGAGGTGACCAGGAACATCGTGATCAGCGGGAAGATCCCGAGGAGGGAGGCGCCGATGGAGTCGAAGGTGCGCGGGCTGCCGTCGAAGACGTAGCGGAGCAGGACGAGCATCACGCACGGGACGAGGATCATCAGCGCGATGGTGCGCGGATCGTGGCGGAGCTGGCTCAGGACACGGGTCGCGGTGGCGGTCGTACGGGAGTAGCTGATCGCCTTCGGGCGTACGAAAGGCGCTGCGCTCGGGGGCGCGCTCGTGCCCGTGCTCGTGCTCGTGCTCGTGGTCATCGGACGGTCTCCTTGTGGGGGTGAGCGCCCGCCGCGATCGCTTCGTCGACCAGGTGGAGGAAGGCGGCCTCGACGGTGTCGGAGTCGGTGCGTTCGCGCAGGGCGTCGGGGGTGTCGTCGGCGAGGATCTCGCCCTCGCGCATCAGGAGGAGGCGGTGGCAGCGCTCGGCCTCGTCCATGACGTGGGAGGAGACGAGGAGGGTGGCGCCGCGGGCTGCGGCGATGTGGTGGAAGAGGGTCCACAGGTCGCGACGGAGGACCGGGTCCAGGCCGACGGTCGGTTCATCGAGGACAAGGAGTTCGGGGGCGCCGAGGAGCGCGACCGCGAGGGAGACGCGGCTGCGCTGGCCGCCGGAGAGGTTGCCAGCGAGGGAGTCGGCGTGGGAGGTGAGGTCGACGTCGGCGATGGCCTGGGTGACCGTGGCGTGGCGGCGTTCGGTGGCGATGGAGGTTTCCCCGCGCGAGCGGAGTCGAGGGCGAGGGAGCCCGGGGTCGAGGATCGCGGCGAAGTAGTCGAGGTTCTGGCGGACGGTCAGGTCGTCGTAGACGGAGGGGGCTTGGGTGACGTAGCCGATGCGGGAGCGGAGGGAGGCGTCGCCGGCGGGGCGGCCGAGGACTTCGAGGGTGCCGGTGACTTTTGCCTGCGTGCCGACGGTCGAGCGCATCAGGGTCGATTTGCCGCAGCCGGAGGGGCCGAGCAGGCCGGTGATCTGGCCGGGCGGGACGGCGAAGTCGAGGCCGCGCAGGACGGTGCGGGTGCCGCGTACGACGGTGAGGGCTTCGGCGCGGATCGCCGCGGGCTGTGGGGAGGAGGAGTCCCGTGGTTCCGCGGGAGCGGGTGGGCGTCGAGCAATATTCATCATGCGATGAATATTGCTCTCGCGGAGTAGGGCCGTCAAGCCCGATGCATCCGGCGGCGCAAGCGCGCGGGGGCGTGATCGGAAGGCAGCGCTCCGGTGCGCGGTGGGGTGGCGCGCTCCTGCGTTCCCATAGCGGTTACGCCTGGGGGCTGCGCGATCAACTTCCTTTACCGACAATGGATTTCAGTGCAGCGCGTGGTCATACGGCCCATATGTTCATGAGCCCTTGTGCCGTGCCTGTTCGTCCGCCGTGCCCTCCCCCGGCTCGGTGACCCACGCATCTCCCGCTCTCAACCGGAGGTGCCGTAGTCATGCGCAAAGCCGATTTGTTCGCGTCACTAGTCGTGTTTCTCGTCGCGCTGCCCCTGTGCGTGGGGGTCGCCATAGCCTCCGGTGTGCCGGCCGAGCTGGGTCTGGTGACCGGGATCGTCGGCGGGCTGGTCGCCGGGGTGCTGCCCGGCAGCAGTCTGCAGGTGAGCGGGCCCGCGGCCGGGCTGACCGTGCTGGTGTACGAGGCGGTGCAGACGTATGGGCTGCAGGCGCTCGGTGTGCTGGTGCTCGGGGCCGGGCTGGTGCAGCTCGCGCTCGGGGTGCTGCGGCTCGGGCGGTGGTTCCGGGCCGTGTCCGTAGCCGTGGTGCAGGGAATGCTCGCCGGGATCGGGCTCGTGCTGATCGCGGGTCAGGTGTATGCAATGGGTGACGCGTCCGCGCCGGCGAGCGGGCTCGGGAAGATCGCCGGGCTGGTCTCGCTGGTGGGTGACGCGGATCCGGTGGCCTTTGTCATCGGGGGTGCGACCGTGGTCGTCCTGGTGGTGTGGCCGCGGTGGGGGCCCGGGGCGCGGGTCGTGCCCGCGCCCTTGCTGGCGGTGGCGGGCGCGTCGGTCGTGACCGGGGTGTTCGCTCTGTCCGTGCGGCGGGTGGAGGTGCGGGGGCTGCTGGATGCCGTGCAGCCGCCGTCCTTGGCGGAGTTGGGACGGCTCACGGAAGTGGGCGTGCTCGGGACGGTGCTGGCGTTCGCGCTGATCGCTTCCGCCGAGTCGCTGTTCAGCGCGGCGGCGGTGGACCGGCTGCACCGGGGACCGCGAACCGATTACGACCGGGAGCTCATCGCACAGGGCGCGGGGAATGCCGTGTGCGGGGTGCTCGGGGCGCTGCCGATGACCGCGGTGATCGTGCGGAGCGCGGCGAACGTGCGGGCCGGGGCGCGGACGAAGGTGTCCCGGGTGCTGCATGGGGTGTGGCTGCTGGTCTTCACCGTTGTGCTGCCTGGGGTGTTGGGGATGATTCCGGTGGCGGCGCTGGCCGGGTTGCTGGTGCATGCGGGGTACAAGTTGGTGCCGGTGCGGGAGTTGGGGGCGTTGTGGCGCGGGCATCGGGGGGAGGTGGTGGTGCTGAGCGTGACGGCGGTGGCCATCGTGGTGGGGAACCTGTTCGAGGGAGTGCTGGTCGGGCTCGCGCTCGCCGTGGCCAAGACCGCGTGGGACATCAGCCACGTCCATGTGGAGACGGAGGATCGGGGGGCCGCGGGGATGGTCGTGCGGGTGGCGGGGAATGCCACGTTCCTACGGTTGCCGAAGCTGTTGGACGCGTTGGAGGCGCTGCCGCACGATCGTGACGTACGGCTGGAGTTGGGTGGGTTGCGGCATGTGGATCACGCGTGTGGGGCGGCCCTGGAGCGGTGGGCCGCCGCGCGGGATCACGAGCGGGTCGCCACGATCACCAGTACGTCGTAGACCTCCTCGACCTCACCCTCCGGGAACGTCTCCAGGAGATGCGCGCGCTCCTCGGTGAGGAAGGCGTCCGTGCCCTCCTTGCCGCGGACCAGGAAGATCGAGTGGCTGCCGAGGTTGGCGAGGTGGGTGTCGAGTGGGACGCGGCGGCTCCAGCGGAGTGTGCGTTGGGCGACGGTCAATCGGGGGGTCGGGGCGGTGGACAGTGCCGCTGCGGCGCGGGCGCCACTGCCGTTCTTCTCGACTACCGGGTCGATGCCGAAGTGGCGCTCGACGCGGTCGGTGGCTGCGGCGATCCACGGGATGTCGACGGCTTCCGTGTTCCACCAGAGGGCGAGTGCACCGTCCGGGCGCAGGACGCGAAGCGCTTCCGGGATGGAGTGGGCCGGGTTTGTCCAGTGCCAGGCCTGGGCGTAGGTGAGGAAGTCCGCGGAGGCGTCGGCGAGGGGGAGGAAGTCGCCGGTGCCGCGGATGATGGGGACGGTGGGGAGGGTGCGGCGGAACTCCGCGGCCATGGCCTCGCCGGGTTCCACGGCGATGACGTCGGCGCCTCTTGCGTGGAGGAGGGTGGTGGCGATGCCGGTGCCGGCGCCTACGTCCACGACCCTTGCGCCGGTGAGGGGGCGGGCTGCCATGTCTTCGATGGCGTCGAAGAGGGCGGGTGGGTAGGAGGGGCGGTTCGCGGCGTACTCGGCGGCGGCGGTGTTGAAGGAGTGGGCTCGGGTGGTGTGAGAGGGAGAAGGGGAGGGGGAGGGGGAGGGGGAGGGGGAGGAAGAGGGGGTGCGGGTCATACGGTCATGGTGGCGGAGGGGGGTGGCTGGGGTGGGTTTTCGCCCCCGCCGCCCCTACCCATTCCCGTCCCCTGGGGCTTCGCCCCCAGACCCCCGGTCGCCCGAAGGGCTCGTCCTCAAACGCCGGACGGGCTGGGGGTGCGGGCCGGGCTGAAAGGTTGCCCTTTGGGGTGAAGGGCACCAGATCTTCCCGTATTCCCGGGGCTTAAGAGCGGCGGCGCTTTTTTGACGGGTTGTTTGTGCGGCGGTTTGTGCGGCGTTCGTACTGTCGGCGGGCCGTTTCGTACTCCTCGCGGTGGAGTTTCTCGCCGGGGGCCTCCGTGAGGGCGCGGAAAGAATAGGCGAGGAGGGAGCCGACGAAGCCGATGGCCAGGAGGCCGCGGAGGGAGGCCTGGCGGTCGGGGTCGGGGCGCTTGGTGAAGGCGTCCCAGGTGTGGCGGAACGCGAGCGCGCTGCACACCGCGAACATCACCACGACCAGGAGGGTCACGAACTCGCCGACGTCCGCGATCGCCAGGCCCTGGTAGGCGAAGCGGAGTACGAAGCAGGCGGCGACCGCGGCGGCAAGCGCGCCGACGGCCACGGCGACGCGGCGGGCCGGGTAGCCGCCGTCGTGTGCCACCCAGGTCGTGCCGAAGAAGCGCAGGGGCTCGGGCTGGGGCCCTGCGGGGGTACCGGTTCCGGCACTGGTTTCGGTACTGGTGCCGGTTTCGTTCTTGTCGCTCACAAGACGATTATCGCTCCGGTCCGCCGCAAAGCCCCGGCCCTCGATGCCTCAGCCTCAGCCGCAGCGCGGCGCGACGTAGCCGTCGCTGCCGGTCTTCACGTAGGCGTCCGCGACGTACTCGCCGTTGGCGATGTTGTCCCAGATGCTTGTGGTGCCGTACGGACCGCTCACGGATTCGCCCGACCGCTGGCAGATGATCGGCACGTGTGAGCCCTCGGGCAGCACGCGCACGATGCGGTAGCCGGTGCCGGGGCCGCTGCGGACGTTCACCGCGTAGCCGGGTGCGAGCGGATAGGAGTTCACTGCCGCTTGGACCGAGCTCGCGGCGACCGTTGTGGACACCGCTTCCTCGTCGCTGCTTTCTATAGGCTCAACAGCCATGGAGATCTCCCCCGTTGAATCCGACATGTGTACGTCTTTCGCACGCGGAGGCTAGCAAGCCGCCTCGGTCTCGTACGAGGAATCGACTAGGCTCCGTGCGTCGCGCGCGCGGACGAACAGCACGGGGGTGGGTCCATGGCGCCACAGCGGAACACCGGATCGAATGCGGAAGCGGAACTTCCCGAGTACGCGGGGCAGTACCGTCTTGAGAAGCGCCTGGGGTCCGGCGGCATGGGTGTCGTCCAGCTGGCCCGCAGCACCTCGGGGCTGCGACTCGCCGTGAAGGTCGTACACGCGCAGTTCGCGAAGGATCCCGAGTTCAGGGGGCGGTTCCGGCAGGAGGTCGCCGCCGCGCGGCGGGTGAGCGGAGCGTTCACCGCGCCTGTGGTCGACGCCGATCCGGAGGCCGAACGCCCATGGATGGCCACTCTGTTCATTCCCGGCCCGACCCTCGCCGAGTACGTGAAGCGGAACGGCCCCATGCCTCCCGACCAACTGCGCCGTCTGATGGCCGGACTGGCCGAGGCGCTGCGCGACATCCATCGGGTGGGAGTCGTACACCGGGATCTGAAGCCCAGCAACGTCCTGCTCGCCGACGACGGCCCCAAGGTCATCGACTTCGGCATTTCCAGGCCGTCGGACAGTGAACTGCGGACCGAAACGGGCAAATTGATCGGCACACCGCCGTTCATGGCACCCGAGCAGTTCCGCCGTCCGCGACAGGTGGGACCGGCCGCCGACATCTTCGCCCTGGGCTCGGTGATGGTGCATGCGGCGACGGGCCGGGGACCCTTCGACTCCGACAGCCCGTACGTCATCGCCTATCAAGTCGTGCACGACGAGCCGGACTTGACGGATGTTCCCGCGCACCTCGCACCGCTCGTCACGCGCTGCCTGGCCAAAGAACCGGAGGACCGGCCGACCCCGGACGAACTGATGCGGGAGCTGCGCTCGGTGGCGGCCTCCTACGATACGCAGGCGTTCATTCCGGCTCAGCGTGCCGAGCCGTCCGGTCCCGACGACGATCCCGTCGGCAGTTGCGTCGACGGGGTCGTGGGCAGTTCTTCCGTCGACGGTCCTTCCGTCGGCGGTTCTTCCGTCGGCGGTTCTTCCGTCGGCGGTTCTTCCGTCGGCGGTTCTTCCGTCGGCGGTTCTTCCGTCGGCGGTTCTTCCGTCGGCGGTTCTTCCGTCGGCGGTTCTTCCGTCGGCGGTTCTTCCGTCGGCGGAGATCCTCCGCGGTCCAAGCCGCGGTCCAAGAAACGCACCCTCAAACGCGTCGCGCTCGTCGCCGGAGCTCTTGTCCTCACCGCGGGCGGGACATGGGCGACGACCCAATTGCTCGGACAGGACGGCAGCGGCACCTCGCAGGACCAGGGGGCGCGGTCCGCGCCGATCGGTTTCACCGGGTGGGACACCAAACCTGCGCCCGGAGCCAGTGGGATGCCCCAATGCTCGTACGGGACAGGGAAGTTGTTCTGCAACCAGCCAGGGCTGGTCTACGCCCTCGACCCGGTCGACGGCCACGTCCTGTGGCGGCACGACTCCGGTGAGCGGAGTGCTCCGGACGGCCTGCCCGTCACCTCGGGCGGACTGGTACACGCCATCACCCATGCCGGCCGGCTCCTGGAGGCGCTCGATCCGGCCTCGGGCAGGACACGTTGGACGATGGATCTTTCGGCGTACAGCCGTGTGCAGCACGCTGGCGGAACGGTCCTGCTCACCGGTGCCGACGGGACGGTCACCGGAGTGGACGGGGCTTCGGGCGAGAGCCGTTGGCGCCGGCGGATACCGGGGCAGAGCGCGCCCAACCTCGCCGCGTTCGCCGGGGGTGGGCTCGCCTACGCCACGAGTACGTCGGGCGACGGGACGAGTACGCGGGTGGCCGGGCTGGATCCGGAGACCGGGGACGTGCGGTGGGACGCCAGCCTGAAGGGCACGCTGTACCCGGTCGGCACCCAGCGGGACACTGTCGTCTTCACGTCCGTCAACAAAAACACTGAGACGGACGCCCTGGTCCAGTACGACCCGCAGAGCAAGGTGTCGCACCGGGTGGAGTTCGCTGTGACGCTCCCCCAGGCTCAGGCCACCGTACGCGCGGACACCGTCTATCTGGTGGCCACGCTCGGCCCGCTGGTGGCCGTCGACCTGGAGACGCGGAAGCAGCGCTGGCGCCTCGAGACGTCCGTGAGCCGGGGCTCGGCGCCCGTCGCCGACGCCGAGCACGTCTATTTCACCGCGGCCGACGGGCGGCTGCTCGCCGTGGACGCGGCGAAGGGGAAGCTCGTCGGGCAGACCCGGACCCGGCTCGGTGGCGAGTCGGACCGGGTCCCAGGAGCGCTGTCCCCGCCGCTCGTCACCGGCGGCCGCGTCTACGCGAGTGCGCCCGACGGGACCGTGTTCGGGGTGGCGGGGGACGATCCGTCGGCCTGGTGAGGGTTCAGGATCAGGACTGATCAGCCCTGATCAGGACTGCTGTTCTCGATCAGCCCAGCTTCGAGACGTCCCGCACCGCGCCCTTGTCCGCACTCGTCGCCATCGCCGCGTAGGCGCGCAGGGCTGCGGAGACCTTGCGCTCCCTGGCCGCCGGCGCGTAGACGCCCTTGAGCGCATCGCGGCGCGCGCCCAACTCCTCGTCCGACACGAGCAGCTCGATCGAACGGTTCGGGATGTCGATGCGGATGCGGTCGCCGTCCTGGACCAGGGCGATGGTGCCGCCGGAGGCCGCCTCGGGGGACGCGTGGCCGATCGACAAACCCGAGGTGCCGCCCGAGAAGCGACCGTCGGTGATCAGGGCGCAGGTCTTGCCGAGGCCGCGGCCCTTGAGGAAGGACGTCGGGTAGAGCATCTCCTGCATGCCGGGGCCGCCCTTGGGGCCCTCGTAGCGGATGACGACGACGTCGCCGTGCGTGATCTCTTTCTTGAGGATCTTGTCGACGGCCTCCTCCTGCGACTCGCAGACGACGGCCGGGCCCTCGAAGGTCCAGATCGACTCGTCGACGCCGGCCGTCTTCACGACGCAGCCGTCGACCGCCAGGTTGCCCCGCAGAACCGCGAGGCCGCCGTCCTTGGAGTAGGCGTGCTCGGCGGAGCGGATGCAGCCGTTCTCGGCGTCCTCGTCGAGGGCCTCCCAGCGCTCGGACTGGGAGAAGGCCTCGGCTGAGCGGACGCAGCCGGGGGCGGCGTGCCACAGTTCGACGGCCTCGGGGGACGGGGAGCCGGCGCGCACGTCCCACGTCTTCAGCCAGTCCGCGAGGGTCGGGCTGTGGACGGAGTGCACGTCCTCGTTCAGCAGGCCGGCCCGGTGCAGCTCGCCCAGCAGGGCCGGGATGCCGCCCGCGCGGTGCACGTCCTCCATGTAGTACGTGCGGTCCTTCGCCACGTTCGGGGCGACCTTGGCGAGGCAGGGCACGCGGCGCGAGACCTCGTTGATCTCCTCCAGGCCGAAGGGGACGCCCGCTTCCTGGGCGGCGGCCAGCAGGTGGAGGATCGTGTTGGTGGAGCCGCCCATGGCGATGTCGAGGGCCATGGCGTTCTCGAAGGCCGCGAAGGTGACGATGTTGCGCGGCAGGACCGACTCGTCGTCGCCGTCGTAGTAGCGCTTGGTGATGTCGACGACCGTGCGGGCCGCGTCCTCGTACAGCGCCCTGCGGGCCGTGTGAGTCGCGAGGACCGAGCCGTTGCCGGGCAGGGAGAGGCCGATGGCCTCGGTCAGGCAGTTCATGGAGTTGGCCGTGAACATGCCGGAGCAGGAGCCGCAGGTCGGACAGGCGTTCTCCTCGATACGGAGGATGTCCTCGTCCGAGATGTTGTCGTTCACGGCGTCGGAGATCGCGTCGACCAGGTCGAGCGTGCGGACCGTGCCGTCGACCAGCGTGGCGCGGCCGGACTCCATGGGGCCGCCGGAGACGAAGACCGTCGGGATGTTCAGGCGCAGGGCCGCCATGAGCATGCCGGGGGTGATCTTGTCGCAGTTCGAGATGCAGATCAGGGCGTCGGCGCAGTGGGCTTCGACCATGTACTCGACCGAGTCCGCGATCAGGTCGCGGGAGGGGAGGGAGTACAGCATGCCGCCGTGGCCCATCGCGATACCGTCGTCGACGGCGATCGTGTTGAACTCGCGCGCGATGCCTCCGGCGGCGGTGATGGCCTCGCTGACGATCCGGCCGACCGGCTGGAGGTGGGTGTGGCCCGGCACGAACTCCGTGAAGGAGTTGGCCACCGCGATGATCGGCTTCCGTCCGATGTCCGCGCCCGGTACACCGGAGGCGCGCATAAGGGCGCGTGCGCCCGCCATGTTGCGTCCGTGGGTGACTGTGCGGGACCTCAGCTCGGGCATCGTCGCTCGCTCCTTCGGAGAGTAATGACTGTGTCGAGCGTACGCCGGTGCGCCAGGATGCGGACGGGGTGTCCGGAATGCGGGATGGGTGTCTCGGTGGGTGAGTGCGGGTCCTGAGTGCTGAGCGCGCCCACGCGGCGGAGCCGCACAATGTCACAGCCCCGCGCCCTGAAGGGGCGCTTTACCTCACGGGATTGTCAGGTGGCCCTGTACCACCGGGGCCACCCTTCTCACGATCTCTTCCAGGTCCGCCGATGCCACGGGCTCCACCTTGATCACGTAGCGGAGCATCGCCACCCCCACCAGCTGGGCTGCCGCGAGCTCGGCGCGCAGTTCCGCGTCGGGGAGGTCGAGCTGACCGGCGACGCGGCGTAGTAGCTGGGTGGTGACCAAGCGGCGGAAGACGGCGGCCGCGGTCTCGTTGTTCACGGCGGAGCGGAGGATCGCCAGCAGCGGCGTGCGGGTCGCCGGGTTCTCCCAGATCCCGAGGATGAAACGGGTCAGGCGCTCGCCGACGCCGTCGAGGGGTCCGTCCTCGACCGCGCCCGATGCGCCCAGGGCGGGGGCGAAGGCGACCTCGACGGCCGCCTCGAAGACCTGTTCCTTGGTGCCGAAGTAGTGGTGCACGAGTGCGGAATCCACGTCGGCGGCCTTGGCGATGCCGCGGACCGACGTCTTCTCGTAGCCCCGCTCGGAGAACTCCTCGCGGGCCGCTTCCAGGATGCGGTCGCGGGTGGCGGGGCCCGCCTCCGACTGCGTACGGGAAGGGCGTCCCCTGCGGCGGCGGGCGGCGGCGTCCGTCACCGGCGGGGCACCTTCATCGCGGAGGCGAGGTGCAAGCGGGTGAAGGCCAGGGCCTCCGCCAGGTCCGCCTCGCGTTCGGCGCTGGACATCGCACGGCGGGTGTTGACCTCGATGACGACATGGCCGTCGAAACCGGAGAGCGCGAGGCGCCCCAGCAGTTCGCCGCAGGGCTGGGTGCCGCGGCCGGGGACGAGGTGCTCGTCCTTGTTGGAGCCTTTGCCGTCGGCGAGGTGGACGTGTCCGAGGCGGTCGCCCATGCGGTCGATCATCTGGAGGGCGTCGGTGCGGGCCGTCGCGGTGTGACTCAGGTCGATCGTGAAGTGCCGGTAGTCGTCCTTCGTCACGTCCCAGTCGGGGGCGTAGGCGAGCATTTCGCGGTCGCGGTAGCGCCAGGGGTACATGTTCTCGACGGCGAACCGTACGTCCGTCTCGTTCGCCATCCGCCAGATCCCGGTGACGAAGTCGCGCGCGTACTGGCGCTGCCAGCGGAACGGGGGGTGGACGACCACGGTGGAGGCGCCGAGCTTCTCGGCGGCGGCCCGGGCGCGCTGGAGCTTGACCCAGGGGTCGGTGGACCACACGCGCTGGGTGATCAGCAGACAAGGGGCGTGAACGGCGAGGATCGGGACCCGGTGGTAGTCGGAGAGGCGGCGGAGGGCTTCGATGTCCTGGCTGACCGGGTCGGTCCAGACCATGATCTCTACGCCGTCGTAGCCGAGGCGTGCGGCGATCTCGAAGGCCGTCGCCGTCGACTCCGGATACACGGACGCCGTGGACAGCGCGACCTTCGCATCCGGGATGCGCACGACTGGTTCTGCCACGAGGGACAGCGTACGGGGTGCCTCTGGCGGTTGGGCTGGGGCACCTGTTCGCCGTGGGGAGAGTCATCGGGGGCGGATGCGGGTGCGGGTGCGGGTGCGGGTGATCTGTGGCTGAGCGCGCCCACGCGGCGGAGCCGCACATGTCACAGCCCCGCGTCCCCCTTTGGGGCGCGGGGAGTGGCCTACTCCGTCGGCAGGTGGTCCAGGCGGCGGAGGATTACGCCCTCGCGCAGGGCCCAGGGGCAGATCTCCAGGGTGTCCACGCCGAAGAGGTCCATCGCGCCCTCGGCGACGAGAGCGCCCGCGAGGAGCTGGTTCGAACGGCCCGGGGAGACGCCGGGGAGTTCCGCGCGCTCGTCGGCGGTCATCGCGGCGAGCCGGGGGACCCAGTCCTCCAGCGAGCGGCGCTTGAGTTCGCGCTGGACGTACAGGCCGTCGGCGGAGCGCGCGGCGCCGGCCAGGCGGGCGAGCTGCTTGAAGGTCTTCGAGGTGGCGACCACGTGGTCGGGGGCGCCGAAGCGGCTGAACTCCCCCACCGTACGGGCGATCTGCGCGCGCACATGGCGGCGCAGCGCCCTTATGTCGGCGGAGTCGGCCGGGTCGGTCGGCAGCCAGCCCGCGGTCAGTCGGCCCGCGCCGAGCGGCAGGGACACCGCGGCGTCCGGTTCCTCGTCGATGCCGTACGCGATCTCCAGGGAGCCGCCGCCGATGTCGAGGACGAGGAGCTTGCCCGCCGACCAGCCGAACCAGCGGCGGGCGGCCAGGAAGGTCAGCCGGGCCTCCTCCGAGCCGGTCAGGACCTGGAGCTCGACGCCGGTCTCGGCCTGCACCCGGGCCAGTACGTCGTCGGCGTTGCTGGCCTCGCGCACGGCGGAGGTGGCGAACGGCAGCAGGGCTTCGACGCCCTTGTCCTCGGCGGCGTCCAGCGCGCCCCGTATCGTCTCGATCAGTTTGTCGACGCCGTCGGAGCCGATCGCCCCGCTCTCGTCGAGCAGTTGGGCGAGCCGCAATTCGGCCTTGTGTGAATGCGCGGGCAGCGGGCGCGCGCCGGGGTGCGCATCCACCACCAGCAGATGCACCGTGTTCGAACCAACGTCGAGGACACCGAGTCTCATGTACGGAACGCTACTGGGCGTACGGCGGACGGCCGTCCCCGGAGCGGCATGAAGCGACTTACCCTGGACGGGTGCCAAAGACGAAAAAGGCGAAACCCGACAAATCCTCCAAGGGTTCTTCGCAGGCGAAGGCCACCGAGTCCCAGAAGTCACCGAAGAAGACGAAGAAGTCCCCAGAGAAGTCGCCGGAGAAGTCCCCGAAGGCGATCTCCGTATCTGACGAGCAGGGGCTCGACTTCGCTCGCGCATGGGTGGAATTTCCGGATCCCGCCGATGAGGAGCAGGTCTTCCGGTGCGATCTGACATGGCTGACCTCTCGCTGGAACTGCATCTTCGGAAGCGGCTGCCAGGGCATCCAGGCCGGTCGCGCCGATGACGGCTGCTGCACGCTCGGGGCGCACTTCTCGGACGAGGACGACGAGAAGCGGGTGGCCGGGCACGTGGCGAGGCTCACGCCGGATATCTGGCAGCACCATGACGTGGGCATGGAGAGCGGTTGGGTCTCGGAGGACGAGGACGGCGACCGGCAGACCCGGCCGTACCAGGGGTCCTGCATCTTCCAGAACCGGCCCGGCTTCGCCGGCGGCGCGGGCTGCTCGCTGCACATCCTCGCGCTGAAGGAGGGCCGCGAGCCCCTGGAGACCAAGCCGGACGTCTGCTGGCAGTTGCCCGTGCGACGGACGTACGAGTGGATCGACCGGCCCGACGACACCCGGGTGCTCCAGGTGTCCATCGGCGAGTACGACCGCCGTGGGTGGGGTCCGGGCGGGCACGACCTGCACTGGTGGTGCACGTCGGCGACCTCGGCGCACGGCGCGGGCGACCCGGTGTACGTCTCGTACCGCCCGGAGCTCGTCGAGCTGATGGGCAGGGCGGGGTACGACCGGCTGGTCGAGCTCTGCGAGGAGCGGCTGGCCTCGCAGCTGCCGCTGCTTGCGCCGCATCCGGCGGATCCGGTCGGCTGACGCGAATCCGCCATTTTGATACTGCTTCGGTCCTCTTTGGCCCACTGCGGTCTGCTTCGGTCGTGCCTCGGTCGTGCTTCGGTCCTGGTTCCGCCCTGCTTCGGGTCCTACTTCGGTCCTACGTGGACGAGCTCGGGTCGCTGCTGTCGCTGGGTGGGGGTGTCGAGCCGCCCGGGTCCGACGGGGACGCGTCCGTGGGAGTGGGGGTCGGCGTCGGGTCGGGGTCCGAAGGAGTCGGCGTCGGGTCGGGCTCGGACGGGGGCGGGGTCGAGTCGGGGGTGGACGGGGTGGGACGGCTGGAGGTCGGACCGGGGTCGGGCGCGCCCGCGTTCCCGTACCCCTCGATCGTGACCATCGCGCCCGCCGGTGCGATCGACACCCGCGCGCCCCAGCGGCCCACCGGCTCGCGAAGATGATCGACGTACACCTTGATCGTCAATGATTCGCCGGGAGCGAGCCTTCCCGACGACTGGCTGAGGTAGAGCCAGGACGCTCCCGTGCTCGCGGACCAGTGGACCGGCGAACTACCGGACGCGGTCAGCGTGACGAGGGTCGTGTCGCCGCTGCTCGCGGCCCGCACGGAGAGGCCTCCCGCGCCGTTTCCGGTCCCGGGGGCGCCGCCCGGGGCACTTCCGGGGGCGCTGATCACCTCGACGGAGACGTCGGGTGAGCGGCTGCCCTTGGTGAAACGGCTGTCGGGTTCGGTACTGGCGTTGCCCGCGTTCTCGTAGCCGCCCGGCTCCTCGCCGTTGATGCCGTCGGGGCCGTGTGCCTCGCTCGCGGTGATCGCGTGGCCGTCGGCGCCCTCTCCCGTGAGGGGCGCGCCGCGGTAGGCCGCCCAGAGGGCGAGGACGGGGGCGGCGACGACCGTGGCGACGACGGTTGTCGTGACGGCACGCGCGCGTAGCCGGTCTCTTCGTGCCGCGTGGTCCTTGGGGTCCATCGGGAAACCGCGCCGGTCGAAGCGTGGAGCGCCGCCCCGCGCGCGGGGGGTGTGTGCCATCGCGATGTGCAGGTCCGTGCGCGGGGCCTCCAGGACAGGGAGCGCGGCGGGCGTGACGGCGGCGCCGGGCCAGATACCGGGGGCGGCTCGCTCGGCGGTGCGGCGACAGTGCGGGCAGTCGTCGACGTGCCGGACGAGTTCGCGGCGCAGGGTGGCGCTCAGGACCAGCTGGTTGTCGCCGGTGAGGCGGGCGACGCTCGGGCAGGCGCCGGTCTCCACGACGGCCAGGGCGGCGCGGGTGCGTTCGACCTCGCAGGCGGCGGAGGCGAGCAGTTCGCGTGCGGCGGCGAGGTCCATGCCCAGGACGGCGGCGACCTCGTGGGCGGCGAGCTGGTGGCGTACGGCGAGTTCGAGCGCCTCGCGCTGCTCGGGGGTGGTGCCGGCGGCCTCCGGCCAGGCCAGCAGGGCGAGTTCGCGCTGCCGTCGGACCTGGGCCTCCTCGGAGACGGGGGCGCTCAGCGCCTCGGCCGCGCATCGGCCGGCGACACCTTTGGCGCCTTTAGAGTGTTTGGAGCCTTTGGAGCCTTTGGAATCTTTGGGGTCTTTTGGGGTCTCGCGGCGGCCCGAGGCGTGCGCGGCCCGTCGCCGGCGCCGGGCCTCGGTGAGCTTCCGCAGACAGGACCAGCGGGCGAGCGCGTACAGCCAGGCCCTGCGGTCGTCCGCGGACTCCGGGCCGCGCGGGCTCCGGCGCTCGGCCAGCGCGAGGACGTCCCCGAGGGCGGCGGTGGCCGCGTCGTGGTCGCACAGCACGGACAGGCAGTAGGTGAACAGGCCGTCCAGGTAGGGCTCGTAGCGCGCGGGAGGGCGCTGGGCCATCGTGCGGGCCGATGCGCCACGGGGCGCTGCCACCCGCTTGCGTGCGTCTCCGTGCGCCCGGTGTGCGCCGGTGGTGTGCGTGGAGGTCTCCGGACCGCTGCTCATCACCCGTGCGACCGTAGGCGCCCGAGGGTGGCCCCTTCTTCCCCCTTGAGCACATTTAATCCGTACGGGTGAAACGATCCCTCAAAAGGGGACAGGAACCTCCGATTCCATGGCCTACGCCGTCACAGGCGGCGATGGCAGTCGATGGCAGATGCCTTGCCGGTCCGGGCTGTCAGTGGGCTCGGTTACGGTTTCGTCATGGCTGCCCGTACGAAAACCGCGAAGGACCGACCGTCCTACCGATGCACCGAGTGCGGCTGGCAGACGGCCAAGTGGCTCGGCCGCTGCGCCGAGTGCCAGGCGTGGGGGACGGTCGAGGAGTACGGCGCACCCGCGGTCCGTACGACGGCACCGGGCCGCGTCACCACCTCCGCGGTGCCCATCGGACAGGTCGACGGCCGCCATGCCACCGCCCGCACCACCGGCGTGCCCGAGTTCGACCGCGTGCTCGGCGGCGGTCTCGTACCGGGCGCGGTCGTCCTGCTCGCCGGTGAGCCGGGCGTCGGCAAGTCCACGCTGCTGCTGGACGTGGCGGCGAAGTCCGCGAGCGACGAGCACCGCACGCTGTATGTCACGGGTGAGGAGTCCGCCAGCCAGGTGCGACTGCGCGCCGACCGCATCAAAGCCATCGACGACCACCTCTATCTGGCCGCGGAGACCGACCTCTCCGCCGTCCTCGGCCATTTGGACGCGGTGAAGCCGTCGCTCCTCATCCTCGACTCGGTCCAGACCGTCGCCTCCCCGGAGATCGACGGTGCGCCCGGCGGCATGGCCCAGGTGAGGGAGGTCGCGGGGGCACTGATCCGCGCCTCCAAGGAGCGCGGCATGTCCACGCTCCTGGTGGGCCATGTCACCAAGGACGGCGCGATCGCCGGTCCCCGCCTGCTCGAACACCTCGTGGACGTCGTACTGCACTTCGAGGGCGACCGGCACGCGCGCCTGCGGCTCGTCCGAGGGGTCAAGAACCGTTACGGGACGACGGACGAGGTCGGCTGCTTCGAGCTGCACGACGAAGGGATCACGGGCCTGGCGGACCCCTCGGGTCTGTTCCTGACGCGTCGCGCCGAACCCGTCCCCGGGACCTGCCTGACCGTCACCCTCGAAGGCCGCCGCCCCCTGGTCGCCGAAGTCCAGGCCCTCACCGTCGACTCGCAGATCCCCTCCCCGCGCCGTACGACCTCCGGTCTGGAGACTTCCCGCGTCTCGATGATGCTGGCCGTCCTGGAACAGCGAGGCCGCATCAGCGCGCTCGGGAAGCGGGACATCTACTCGGCGACGGTCGGCGGCGTGAAGCTCTCCGAGCCCGCCGCGGACCTCGCCATCGCCCTCGCCCTCGCGTCCGCCGCGAGCGATACCCCCCTCCCCAAGAACCTCGTGGCGATCGGCGAAGTAGGTCTCGCGGGCGAGGTCAGACGGGTCACGGGCGTCCAGCGCCGGCTCGCCGAAGCGCACCGTCTGGGCTTCACGCACGCCCTCGTACCGACCGACCCGGGCAAGATCCCTCCCGGTATGAAGGTCCTGGAAGTCGCCGACATGGGCGACGCGCTGCGGGTCCTTCCGCGCTCTCGTCGTCGAGAGGCCCCACGGGAGGACGAAGAGCGCCGGTAGACTTTGCCCTGGTCTCGCCCGTCCGTACGAACCGTGGGCGACCGGAAACCCGCGACCGGAGGAGTGCAGTGGCAGCCAACGACCGGGCAGCAGCTCCCGGAAAATCCGGTGGGAGCTCCGGTGCCGATGGCCTGATGCGCGCCTCACTGAGTGCCGTGGCACCCGGCACGGCGCTGCGCGACGGGCTCGAGCGGATCCTCCGCGGCAACACCGGCGGACTCATCGTGCTCGGCTGGGACAAGACCGTCGAGTCGATGTGCACCGGCGGCTTCGTGCTGGACGTCGAGTTCACCGCCACCCGGCTGCGCGAGCTGTGCAAGCTCGACGGCGGCATCGTGGTCGACAAGGACCTCACCAAGATCCTGCGGGCGGGCGTGCAGCTGGTGCCCGACCCGACGATCCCCACGGAGGAGACGGGCACCCGGCACCGCACCGCGGACCGGGTGAGCAAGCAGGTCGGCTTCCCCGTCGTCTCGGTCTCCCAGTCGATGCGCCTGATCGCTCTGTATGTCGACGGTCAGCGCCGCGTCCTGGAGGACTCCGCCGCGATCCTCTCCCGCGCCAACCAGGCCCTGGCGACCCTGGAGCGCTACAAGCTCCGCCTGGACGAGGTCGCGGGCACGCTCTCCGCCCTGGAGATCGAGGACCTGGTCACCGTCCGGGACGTGTCGGCGGTGGCCCAGCGGCTGGAGATGGTGCGCCGCATCGCGACCGAGATCGCCGAGTACGTGGTGGAGTTGGGCACGGACGGACGTCTGCTCGCCCTCCAGCTGGACGAGTTGATCGCGGGCGTGGAGCCCGAGCGCGAGCTGGTGGTCCGCGACTACGTGCCCGAGCCGACCGCCAAGCGTTCCCGCACGGTCGACGAGGCACTCTCCGAGCTGGACGCCCTCAGCCACGCGGAACTGCTCGAACTCCCCACGGTGGCGAGAGCGTTGGGCTACACCGGCTCCCCCGAAGCGCTCGACTCCGCGGTCTCCCCGCGTGGCTTCCGCCTGCTCGCCAAGGTGCCGCGGCTGCCCGGCGCGATCATCGACCGCCTCGTCGAGCACTTCGGCGGTCTGCAGAAGCTCCTCGCCGCCAGCGTCGACGACCTCCAGACGGTCGACGGCGTGGGCGAGGCGCGGGCGCGTAGCGTCCGTGAGGGGCTCTCACGGTTGGCGGAGTCGTCGATCCTGGAGCGGTACGTCTGACTTCGTGACCGGGAGGCGGGCGCGCCGTCCGCCGCTTCCCAGTCCCGCGGCTTGCTCGGTCCTGCGGCCTGCTCCGTCCTGCGGCTTGCTCAGTCCTGTCGGGCTTGCTCAGTCCTTCGACAGTACGAACGACGTCTGCGCCTTCGTCAGCCCCGGCGCCGTCGCCTCCACCAAATACGTGCCGGCTGCCGCCGAACCGGGCGAGGGCGTCGTGCACCCGGGGGCACTGGCCGTGCGGTCCCAGTCCTGCGTGTAGGTCACCTGGTCGCCCGCCGGAACGCGGAAGAGCAGGCTGCCGGGGTCCCTGAGGCAGTCGTCGGAGGACCAGAAGCTCTCATCGCTTCCGGCCTGAGTGATCGTCAGGACAGCGTTCTTCGGGCCGAGATCGACCTTGCAGTCGCCGCTGGAGGAGTTCTTCGCGATCAGCTCTATCGAGGGCTTCTCGCCGAGCGCGTACGTGTTGTGCACGCTCCTCAATGACAACTTGACCGCGCCTGCGGTGCAGTTGGGAAGCGTGGACCCGGCCGGAAGTTGATCGGTGGATCCGGCGCCGCCGCCACTCTTGGAGCCGTCGTCCGAGGTTCCGGTGTCCCCGGTGGCTCCGCTGCCGGATCCGCTGGAGTCTCCGGAGCCGTCGCCGCCGCTGCCGGGGCTCGCGCTCGCGCTGGACTCGTCGCGTCCGCCCGGGTGTTGGCTGATCGCGGGTCCGGAGCCGGACGGTCCAGGAGTGATCGTGTCCACCGGGTTCTTCCCGTTGGCCCCGTCCGCGTTCTGCTTGCCGCCCCCGCCGCCGCTGCTGACCACCCAGGCGATCAGCAGCGCCAACAGCGCGACCACGGACAGCAGAACGACCCTCCGACGCCAGTAGATGGAGGAGGGAAGCGGCCCGACCGGATTGCGCATAGATCCCACGGCGCAAACTGTACGAGAGATCAGTGGCGTCGCTCGCCCCACCCGCCGCCCTAAGCGCCAACTTTTCCGGATCATCATTCCGGCAAGGTGGTCGAGTTGTTGCTGATGGGGAGTTTTCGCCCCCGCCGCCCCTACCCGTCCCATCCCGTTCCTGGGGGCTCCGCCCCCAGACCCCCGTTCGGCCTGAACGGCCTCGTCCTCAAACGCCGGACGGGCTAAAAGATTGCACCCCGGCACTGAAAGCGCTCAGCCCAGGCATAAGCCGCTCCAGCCTCTCCAGTCTTGGCGGCTGCCTTCAGCGTTTGAGGACGAGCCCTTCGGGCGAAGGCGGGGGTCCAGGGGGCGCAGCGCCCCTGGCGGGGGTCTGGGGGCGGAGCCCCCCAGGGATGATGGGGGTCCCCCTGCTCGAGCGAAGCCGAGAGCTTGGGGGAGGGTAGGGGCGGCGGGGGCGAAAACCACGTACGTGCGGAAAGCGCGTCGCACCACCCCCGCATGGCAGGATCGGAAACGCCATGACTGCACCCACCATGCCCACACCCAGCCCCCAGCCCAACGCCCCCGGCGAGACCCTGCACGACCCGGTCATCACCTGGTTCGACGAGCACGCCCGCGACCTCCCCTGGCGCCGCCCCGAGGCCGGCCCCTGGGGCGTGATGGTCAGTGAGTTCATGTTGCAGCAGACCCCGGTGAGCCGCGCGCTGCCCGTGTACGAGCAGTGGGTGGCCCGCTGGCCCCGGCCTGCCGACCTGGCCAAGGAACCCCCGGGCGAAGCCGTCCGCGCCTGGGGCCGCCTCGGTTACCCCCGCCGCGCCCTGCGGCTGCACGGCGCCGCGGTCGCCATAACGGAACGGCACGGCGGCGACGTACCCACGGAGCACGCTCAGCTGCTCGCGCTCCCCGGCATCGGCGAGTACACCGCCGCCGCGGTGGCGTCGTTCGCGTACGGCCAGCGTCACGCCGTACTGGACACGAACGTGAGGAGGGTCTTCGCGCGGGCCGTCACCGGCGTGCGGTATCCCCCGAACGCCACCACGGCCGCCGAGCGCAAGCTCGCCCGCGCCCTCCTCCCCGAGAGCGACCGCACGGCCTCCCGTTGGGCCGCCGCCTCCATGGAGCTCGGAGCGCTGGTCTGCACGGCGAAGAACGAGACCTGCCATCGCTGCCCGATCGCCGCGCAGTGCGCGTGGCGGCTGGCGGGGAAGCCCGAGCACGAGGGCCCGCCGCGCCGCGGACAGACGTACGCGGGCACGGACCGCCAGGTCCGCGGCAAGCTCCTCGCCGTACTCAGAGAGGCCGTCGGGCCGGTCCCGCAGTCCGTGCTGAACCGTGTGTGGGACGAACCCGTGCAGCGGGCCCGCGCCCTCGACGGTCTGGTCGCCGACGGACTCGTGGAACCGCTCCCGGGTGGTTTGTATCGGCTGCCGTTGACATAACCGCCGCCCTGCCACCTCCTCCAGGGCCACAAATCCACCCCAACCAGGACGGGTGACCGCCCCGCCTTACCCGGCCCATACATCCGTTACACAACCGACGGACAGCCGAGCGCTCGCCGCAGGCTGCCTCGGACAACCCCGTGACAACGCCTCCGTAGCTTCATTCCCGTACCGCACACACAGCGCAACGACAGCGGGACACAGGCGACGGACAACCGGCGGCAGGCGACAGCAGGCAGGCCGGAACGGGGATGGAGGCGGTCGATCATGGCGCACGGCGAGGTGCTCGAATTCGAGGAGTACGTCCGCACTCGGCAGGACGCGCTGCTGCGCAGTGCCCGCCGGCTGGTCCCCGACCCCGTCGATGCCCAGGACCTGCTGCAGACCGCGCTGGTACGGACGTACGGCCGCTGGGACGGCATCGCGGACAAGCGGCTGGCCGACGCGTATCTGCGGCGCGTGATGATCAATACGCGGACCGAGTGGTGGCGGGCGCGGAAGCTCGAAGAGGTCCCCACCGAGCAGATGCCGGACGCGTGCGTCGACGACTCCACCGAGCAGCACGCCGATCGCGCGCTGCTGATGGACATCATGAAGGTGCTGGCTCCCAAGCAGCGCAGTGTCGTGGTGCTGCGACACTGGGAGCAGATGTCCACGGAAGAGACGGCCGCCGCCCTCGGCATGTCGGCCGGAACGGTCAAGAGCACGCTGCACCGGGCGCTGGCCCGGCTCCGCGAGGAGTTGGAGAGCCGGGACTACGACGAGCGCGGCGCCCGCGCGCTCGAACCAGGTGAGGAGCGGGAGCGTTGCGCGGCCTAGGAACTCGGGCCAGGCAGGTCCTGAAGGCGGGGAGTGCGGCGGTGGCCGCGCTCGCCGCCCTCGGCCTTTTCCTGACCGCCTGCGCCACAGGGGGAACGGGGGCCCGCGACGAAGGCCCGGCGGGCAGTGAGGCGGTGGCGAAGGGCGGTACGACCCTTGCCCCCGCTCCCGCCTCCGCCGCCACCGCCTCCGCCTCGCCGGGCAAAGCCCCCAAGCGCGTGGACGCGGTCAAGCTCCTCAAGGACGACCCGGAGGTCAGCCAGTCGGTCAAGCGAGCCCTGAAGCCGTGCGTCGCCGACGAGTACCCGGTCGACGTGTCGTACGGGGATCTGACCGGAGCGGCCTCGGACGACGTCGTGGTCAATGTGATGACCTGCAGCGATGCCGTCGGGATCGGCTCGTACGTGTATCGCGAGGACAGCGGCGGGTACGAGAACGTCTTCAAGGCCGAGGAGCCGCCGGTCTACGCGGAGATCGACCGGGGCGATCTGGTGATCACCCAGCAGCTGTACAAGAAGGGCGACCCGGTGTCGTATCCCTCCAGCGAAGAAGTGATCACCTACAGCTGGTCCGCGAGCCGCTTCACTGCGGAGTCCCGGATCCACACGGACTACAGCAACGCGGTGGGCGGCGCCGATTCGCCCGCCCCCGATGCGAACTGAGAGCGGGCGGAGCAGCCGGATGGCAGAGCGGACCCATGTCCTTTTCGTCGAGGACGACGACGTCATCCGCGAGGCCACGCAGCTCGCCCTGGAGCGCGACGGCTTCGCGGTCACGGCCATGCCCGACGGGCTGTCAGGCCTGGAGGCGTTCCGCGCCGACCGCCCTGACATCGCCCTGCTGGACGTCATGGTGCCCGGCCTGGACGGCGTCAGCCTGTGCCGGCGCATCCGCGACGCGTCGACCGTCCCCGTGATCATGCTGTCCGCGCGCGCCGACTCGATCGACGTCGTCCTCGGCCTGGAGGCGGGCGCCGACGACTACGTGACCAAGCCCTTCGACGGGGCCGTCCTGGTCGCCCGGATCCGCGCGGTGCTCCGGCGTTTCGGGCACGCCAACGGTCACGGCTCCGCCGCCGAGTCCGAGGGCGGGTCCGGCGTCGACAGGGGCGTACTCGCCTTCGGCGAACTGGAGATCGACACCGAGGGGATGGAGGTGCGCAAGGGTGGTACGCCGGTAGCTCTGACGCCCACCGAGATGCGGCTGCTCCTCGAGTTCTCGTCCGCGCCGGGCACGGTGCTGAGCCGCGACAAGCTACTCGAACGCGTGTGGGACTACGGCTGGGGCGGTGACACCCGCGTCGTCGATGTCCATGTGCAACGGCTACGGACGAAGATCGGCCAGGACCGGATCGAGACGGTCCGCGGTTTCGGCTACAAGTTGAAGGCCTGAGCAGAGGTATGCGGGGGATGCGGCAAATGCCGGGGATACGGGGGAAGTCGCAGCGCCGGGTTCCGGACAGAACGGGCGACAGAGCAGGCGACAGGACGAGCGCCGGCACGGGCCCTGGCACGCGTGACGCCACGAGTGACGGCGCGAGTGACGGCGTAGGCATCCGCACCGGCATCCGGTGGAAGCTCAGCGCGGCGATCGCCCTGGTCGGCGCGCTCGTCGCGGTCGCCCTCAGCCTCGTCGTGCACAACGCGGCACGCGTCTCGATGCTCGACAACTCGCGCGACCTGGCGGACGAGCGCATCCAGGTCGCGCAGCGTATGTACGAGTCAGGACGGACGCAGGCCTTCGGGGTCAAGGTCGACGACCCGGCCATCCCGGCGGACCTGCTGGTGAAGGTCGCCCAGGGACGGCGGGCCACCTATGTGGCCGACGGTCCGAGCGGAGCGCCGGACATCTGGGCCGCCGTACCGGTCAAGGACGGCCGTGTCCTCTCGCTGCACACGGGGTTCACGGACCGCAACACGGACGTCATGAAGGACCTCGACCAGGCATTGATCATCGGCTCGATCGCGGTCGTCTTCGGTGGCAGCGCGCTCGGCGTGCTGATCGGCGGCCAGTTGTCGCGGCGGCTGCGCAAGGCCGCCTCGGCCGCGAACCAGGTCGCCAGGGGCGAGACCGACGTACGCGTACGGGATGCGATCGGCGGGGTCGTACGCGACGAGACCGACGACCTCGCGCGGGCGGTGGACGCCATGGCGGACGCGCTTCAGAAGCGCATCGAGGCCGAGCGCCGGGTGACCGCCGACATCGCGCACGAACTGCGTACGCCGGTGACCGGGTTGCTCACGGCAGCGGAACTTCTTCCCCCCGGCCGCCCGACCGAACTGGTCCGGGACCGGGCGCAGGCCATGCGCACCCTCGTCGAGGACGTCCTCGAAGTGGCCCGGCTGGACGGCGCGTCCGAGCGGGCCGAGTTGCAGGACATCCTGCTCGGCGAGTTCGTGTCGCGGCGCGTGGCCGCCAAGGACGCCGACGTCAAGGTGCGGGTGATACACGAGTCGGAGGTCACGACGGATCCGCGCCGCCTTGAGCGCGTCCTGCTCAACTTGCTGGCCAACGCCGCCCGGCACGGCAAGCCGCCGATCGAGGTCTCGGTCGAGGGCCGCGTGATCCGGGTACGCGACCACGGGCCCGGCTTCCCCGAGGAACTCCTCGCCGACGGACCGCGGCGCTTCCGCACGGGCAGCAGCGACCGTTCGGGCCACGGTCACGGACTGGGTCTCACCATCGCGGCGGGCCAGGCCCGGGTACTCGGCGCCCGCCTCACCTTCCGCAACGTCCGGCCCCCGGGAGCCCTTGAGCACGTGTCCGCGGAGGGCGCGGTCGCGGTCCTGTGGCTGCCGGAACACGCGCCTACGAACACGGGAAGCTATCCGATGCTGCCGATGTGACCGCCTTTCCAGCCCGCCCGCCGCTCGAGGACAACCCGTCAGCCTTCTTAGCCCGTCCGGCGTTTGAGGACGAGCGCGTCAGCGCGATACGGGGGTCTGGGGGCGGAGCCCCCAGGGACGGGAAGGGTAGGGGCGGCGGGGGCGAAAACACCCCCCACCCAAGCCCCGTACAAGAGAAGGCCCCCGGGGCGGACACGCCGGGGGCCTTCGGATCAAGCAGGACTAGACGGTCTCAGCCACGGTTTCCTTCGACGGAGAGCCACTCGCCGGACCCTCGCCCGGCTCAGGCGCAGCCGCCCCGGCCCCCCGAAGCGGAACCTCCTTCACGAACACCGCAGCCACCAGGACGGCCACCGCCACCACCGCCCCCAGCAGGAACGCGGAGTGCGTACCACTGGACACCGCATCCTGGTACGCCTCGCGCGCCGCGGTCGGCAGCTTGGCAAGGCTGGCCGCGTCGAGCTGAGCCGACTGCTCGGTGATCTTCGATCCCAGCGCCCCGGCCCGCTCGGACATCACGTCCTGGACCCGGTTGTTGAACAGCGCACCCATGATCGCGACACCGAAGGACGAGCCGAGCGTACGGAAGAGGGTCGCGGACGAGGACGCGACACCCATGTCCTTCATCTCGACGCTGTTCTGCGCGACCAACATGGTGACCTGCATCAGACAGCCCATGCCCAGGCCGAGCACGGCCATGTACAGCCCCGAGGTCAGCCTGCTCGTGTCGGTGTCCATCTGCGCGAGCAGGAACAGACCCACCGTCATCAGCACACCGCCGGCGAGCGGGAAGACCTTGTACCGGCCGCTGTTGGTGGTGACCCGCCCGGCGACCATCGAGGTGACCAGCATCGCGCCGAGCATCGGCAGGAGCAGCAGCCCGGAGTTGGTCGCGGACGCGCCCTGCACGGACTGCTGGTACAGCGGCAGGAAGAGGACGGCGCCGAACATCACGAAGCCGGTGATGAAGCCGATGATCGACATCAGCGTGAAGTTGCGGTTGCGGAAGATGTGCAGCGGCATGATCGGCGCGGCGGCCTTGGTCTGTACGAAGACGAAGCCGACGAGCGCGGCGATGCCGATGCCGATGAGCTCCATGATCCTGGCCGAGCCCCACGCGTACTCGCTGCCGCCCCAGGTGGTGACGAGGACGATGGCGGAGATACCCAGGGCCAGCAGCCCGGCACCGAGGTAGTCGATCTTCGCCTGGACCCGCTTCTTCGGCAGGTGCAGTACGGCGCTGACGGCGAGGAGCGCAACGACGCCGAGCGGCAGGTTGATGTAGAAGGACCAGCGCCAGCCCCAGTTGTCGGTGATGGTGCCGCCGACCAGCGGACCGCCGATCATCGCGAGCGCCATGACGCCGGCCATCATGCCCTGGTACTTGCCGCGCTCCCGCGGCGGAATCAGGTCACCGATGATCGCCATGACGCCGACCATCAGACCACCGGCGCCGAGTCCCTGAATGGCGCGGAAGCCGATGAGCTGTCCCATGTCCTGGGCCATGCCGCTGAGCGCGGAGCCGACCAGGAAGATCACGATCGAGGTCATGAAGGCGCCCTTGCGCCCGTACATGTCGCCGAGCTTGCCCCAGATCGGGGTGGAGGCGGCGGTCGCGAGGGTGTACCCGGTGACGACCCACGACAGGTGTTCGAGTCCGCCCAGTTCGCCCACGATCGTCGGCATCGCCGTGCCCACGATCATGTTGTCGAGCATCGCCAGCATCATCGCGATCATGAGCGCGAACAGCACGACGCGCACGCTGCGCGGCTTGTGCTCCGCCTGCTGATCCGACTGTTGATCCGGCTGCCGCTCCGGCTGCTTGTCGGTCGCTATGACCGCTTTCGCAGTGTCCGCCATCGTTCCCACTCCCCTGGTCCTGCCGCATGCTCACCGGCGCCGGAGCGACTGCCCCCACCCGCCTACTTACTTGCCGACCGGCAAGTTGACTACACTGGGGAAAGTAGCCTCGTAACTAGCCGGGCGTCAAGTAAGTTTGCCTGGATTTACCAGTCGGGCGACAGGTACGTTTCATGGAGTGCGGGGAAACAAGGATGGGCGGCGACATCATGGACGGCACGAAGCGGCAGCGCCGCGGGGACACCCGCCAGCGCATCCAGGACGTAGCCCTCGAACTCTTCTCCGAGCAGGGCTACGAGAAGACCTCGCTGCGCGAGATCGCCGAGCACCTCGACGTCACCAAGGCGGCGCTCTACTACCACTTCAAGACCAAGGAAGAGATCCTCATCAGCCTCTTCCAGGACCTGACGAGGCCGCTGGACGAGCTGATCGAGTGGGCGAGGCAGCAGCCGCACACCCTGGAGACCAAGCAGGATGTGCTGCGTCGCTACAGCGAGGCTCTCGACAGCGCGGCACCCCTCTTCCGCTTCATGCAGGAGAACCAGGCGACGGTACGAGAGTTGAGCATCGGCGAGACCTTCAAGGGCCGCATGCTGGAGTTGCTCGACATCATCAAGGACCCGGGCGCGCCGTTGACCGACCAGGTCCGTTGCATGAGCGCGCTCTTCTCGATGCACGCCGGGCTGTTCGCCCTCAGGGACGTCGACGCCGACCCCGAGGAGAAGCGCAAGGCGGTTCTGGAGGTCGCGATCGACCTGGTGACGCAGGCGCACGGGGGCGCTGCCGCTTCCTGAACCGCCTTGGCCCTGACTGCCTCGGCTGGGACCGCAGGGCCCGAACCACCGTGGGCCTGAACCAGCCCTGACCCGAACTTCTTGAGCCCGAACAGCCTTGGTCAGTACTTCTTGAGCCCGACCCGCCTTGGCCATGCCTTGGCCAGTACTTCTTGAGCCGAACCACCTTGGCCCCGAACGGCCTTGGGCCCGAACCATCTCGGGCCCGAACCATCTCGGGCCCGAACCGTCTTAGACGATCACGCCCTTGGAGCGCAGGAAGGCGACGGGGTCGACGGCGGAGCCGTAGTTCGCGGTCGTACGGATCTCGAAGTGCAGGTGCGGCCCGCTGGAGTTGCCGGTGTTGCCGGACAGCGCGATGTGCTGACCCGTGGCGACGACCTGGCCGACCCTGACGTCGATCCGGGAGAGGTGGGCGTACTGCGAGTACGTCCCGCTGCCGTGCTTGATGACTATGGCGTTGCCGTACGCGGGACCGTCACCGGCGCCGTTGCCGCCGGCCTTGACGACCGTGCCGCCGTGCGCGGCGATGACCTCGGTGCCGCTGGGAACGGCGAAGTCCTGCCCGGAGTGGGTGGACTGCCACATACCGCCGGCCTGGTTGAAGCTGGCGGAGAGCGTGTACTTCCGCACCGGGTCGACCCAGGACGTGGCCTTCTTGGCGGCGGTCTGCTGGACCGTCGTGGAGACCGTCTTGGCGGCGACGGTGTCCAGCGTGGTTTCGGCGGCGGCCGCGACCCCGGCCCCCAGTACGACCGAGGCGCCCACTCCGACGGCCAGGACGGCCGCCTGCGTGCGGAGCGGGGACAGGGAGAGACGGGACGTGACGCGCTTCGACATCGGAACCTCGCGGGGACGGGGATGAGGGACACAAACCCACCCGACGCACAAGCAGCTGCCGGATGGGCCATCCCTTTGGTAACCCGGGCTCCCACCAACCCCCAAAATCGTGATCTACGAAGCTTGGTCGTACATAACCCGAAAACTTCCGACTCCTTGACAGAACCGCCACTCCGGAGGGAATCTGCCTGATTTTTTCCCTGAAGGGACGTTTAGCCCCACTTCAAGGTGTCGCACCCCAGCGGAATAATTGCCCTCACCGCACCACCCGCCACAACATCGGAACCCCGATTGGACTCTGCCCCAAAGGTCCGTTTTGCCCATTTGTGGTTATCGACTATCCGCCCTAGTAACGGACAAATCGCCTGTGCGTCATGTCACCGCAAGGGAGTGTCAGAACGCCGTGCACTTGGCGCAGGACGTGCGGGCCTCCGTGCGCGCGGCACGCGACCAGGGGCTGCCGCCGACCGTCCGCGGCGGCAGCCACGACTGGGCGGGACGGGCGCCGCGGGAGGGCGGACCGGTCGTCGATCTGTCCGGGCTGCGGCAGGTCACGGTGGAAGCGGGACCTCGTATCGCGACCCTCCAGGGAGAGGCCACCGCGGCCGATGTCGTCGCGGCCGCCGCACCCCACGGTCTGTCCGCCGCCACCGGCACCGTCGAGCGCGGCATCCTGCCCGGCCCCGACGACAGCCCCACGGTCGTCCTCGCACCGACCTGGTGCGCCGGTCCAGCTGTGGGTGATCAGGCGGCCGGTGATCCGGCCGCGGGCGTGCCTGCCGTCGACATGTTGCGGCGGCTCGGCGACCCGCTGATCCCTCTACCGACCGGGTGAGCCTCAGCCTCAGCGCCGGCCCCGGCTAGGGCCTGCCCGGCGGATCATGCCGGAGACGCGGGGTCTGGTGCGGCGCCGTTGCTTTCCTCCGGCCTGATCCGCCGGACAGGCCCTAGGTGTATTGCCCTGTGAGGTTGGGGACGCGGCTGGCGGGTGGTTTGCCTGCGAGCGCGGTGTGTCCGCGGTGGTGATTGTAGGTATGCAGCCATGCGG
>NZ_JBTLMO010000075.1:0-31578 GCF_054462255.1 Streptomyces sp. SD15 | reverse complement strand
GAGCCACCCCGCACCCCCGGATCAACGGTCCCGGAGTGATCCAACCACTTCGAACATCATTTCGTTAGGAGTTCTTAGGGCCTGTCCGGCGGATCATGCCGCAGACGCGGGGCCTGGCACGCCGATCTGCGGCGTTGTCGTCGGTTGCCGACTCCCCCAAGTTCTCGGCTTCACTCGAAACACGGGGGGGTGCCCCTATCTCTTCCGTCAAGCTCGGAGAGGATGGGAGTCATGGCGGACGAGGATCAGGGTCGGGACTGGATGGGTCGCACTTTGGTGCACTACGGCGCCTTGCATGGAGACGTCGCTGGCTTGAGGGCGGCCCTGGCGGATGGGTCGGATCCGGGCCTTGCAGACAAGGCGGGGATGACGCCGCTGCATTTTGCCGCGCAGTCCCAGGCTGCGCCGGCCGCAGAGATCCTCCTGGCGGCGGGTGCGCCCGTGGACGTCGGCGACAGCAACGGCAACACCGCTCTGTTCAACGCGGTGTTCAACTACCGCGGCGATCCGGCAACGCTCCAGGTACTGCTGGAAGCCGGAGCCGATCCCGAGCAGCAGAACGCGAAGGGCGTGAGCCCGCGCGGTCTTGCCGATCTGATCGGCAACTACGACGTGGCCGTTCACGTGCCTGGCGCCGGGCAGAACCGGTAGGCGCTGGTCAGGCCTCCTGCCTTTCATGCGGCTGCTGGACGTGGTTCGTAGAAGGTGCCGTCGCGGAGCATCGCGAAGAGGACATCGGCTCGTCGTCTGGCGAGGCAGAGGATGGCTTGGGTGTGGTGCTTGCCCTGGCTGATCTTCTTGTCGTAGTAGGCCCGGGAGGCGGGGTCGGCGAGGGCCGCGAACGCGGACAGGAAGAAGGCCCGTTTGAGCTGCTTGTTTCCCCGCCGGGACGGTTGTTCGCCACGGATCGAGGAACCGGAACTGCGGGTCGCCGGGGCGAGGCCGGCGTAGGCGGCGAGGTGGGCGGCGGACGGGAACGAACTGCCGTCGCCGACGTCGATGAGGATCCTGGCTCCGGTCCTGACGCCGATCCCCGGCATGGACGTCAGGACCTTGGAAAGAGGGTGGTTTTCCAGCTGTTCCTCGATCCTGGTGGCGAGCAGTTTGCGCTGGTCGAGGACGGCGGTCAGCGAGGTGGCGAGGCTGGGGACGATCAGTGCGGCCGCATCCGTGCCCGGGACGACGACGGTCTGCTCGTCCAAGGCGGTGAAGACGTCCTCGACCAGTCGCTCGGCCATCCGCGGGGCCTTCGGACGTATCAGTGTGATCAGCCGTCGGCGTCCGGCTTTGCGGATCTGGGACGGGGACCCGAACCGCTCCAGCAGCGTGAGGACAGCCGGGTGCTGGATGCGCGGCCCGAGGACTCGTTCCAGGTGCGGATGGATCTGCGTCAGCAGGCCGCGCAGGCGGTTGCTGATGCGGGTGGCTTCGCCGGCGAGGTCGTCGTCGAATCCGACGATCATCTCCAGCTCGGCGATGGTCTCGTCTTCGAGGTCGACCGAGCGGAGTGTGTGCGGCATGAGGCGGGCCGCGTCGGCGATGACGAAGGCGTCGCGGGCATCGGTCTTGGCCTCGCCGGGGTAGAGGTCGGCGATCCGCCGCATCGTCAGTCCGGGCAGGTAGGCGACCGGGCAGCCCATGTCACGGGCCACCGCCAGCGGCAGGGCGCCGATGGACGCGGGCTGGTCGACCACCACGAGCACGGTCCCGTGCTTGGCCTGCAGCTTGCCGAACACCTCCCGGAGCTTGGGCTCGCTGTTGGGCAGCCGCTTGTCGAAGGCTTTCTTCCCGATCGGGGTGACGGCGGTGGCATGGTGTTCGCCCTTGCCGACGTCCAGGCCGAGGAAGGCGCCGATCTCGCTGACGTCTATCACGTGCGTCCTCTGGTCGTTCCCGCCCGGTCGTCCCACGGCACCGATCGCCACATCCACATTACGAAGAGCCTCCCGACCTGCGAACAAGCCGGTGGTCATGCCCCTAATCAGCGGTCTGTCGATGCCACCGGAGCCGGTGACACCACCCCCCAGGCCATACGTTCGACAGGGGGAGAAAGTGATGCCAACTCCGGAGGCCGGGCGCCCCATTGCGGGGCCACCAAGACGGTAATGGGGGGACCCCCATCGCGTCGACGCCCTCCTCCGCCTTGCAGCTCGACGCACCAGACCCCGCTCACCCGCGCTGACAAGGCGCCGCCGCTTCCCTCCGACCTGATCCGCCGGACAGGCCCTAGAAAAGGGCGGACCCTCGCTCGAAGTCCAGCAGGCGCTGCTTGCGGTCCAGGCCGCCGCCGTAGCCCGTGAGGCTTCCGTCGGCGCCCACCACTCGGTGGCAGGGCACGATGATGCCGATGGGGTTCTTGCCGTTGGCGAGACCCACCGCCCGGGAGGCACCCGGGTTGCCGAGGGTCACGGCCAGTTCGCCGTACGAACGGGTCTCGCCGTAGGGGATCCGGCGCAGCTGGTCCCAGACCGTGCGCTGGAAGGGTGTGCCGATCAGCCGGAGTTCCAGTGTGAACTCCTTGGACTCGCCTGCGAAGTAGGCCTCCAACTGGTCCGCCGCCTCGCCGAAGGGCGTGTCGTCGCGCTCGCCGAAGTTCTCCTGCGGTGGGCGGTGGCGCTGGTCGACCATGTAGAGGCCGCACAGGACGCCGTCGTCGGCGACGAGGGTGAGGGGGCCGTAGGGGCTGTCGATGACCGTGTGCTGTTTCACTGGACGTCCTTGAAAAGGATTGCGCAAAGGGCTTATACGGGGAGGAAGTTGATCGGGTGGCTGTCCGTCGCCCACAGATACTGGACCGCGTACGCCCGCCACGGGCGCCACGCCGCGGCGCGCGCGGTCAGGGCTCCCGGGGTCGACGGGAGGCCCAACTCCTGGGCCGCGCGCCGGATTCCGAGGTCGGTGGCGAGAAAGGCGTCGGGGTCACCGAGGGCGCGCATCGCGATGACGTCGACCGTCCAGGGGCCGAAGCCGGGGAGGGCGAGGAGCCGGGCGCGGGCTTCCGCCCAGTCGCTCTCGACACCCAAGTGGAGTGAGTTGTCGGCGAGTTGGCGTACGAGCGTGGTGAAGGTGGTGCGGCGGGTGCGCGGCATCGCCAGCGATGCCGGGTCGAGCGCGGCGAGGGACTCCGCGGACGGGAAGAGATGGGTGAGGCCGCCCTCCGGGTCGTCGACCGGGTCGCCGTGCGCGGTGACCAGGCGGGCCGCGTGCGTGCGGGCGGCGGCCGTGGAGACCTGCTGGCCGAGCACGGCCCGTACGGCGAACTCGGCCTCGTCGACCGTGCGCGGCACCCGGCGGCCCGGCGCCTTGTCGACGAGCGGGGCGAGCAGCGGGTCGGCGCGCAACTGGTCGTCGACGGCGACCGGGTCGGCGTCCAGATCGAGCATGCGGCGGCAGCGGCTGATGGCGACGGGCAGGTCCCGCAGGTCGCTGAGGGTGAGGCGGCAGGCGATGTGGTCGGCGTTCGGGGTGAGACCGACGATGCCGTGGCCGTAGGGCAGCCGCAGGGTGCGTCGGTACGCGCCGTCGCGCCACTCCTCGACGCCGGGTACGGCGGTGGCGGCGAGGTGGCCGAAGAGGTTGTCGGGGTTGAGCGGGGCGCGAAACGGCAGCCGCAGGCTCAGCACGCCCGGCGTCGCCGCCCCCGGTGTGAGTGCCGTCCGCTTCTTGGGGAGTCGGGCGCGCAGCTCGCTCGGAGAGAGGGCGAAGACCTCGCGCACGGTGTCGTTGAAGGTGCGGATCGAGGAGAACCCGGCGGCGAAGGCGATCTCGGTCATCGGGAGCGGAGTGGTCTCGATGAGCAGCCGCGCGGTCTGGGCGCGCTGGGCCCGGGCGAGCGCGAGCGGTCCCGCGCCCAGCTCGGCCAGCAACTGCCGCTCGATCTGGCGGGTGCTGTAGCCGAGCCGGGTGGCGAGGCCGGGTACGCCCTCGCGGTCCACGACTCCGTCGCCGATGAGGCGCATGGCGCGGGCGACCAGATCGGCGCGCTGGTTCCACTCGGGCGAGCCGGGGCTGGTGTCCGGGCGGCACCGCTTGCAGGCCCGGAAGCCGGCCTGCTGGCAGGCCGCCGCGCTCGGCAGGAACGTCATGTTCTCCGGCTTCGGCGGCACCACCGGACAGCTGGGCCGGCAGTAGATCTTCGTGGTCAGAACCGCTGTGAAGAACCATCCGTCGAAGCGCGCGTCCTTCGACTGGACGGCCCGCACACAGCGCTCGGTGTCGGTGTGCATCCCGTTCCGCATGTCTCAAGCATCGGGCACGTGCGAGGGCTGGGCTGGCGAGAATCCGACATCGAGGTGCGCCGACCTGGGCGGGACCAGGTCTGATCACCAAGCCCCTCAGAGACCCTGGTCCAGGCCCGACCTGTCCCACGCGGATTCCCGCAGCAGCCGCAGCCCGTTCAGCCCGACCAGCACGGTCGAGCCCTCGTGGCCCGCGACGCCGAGCGGCAACGGCAGGTGGCCCAGGAGGTCCCACAGGACGAGGACAGTGATGAACGTACCCGCGACGACGAGATTCTGGGTGACCAGGCGGCGGGCCGCACGGGACAGCCGTACGACCGCGGGGATCGCCGCCAGCTCGTCGCGCACGACGACGGCGTCGGCCGTCTCCAGCGCGAGGTCGGAGCCGGCCCGGCCCATGGCGACCCCGGAATGGGCCGTGGCCAGGGCGGGGGCGTCGTTGACGCCGTCCCCGACGAACAGGACCTTGCGGTCGGCCAGTTGGAGATCTCGTACGGCCGCGACCTTGTCCGCGGGCAGCAGACCCGCGCGTACGTCGGTGATGCCGGTGGCGTCAGCCACCTCGGCGGCAGCGCGCGGGTTGTCGCCGGTGAGCAGCACGGGTGAGGTGTCGGTCAGTGCGGTGAGCGCGGCGACGGTCTCGGCGGCGTCGGGGCGAAGGCGGTCGGTGAGGGTGAGGGTGCCGACGGGGACGCCGCCGCGTGCCACGAGGACGACCGTGCCGGCGTCGGCAGGGCTGTCGGCGTCGGCGGGGGTGTCGGCGTCGGGGCGGGTGACCGTGATCACCTGGCCTTCGACCGTGGCGGTGACGCCGTGTCCCGGCTTCGCCGTGAAGTCGACGGCGGGCGCGAGACGCAGGCCGCGGGTCCGGGCGGCGGCGACGATCGCGCGGGCGAGCGGGTGTTCGCTGGGGTGCTCGGCGGCGGCCGCCAACGCCAGCAGGGCGTCCTCGTCGAGGCCGGACGCCTGCGACGGACGTACGGCCGTCACCTCGGGCGCGCCCTCGGTCAGCGTGCCGGTCTTGTCGAGAGCGGCCGTGTCGATCTCGCCGAGGCGTTCCATGGCGAGGGCCGACTTGACCAGGACCCCGTGCCGTCCGGCGGTCGCGATGGCCGAGAGCAGCGGGGGCATGGTGGCCAGTACGACCGCGCACGGCGAGGCGACGATCATGAAGGTCATCGCCCGCAGCAGCGCGCCGGTGAGGTCCGCGCCGAAGGCCAGCGGCACGGCGAAGACGGCGAGCGTGGCGGCCACCACACCCACCGCGTACCGCTGTTCGACCCGCTCGATGAACAGTTGCGTCGGCGCCTTGGTCCGCGAGGCCTCCTCCACGAGGGTGACGATCCGGGCGATCACCGAGTCGGCGGGGTCGCGCTCGACGCGGACGCGCAGGGCGCCCGTGCCGTTGAGGGTGCCCGCGAAGACCTCGTCGCCCGGGGCCTTCACCACCGGCAGCGGTTCGCCGGTGATCGTCGCCTGGTCGGCCTCACTGGTGCCGTCCAGAACCCGTCCGTCGGCGCCGATCCGCTCGCCCGGGCGGATCAGCACCACATCACCGACCGTGAGTCGGCTCACCGCGACCGACTCCTCGCCGTCGGCGGTCACCCTGGTCGCCGTGGCGGGCGCGAGGTCGAGCAGGCCGCGGACGGAGTCGGCGGTGCGTGCGGTGGCCAGGGCCTCCAGGGCACCGGAGGTGGCGAAGATGACGATCAGCAGGCCGCCGTCGAGGACCTGCCCGATCGCGGCCGCGCCCAGGGCCGCCACGATCATCAGCAGGTCGACGTCCAGGGTCTTCTCGCGCAGCGCCCGCAGCCCTTCGAGGGCCGGTTCCCAGCCGCCGGCGACGTACGCGATCGCGTAGAGCGGGCCGTACGTCCAGCCGGGCGCCCCGGCGAGGTGCGGCGGGAGCGCGAGCAGGAAGGCGGCGGTCGCGAGGAGCGCCCAGCGGGCTTCCGGCAGCGCGAGGACACGGGTGCGGCGGCGCGGGGTCGTCCCGGCGGGTGCGTCGACGGCGGGAGACGAGGCAAGAGTGGAAGGCACTCGGGCACCATACAGGAACACATGAAGACTCATTCATGCCTTCATGTGTGGTAGGTAAGATACGTCCATGGGTCATGGAGCCGTCACCGCCGCGCAGGACGCCACCGAGCGCGTACGTCTGGACGCGGCCAACGTCGCGAAGGTGGCGACCACGCTCCAGGCGCTGTCCACCCCCTCACGTCTGCTGATCCTCGCCCGCCTGCGCGAAGGACCGCTCCCCGCCACGGAGTTGGCCGCCGAGGTGGGGATGGAACAGTCCGCGTGCTCGCACCAGTTGCGGCTGTTGCGCAACCTCGGACTGGTGGTCGGCGAGCGGCAGGGCCGGTCGGTCGTGTACGCGCTGCACGACCACCACGTCGCCGAACTCCTCGACCAGGCGGTGTATCACGTGGAGCATCTGCGGCTCGGGCTGAGCGACGCGTCCGAGTGACGTGGAGGTTGACGTGGAGGTTTCCGCTCGCCCCTCCACCAGCCTCCGCCGCTTCCCCTTGCTGAGCGATTCCACCTGCTGAGCCGACTTCACCGGCTCAGCCGATTCCTCGCGCTCACCCCGATTCCTCGCGCTCACGCGGCTCCGACCGCCCAGGCGACTCCCGCCGGACACCCGGTTCCAGCAGGTCGCGCAGGAGGCGCTCGTCGTCGGGGCCGAGCTGGGCGACGAACCGGGCCAGAGCCGTCCCGCGGTCCTCGTCCCGGTCGAGCTCGGCGAGCATACGGCGGGCGGTGAGACCGTGCGGGTCCTGGACGGGGAAGTACGCGAAGCCGCGGCCCTGCCGCGCCCGGCCGGCTATCCCCTTCTCGTGCAGCCGGGACAGGATCGTCGTCACCGTCGTACGCGCGAGTCCCGAGGCGAGTTCCGTCTGCACCCGGCCCGGCGTGAGCGGTGCGTCCGCGGCCCAAAGGACTGCCATCACGGAGGCTTCGAGCTCACCCGCCAGTCGGCGTTCGTCCTTCGCGCTGGCCATGGGAACGATCCTCATCGGGTCATCGTCTACAGTTCAGCAGACCGTCGACAGGATTGTAGTCAATCGGGAGCTGTCACCACCGCAGTCGCGGTGACCGGTTCACTTCACAGCACGCGGCGGCGCACCAGCACGCCCAGCGTCACCAGTCCCGGAAGCAGCGGCAGCCACATCGTCAGCAGCCGGTAGCCGAGGACGGCCGACGCCGCCGCGCTGCCCTGGGCTCCGACCAAGGTGAGGGCCAGGATCAGAGCCGCGTCCAGGGAACCGATTCCGCCGGGGGTGGGAAGCAGCACGGCGGCGCTGCTCGCGGCAAGGTACGCCAGCGCCACCTGGGCCGGGGGCAGCGGCAGCTCGAGGGCTTGGGCGACCGCGACGACCACGGCGGCGTGCAGCGAGGGGAAGGCGACCGAGCCGCCCCACAACGCCGCCGTCCGCGCCGGGACTTCGTGCACGGCGCGGACGTCCGCCAGCACGGCCCGCAGGGCGCGCCGCAGCGGGCCGGACAGAAGAGCCACGGCAGCCACGACCACCCCGACCGTCACGGCGACCACCGTCGGGGAGACGTGCGGAAGGCGGAGCACGCCGGGACACGCGGACGCGAACACGGCGATCAGGAAACACCGCGAGACAGCGCCCGCGGTGGCCTTCACCCCGAGCGCGGTCGCCGACCGGGCGACCGGCAGACCGCACCGGGTCAGGAAGCGCAGATTGACCGCGCCGGCGCCCAACCCCGCCGGCAGCACGTGATTGGCGGCGGAGGCCGCGAACTGCACGGCCACCAGCCGCCCGGCGGGCAACGGCCGTGCCACCGCCCCTTGCTGGGCAAGAGCCGAACACACCCAGGTCGCCGTGGTGGCCACGGCCGCCACGAGCAGCCAGCCGCGGTCGGCGACGGCCAGCCGATCGGCGCCGGCCTCGATCACCGACCAGTGACGCCGGGCGAGACAGCCGGCGCACACCACCACCACGAGCGTCACCGCGGCCTGCAGGGGGACCCGTCTGCTGACGGTCGTCGTGGCGGCGCCCGGCGACAGGGGGTTCATACCTCTCGGCCCGCCTGGGCAGCGGGAGCGACGGAGGAGCACACGGCAGGGAAGTCGGTCGGTACGGCCTCGTGACCGGTCAGCACACAGGGCCGCCGTACCTCCAGCCGGTCCTGACGGGCGACGGCGGTGCGACGCACGGGGAGATGCCCGTGGCGTTCGGCGGCGGCGCCGACGTGCGGAAGGTTCAAGGTTGTGGCCATCGTCCACCCTTCGGCCCTACAGCCTGCAGGGCACCTTCGCCGTACAGGACGTAAGGCGAAGGTGGAAGTCGCGAAAATCATGGTCAAGTTACCGTGAACCGCATGAGGGCGCAGGCCGGAAGCGCCGACCGGAGCGCGGTAAGCGGGACGCCCGTCCAAAGACCGCAGGAAGGCGCCCCTCCGGAGCCCGACACGAAGGCGACGCTCCGGAACCCGGCACGCCGCTCAGCCTTCCGCCGGCGCCTCCAGCGCCTCGGCGAAGACGTCGTACGCCTTCTTGTCGAACAGCACGAACCGCACCTCCTCGACGGACGGATCCGCGCTCTCGCGCACTGTCCGTACCGCGATCCGCGCCCCGTCGTCCATCGGCCAGCCGTAGATCCCCGTCGAGATCGCGGGGAAGGCGACGGTCCGCGCGCCCAGCTCGGCGGCGACGCGCAGGGACTCCCGGTAGCAGGAGGCGAGCAGTTCCGAGCGGTCCTCGGCATGGGCGAACACCGGTCCTACGGTGTGGATCACCCACCGTGCGTCCAGCTTGCCGGCGGTCGTGGCGACCGCCTTGCCGGTGGGCAGGCCTTTGCCGTAGTGGGAGGCGCGGAGCCTACGGCACTCGGCGAGGATGGCGGGGCCACCGCGGCGGTGGATGGCCCCGTCCACGCCGCCCCCGCCGAGCAGTGACGAGTTCGCGGCGTTGACGATCGCGTCGGCGCTCTCCCGGGTGATGTCGCCCTGGACCAGGGTGATGGCGGTCATGACTGCCTCGACCTCCTCCGTACGTCCATGACCGCATTGTCCCCCGCGCGTCGGACACCCGCCGAAGGTCAGACCACCACGCCGTCGATCTCGAAGGTCTGTACGGACGCGGCGGCGAAGGGCACCGTCAGCGTCTTGCCGCTGAGGTAGGTGTCCGTGCGCGCGGTGTACAGGTCACCGCCGCCGGAGGTAAGGGTGTTCCAGCGTCGTACGAGACCGCCGCTGCCCCCGGTGACCTGGCTGAACCTGGACAGGTCGAAGGTGAGGTTCTGGGCGGCACCGGAGTTGACGGCCACGACGACCAGCCGCCTCGCGCTCGCGTCGTAGGCCGCGACCGCGTAGCCCACACCAGTGTCGAGGATGGTCATACCGGGGCGGATGTGACGGCTGAACTGGGCCATCACGTAGTACTTGGTCTGCACGGTGGTCGGCTGGAGGGTGCTCGCGTCGTAGGCGATCATCGCCCAGCCGGAGCTGGGGTCCATCACCTGCCAGTAGACCCACGCGGTCGGGTGCAGCCAGCGGAAGTCCAGACAGAGGTTGCTCGCCAGGGTGAGGCCCGTGGCGTCCGAGTCGCCGGTCTCGGAGTTCCACAGCTTCTTGCCCGCCGTGCCGACGACATCGGTGTAGAGCAGGTCGCGGCGGCCGCCGGAGCCCTGGTAGCCGTGCACATTGACCTGGCTGACCAGCGCCTTCGTCGACGAGCCGAACGAGTTCCAGGTCGTGCGCGCCAGGTCGTAGCTCGTCTCGTCGGACGCGGAGATCCGGGTGCCGGTCAGGCCGCGCTGGTCGAGTTCGCTGCGCAGATACGGGAGGACGGCCGCCTGGACGGCGGCGTCCATGTGGCAGCCCTCCTGGGTGCCCGTCGCCGTCCACCAGCTGGAGGACGGCTCGTTGAAGGCGTCGACGGTGCTGAAGTTCACGCCCCAGTTGTTCTTCGCGTACAGCGCCACGCTCGCCAGATGGGAGGCGTGCTGGCGGTAGTTCCAGGACTGGAGGTTGTTGCCGCCGCCGGCCGCGCCGGACGGGTTGTGGTTGAGGCACATCCACCACATCGGCGAGTTGGCGAACAGCTCACTGACGGCGCCGCGTTGGGTCGCCTTGACCAGGGCCGCCCGCTGGGCGGCATCGGCCGTCCAGTCCCAGGCGGAGGACGTGGGGTCCTCGTTGTTCCAGTCCTGCCAGAACCCCTCGATCTGCTTGAAAGCGGGGATGTTGGGGGAGGCGACCATGGTCGTGCCGCCCACACTGTTCCAGCTGCACGCGCCCAGGTTGTAGCGGGCGATGTTCAGGCCGAGGCCCGGCAGCGTCCTTCCGCCGTACGCGACGGACTTGGTGGTGAAGAAGATGTCGGCGAAGTCGTCGCGCGCGCCGAACACATTGGCCCACCAGGCGAGAGAGGTGCCCCAGCCCTCCCAACTTCCGTACGTCGCGCCGGGGTTGACCCCGATGGTCGCATCGGCCCGAGCGGTGCCCGTGGCCAGCGCGCTGCCGAGGAGTGCGCCGCCCGCCGCGGTCAGCACCGATCTGCGCTTGATCATATGGAGTCTCCTGTCACGGTCATGTCACATCCCCTTTTGCATGATCGGGTGGGGGCGGAACGATGTCGAGACGTGTGACAGCGCTTTCTTCCTGTGCCGGAGGGACGGGCTTTCTTCTCGTGCCGGGAAGGACGGGCCTTCTCGTCGTGCCGGAAGGGACGGCCTTGCGTGCCGGAAGGGACGGCCTTGTCGGTGACGCGCCCGCGGTCAGGACTGCCGCAGCCGCCGCCATACGGCCTTCGCCGCGTTGTGCCCCGACATCCCGTGCACACCGGGGCCCGGCGGAGTGGCCGAGGAGCAGATGAAGACGGCCGGATGCGGGGTGCTGTACGGGAACAGGGAGAGCTTGGGGCGCAGCAGGAGCTGGAGTCCGGAGGCGGCGCCGCAGGCGATGTCGCCGCCCACGTAATTGGCGTTGCGCGCGGCGAGTTCGCGTGGGCCGGCGGTCGCGCGGGCCAGCACGCGGTCGCGGAAACCGGGCGCGAACCGCTCCAGCTGGCGCTCGATGGCGTCCGTGAGGTCTCCGGTCCAGCCGTTGGGAACGTGCCCGTACGCCCAGAAGACCTGCTTGCCCTCGGGTGCCCGGGACGGGTCGACGACGCTGGGCTGCACGGTGATCAGGAAGGGGGCGTCCGGCACCCGGCCCTCGCGCGAGGCCGCGCGCAGGGCCGTGCTGATCTCGGCACGGCTCGCGCCGACCTGCACGGTCCCGGCGGTACGCGCCTCCTTGGCCGTCCAGGGCACGGGTCCGTCCAGCGCGTAATCGACCTTGAAGACCCCCGCGCCGTACCGATAGCCCTCGTAGTACCGCCCGAAGCCCGCGATCCGGGACAGGGCGGCGGGCGAGGTGTCGAAGATGTACGCGCGCGCGGGCGGCAGGTCGTCGAGGCGCTTGACCTCGTAGTCGGTGTGGACGATGCCACCGAGGTCCTTGAGGTACGCGGCGAGCGCGTCGGAGATGGACTGGGAGCCGCCGCGCGCGACGGGCCAGCCGCGGGCGTGCGCGGCCAGGGCGAAGACCAGGCCGACGGCGCCGGTGGCGATGCCGTCGAGCGGGGCGATGACATGCGCGACGAGCCCGGCGAACAGCGCCTTGGCCCGCTCGTCGCTGAAGCGCCGCATCAGCCAGGTCGAGGGCGGCAGCCCGGCGAGGCCGAAGCGGGCCAGGGTGACCGGGTCGCGGGGCAGTGCGGTCAGCGGCAGGGACATGAAGTCGTGGGCCAGCGTGTCCCACTTGGGGAGGAAGGGGGCGATCAGCCGACGGTACGCACCGGCGTCGCGCGGGCCGAAGGAAGCCGCCGTCTCCGCCACGGAACGCGCGAGGACGGCTGCCGTACCGTCGGGGAACGGATGCGCCATGGGCAGCTCGGCGTGCAGCCACTCCAAGCCGTACCGCTCCAGGGGCATCGCGCGGAACGCCGGGGAATTGATGCCCAGCGGATGGGCCGCCGCGCACGGATCGTGCCGGAATCCGGGCAACGTCAGCTCTTCGGTGCGAGCTCCCCCGCCCACGGTGTCGCGCGCCTCGAACACGGCCACGGAGAAGCCCCGGCGGGCCAGCTCCACGGCAGCCGTCAGTCCGTTCGGCCCCGCACCCACCACGACCGCATCGAGCATCGACGGCACCTTCGGACTCCTTCGTCAGCCGACGGCCACTGAACATCAGGATATGCCGGAGGACTGACAACCTTGACGGCGCGGGGGTCTGGCGACCAGGTGCCGCGGAGTCCCCTGATCAGACCGCGGTGGCCGACAGCGACGGGCGGAGGCGGGCCACAGCACCAGCCTGAGGTGGCCGACGGCATCAGGCCCCGGTGGGTGACGGCATCAGGCCCCGGTGGCCGACCGCATCACACCGCGGTAGCCGCTGCCGTATCCCACCGCGACAGCCGACCGCGTCACACAGCGCCGGCCGGTCGCATCACGCTCCGGCAGTCAACAGCGCCACCACCCGGCGGGCCGTGGCCTCGTCCCGTGCCGCCGTGAACGGCAGTGCATTGCCTCCCGTGATACGGAACGGCTCGCCCGTGCTGGTCAGGTGGATGCCGCCCGCCTCCTCGACCAGCAGCAGACCCGCGGCATGGTCCCATGCGGCCTCCCAGGAGAAGGCGGTGCCGTCCAGCTTGCCCCGGGCGACGGCCAGGTACTCGAGGCCCGCCGAGCCGCACGGACGCGGCCGGACACCTTGGGTGCGCAGGCCGAGCAAGGCGCGCTTCTGCTCGTCCGTGGTGTAGTCCGGGTGGGAGGTGGCTATCTCGAGGTCGTGGCCGGGCGTGGGCGAGCCCGAGCGCAACGGCTCACCGTCGAGCAGTGCGCCTTGGCCGCGGATGGCGACGGCCAGCCGGTTGCGGGCCGGTGCGTAGGTCCATGACGCGCGGACGACGCCATCCTGCGCGAGTGCGACGAGTGTGCAGAAACCGGGGTCGCCGTGGACGAACTGTCGGGTGCCGTCGACCGGGTCGACGATCCAGACCGGTGCCTGGCCCTGGATCGCCTCGTACGTCACCGGGTTGGCGTGGACCGCTTCCTCTCCGACCACGACCGAGCCGGGCAGCAGCTTGGAGAGTGCTTCGGTGAGGTACTGCTCGGCCTTGCGGTCGGCGTCCGTCACCAGGTCGTGCGGGCCGCTCTTCTCGTCGACCTCGTGTACCGCGAGCCGCCTGAAGCGCGGCATGATCTCGGTGGCGGCCGCCTGCCGCACCGCTTCTTCGACGTCGGACGCGTGGTGAGCGAGAAACTCGTCGATGGTTTCGATGTCTTCGATCATGGCTCCATGACAACACGCGCCACTGACATTCCCCGCCTGTCCGGTGCACTACGGGTGGAATCGCCGTGAATACCCGGGGCGCCCGAAATCAGCGCGAGCTGCCGGAGAAGGGCTGGGCCCCGACTCCTCGTCCGGTCATTCCCACCTCTCGGTGACCCAGTACTGGCGCGCGCACTCCATGAGATCACCGCTGTCGTAGCCCAGGGTGAAGGCAGTCGTGCGCTCCTGCTTGCTGCCGTGGGGATGGGCGCCGCCGATCTCCTTGTCGCCCGCCAGCTCAAGGGCGTTGACAGCCTCGGACAGATCAGCGGTGGCCACCAGGCCCTGCTGCGAGACGTACTTGGTCCAGTTGCCGCTGAAGCAGTCCGCTATCAGCTCGGCTTCCTTCACATTGACGGTGTCCCCGTCCTCCAGAACGGGCGCGCCGTCCTTCATCTGCACAATGTCCCGCAGGTTCAGCTGGTCCATGAGTTCCCTCTGTACGTCGTGACCGTACTCATGGGCCATCACGGTGGCCAGCGCGAAGTCGCCGGTCCGGTTCCCCACGGCCCTGGCCGTCGTCACCGGGACATGGATCGCGCCCGAGTAGGTGACGCCCTCGTCATCCGTGTAAACGTCCCACGGGCAGTAGAAGAACGACGGCGTGTCGTGCACGACGGGCTCATCCGTGCAGTGACTGGAGAAGCCTTCTTCGCCAGGTATCGGGGCGGTGTAGAAAGAGGACGGTCCCGTCAGACCCTGTTCCTTGAAGACGTCCCGCCAATAACCGTCGACGCTGGCATAGGCAAGGCCCAGATACTCGGCCAGCCCTTCGGGCGTGTCGGTGCGTATCCCTTGTGCGGACTCGAGTGGGTCGGTGGGCGTCGGTGGCTGCGTCGTGGCGCTCGCACCGGTCGGGCTCGTGACCGCACTCGCAGTGAGGAGAGCCACCGTCGAGAGCAGTCCGGTGCACCAGGTACCGAGTCGATTGCGCCGCCGCATGACCATCTCCCGAGCGCTATCGTCCCCCACATCCACCTTGCGCCCGCCCACACCCCCGGGCAACCTCAGCCCCTCGCCTCAGGGAATGGGCGCCCACGCCGTCGTCCCGAGTGTGTTCTCCGGACCGATGTCGAGCGGCTCCTCGGGGCGTACGTTCATGGTGCCGCGCCCCTTCTGTGGGGCGACCCGGAGGTACGTACCGTCCGCGGCCGCCATCCGCCAGTAAAGGGCTGCCCACGCAGTGTCACCAGGGGCGAGGGTCAGCGGCTCGGCGCCGATGTCGTCCGGCGCCATGGGCACCTGGTCCGTCCCCTCGACGGTCCGCACTCCCGGGAGCGGGGCGCCCTCCTCGTCGAGGACGCGGACGGAGGGGTAGCCGTTCACCTCGTACGGCCGCTTGCCGCAGTTGGTGAGGGTGAGGGTCATGGCGCGCAGTCCCATGGCGGCGTCGACGGGGCCGGTGTCGACGCGTACACCGGACGACGGGCAGCCGCGCACCCCCTGGACCGGGACGGTGGGCGACGGCTCGGACGGCACGGACATGGGCGGTGGGGCGGCCCGGGTCGGGGAGGGGGTCGGCTTGCGGTCGGGATTGAGCTCGCGATCCAGTTCGGCGGAAAGCCCGCACCCGCTCGCGGCCAGCGCCAACAGGCAGGCGAGGACGGCGGGGCGGGTCCGTGTCAGGCGTATCGCGATCACGCGCCGATGATGGCACGGAAGATCGGCGGAAGTCGTCACTCCGCGCACCCGCGCGCCGTCACCAGGCCCGACTCGTAGGCGAACACGACCAGTTGGGCCCGGTCGCGGGCGCCCAGTTTGGTCATCGCGCGGCTGATGTGGGTCTTGGCCGTGAACGGGCTGATGACCATGTGCGCGGCGATCTCCTCGTTGGTGAGGCCGCGCGCGGCAAGCGCGGTGACCTCGCGTTCGCGGCGGGTGAGGCACTCAAGGCCCGGTGCGGTGGCCCGGTCCGGGGGCCTGGCCACGAACTCGCCGATCAGGGCGCGGGTCACGGACGGGGACAGCAGCGCCTCGCCACGAGCGACGACCTCGATGGCCTGGAGCAGGTCGGCGGGTTCGGTGTCCTTGAGCAGGAAGCCACTGGCGCCGGCCCGCAGCGCCGCGAAGACGTACTCGTCCAGGCCGTAGTTGGTGAGGATGACGACGCGTACGGCGGACAGCCGCGGGTCGGCGGCGATGCGGCGGGTCGCCTCGATGCCCGACATCACCGGCATCTGTACGTCGACGAGGGCGACGTCCGGCACTTCGGCGCGCACGAGCTCCAGCCCCCGCTCCCCGTCGGCGGCCTCGCCGACCACCTCGATGCCGTCCTCGGCGTCCAGCAGGGCGCGGAACCCGGCGCGCATCAGGGCCTGGTCGTCGATGAGAGCGACCCTGATCACGACACGTCCTCCGGTATGCCGAGTGGCAGTTCGGCGCGCACCGAGAAGCCGCCCTCCGCGCGCGGGGCGGCGTGCAGGGAGCCGCCGAGGGCCGTGACGCGTTCCCGCATGCCGGTGAGGCCGATGCCGGGTGTGGGCGGACAGGACGGGTCGGCCACCCCGTCGTCGTCCACGCATATCGTCAACTCATCCTTCGTGTATCCGAGTTGAATGGCCACCTTGGCGGTCCCCGCGTGGCGCGCGGCGTTCGTCAGGGCCTCCTGGACGATGCGGTACGCGGCGCGGTCCACCGTCGCCGTCAACGGGCGCTCGTCCCCGGTCACCGTCAGCTCCACGGCGAGGCCGGCCGCGCGGGCCCGCTCCACCAGCAGTGCGGGCGTGCCGGTCGGCTCGTCGGTGCGCAACACCTCCAATGTGGCCCGCAGTTCGCGCATCGCCTCGCCGCCCGCCTCCTGGATGGCGAGCAGCGCGGGCGGCACCTCCTCGCCACGCTTGCGGGCGAGGTGGACGGCGACTCCCGCCTGGAGCTTGACGATCGAGATGCTGTGCGTGAGCGAGTCGTGCAACTCGCGGGCGATCCGCAGCCGTTCCTCGCCCGCCCGGCGCAGAGCCGACTCCTCACGGGTGCGTTCCGCCTCCAGCGCGCGCTGTTCCGTCTGGCGCAGATACGCCTGCCAGTTACGGTCGGCGAGGCCCGTCACCAGGGCGCACAGGAACCAGCCCGCGAGCAGCAAGGTCCGCTCGACGACCTCCCCCGTCGTCGGGCCCGTCGCCACGCATCCCGCCAGGAACACGGCGCTTGCGATCGCGGCGACGCCTCGGTGCCCCGCACGCGCGGCCGTGTGGACGGCGCCCAGCACGGGGAGGGCGGACAGCGGGCCGGGATGTGCGTGCAGGACGTACGCCGTCGTGGTGACCGTGCTGACCGCCAGTACCTGGCGCGGGGCGTGGCGGTAGGCCGCGAGGGCGAGGGAGCCGGCGGTGAGCAGGGCGTAGTCGGCGGGGGTCGTGTCGTCGTCGAGGGCGGCCGCGGTCACGACGAGGGCGCCGACCACGACGGCGAGCGCCGCGTCGGCCAGGCGCCTGAGTGTGACCTGGTCCAACGTCATGTCCGGCACCCTATGCGGCTGTTCGGACAGTCGCGTCAGACCTGTGGATGGAGGTTGGCGTACTCCCGGTGGAGTAGATCGCGCCGCGGCCGGGCCACGTGAGGTAGCCCGTATTGCCTCCGGGCGTACGACGTCTGTGGATGCCTCTTCGGACCAGAGTGGCAACGGCACCCGGCAACAGCGCGCCGCGTCCACCGGCCCTACCAGGAGGCACATCCATGCCCAGCCCCTTCCGCTACACCACCCCGCCCCCGCCCAAGTCCGCCACCGGCGTCGTCGCCGCCGTCTACGCCCAACTCGCCGACGACTTCGGCATCGAGCGGGCGGCCACCTTCGTCGTGCTCTCCTCCTCGCCCGAGATCATGGCCTCCACCTGGGCGTTGATGCGCGAGTCGCTGATCGCGGGCGAGGGCGGCAGGACCGGGAAGGAACTCGCGGCGCTCGGGGTGTCCGTCGCCAATCGGTGTCCGTTCTGCGTGGACGCGCACACGATGCTGCTGCACGCGACCGGGGACCACGCGCTCGCGGAGGCGCTGGCGCGCGGGGAGACGCCCACCGACGAGAAGCACGCGCGCGTGCTGGCATGGGGCGAGGCGACCCGGACCCCCGGGGCCCCGGAGTTGACGCCGCTGCCCTTCCCCGGCGCACACGCACCCGCCTACATCGGTACCGCGCTGTCCTTCCACTTCATCAACCGCGTCGTGTCGGCACTGCTGACCGAGAATCTGCTGCCGGGCAATGCGCAGCGGTTCCGGGCGGTGCGGAGTCTGGGCGGGCGCTCCCTCGCCAGGACGGTGCGCCGCCGCCCCGCCCCGGGTGCGGGTGTGGCCCTCCTCGACAACCCCGGCCCCGGCCCCGACTGGGCATGGGGGACCACCGTCGGCCCGGCGTACGCCGCACTGCGGGCCGCCGCCACCGCGGGTGCGGGACTTCTCGACGAGGCCGACCGGATCCTCGTACGGGAAACACTGGATGCCTGGAACGGAGCGCACCCTTCGCTCGCGTGGAACGTGCTTCCCGACCGCTCGCGGCCCGGGGCTCGACTCGCGCTGCTGGCCGCGCTGGCCCCGTACCGGATCACGGACGAGGATGTGGCGGCCTGGCGCAAATCCATCCATAGCGATGACAGCCTGGTGCGGCTCGTCGCGTACGGCGCGTTCGCCGCCGTCGACCGGATCGAGAGCGCGCTGCCCGTCCATCCGGCCAAAGATCCCAGGTGACGCGGGTCGTCATGGCGAAGTGGCGCACAGCGTGTCACCAGTGAGCCACTGTCACCACACAGGAACGGAGCAAGTTGGCCCTTCCGCCCCACAGGGACTCGTGTGACACTGGCGTCCCGTCCGCAGTGCGGACCCTCTCCGCACCGTCCCCCACGAGAAGTGCGCCGTGCGTTCTCTTCCTCTGCCGCTCACCCTCACCGCGCGTCTGCTGCCGGTCGCCGTGCTCGCCTCGGCGGGCTGGGCCCTGACGTCCGGTCCGCTCGCCGCGACTCCGACCGCCGCCGAGCCCAAAACGCCCCAGAAGACCAAGACGGCGACCGCCCCGTCGACCTCCGCGGCCACCAAGACGTACACCTCGTCACCGGCTCCCTGCACCGCGGTGGCGACGAAGTCGATCACATCCCTGGTCCCGGGCGCCAAGACGGCCGGCCAGGAGATCGCCTCGACCGACAAGACCGTGCGCCGCACCTGCTCCTGGAACGCGCTCAAGGGCTACGACTACCGCTGGCTCGACGTCTCGTACGAGATCAAGGAGTCGGACAAAGAAGCGCAAAGCTCGTTCAAGGGGCGCACGACCGACAAGGGTGACGGAGCGTCGGTTTCCGGGCTCGGCAACGAGGCGTACTCCGCGTCGAAGCTCACCACCGAGGACAAGCAGGAGACCCGCGAGACCGTGCTGACGGTCCGCGCGTCCAACGCCATCGTCGTCATCACGTACAACGGCAGCGACTTCGAGACGAAGAAGGCCCCCAAGGCGGACGTCGTCTTCGACGGGGCGCTCAAGGCGGCCACGGAAGCGGTGGCCACACTCGGGAAATCGGCCCAGTAGAGCCGACCCGAGTCAAGGGGGCCGGCTCTACACGGGGCATCTAAATCGGATGAATCAGACAGCGGTCCTCCCTCGCCCCCGCAGCAGCATCAGTGCGAGGTACAGGACCGTCGACGTACCGAGCCCGACCGCCCACCCGTAGTCGGCCAGCGGCTCCAGGGCCGGGATGGGCCGCCCGTCGATCAGCGGATGGAAGTCGGCTCCGCCGATGGCCAGGACGCCGCCGGTGACGAAGGCGACGACGGCCCGCCAGTTCCAGCCGCCGTCGTACCAGTAGCGGCCACCGGTGCGGTACAGGTCGGCGAGGTCGAGCTTGGTGCGGCGCAGGATCCAGTAGTCGGCGATGAGGATGCCCGCGACCGTGCCGAGCAGACCGCCGACCAGACCGAGCCAGGTGAAGATGTAGCCCTGCGGGTCGGAGTACAGCTTCCACGGGAAGATCAGCACGCCGAGGACGCAGGTGGCGAGCGCGCCGGCCCGGAAGCTGATCTTCCGGGGCGCGATATTGGAGAAGTCGAAGGCCGGTGAGACCAGGTTGGCCGCGACGTTCACGGACAGGGTCGCGACCAGCACGGTGACCAGCGCGAAGATGATGCCGAAGACGTTGTCGGTCTTGGCGGCCAGCTGGACCGGGTCCCAGATCGCCTCGCCGTACACCGCCTGGGAGCCCGAGGTGACCATGACGGACAGGAAGGCGAAGAGCGTCATCGTGGTGGGCAGGCCGAGCGCCTGGCCCCAGGTCTGCGCCTTCTGGCTCTTGCCGTAGCGGGTGAAGTCGGGGATGTTCAGCGACAGTGTGGACCAGAAGCCGATCATGCCCATGAGGGCGGGGGCGAACAGTGTCCAGAAGTCCGGACCCCAGCCAAGCTTGGAGGGCTGGTCGAGCAGCGGGCCGAAGCCGCCCGCCTTGCTGCTCATCCACCACAGCATCACGCCGGCGCCGACGAGCACGAAGGGCGCCGCCCAGTTCTCGAAGCGGCGGATCGTCTCCATGCCCCGGTAGATGATGGCGACCTGGATCACCCAGAAGATCGCGAAGGACAGCCACATGGTCCAGGCGTAGCCGCCGATGTGGCCGGCGTTGGCCCAACTGTCACCGAAGAGCTTCCCGGCGAGGAAGAAGATCGCCTCGCCGCCGATCCAGGTCTGGATGCCGAACCAGCCACAGGCCACCAACGCCCGTACGACAGCGGGGAGGTTGGCGCCGCGGACGCCGAAGGAGGCGCGCGCGAAGACCGGGAAGGGTATGCCGTACTTGGGTCCGGCGTGCCCGGTGAGCAACATCGGGACCAGCACGATCAGGTTGGCCAACGCGATGGTGAACACGGCCTGCTTCCAGTCCATGCCCACGGCTATCAGGCCGGAAGCCAGGGTCCAGGAAGCGGTGTTGTGGGCCATGCCGACCCAGAGCGCCGAGAAGTTGTACGTGGTCCAGGTGCGCTTCTCGACCGGGACCGGCAGCAGGTCCTCGTTGGCGTAGGGGCCGCTGGGCGCGGGCGCGTCGGGGGCGATCTCCACCCGGCCGTCGGGGAGCGTGACTTGGGCGGCCGGTGGGCTGTCGGTGGGGACGGTCTCGGTCATGGGCAGGCCAATCAGTGAGAGGTGTCGGGAAAGGCCGTGCGGGCGTCTGGGGGGGGTGCGCGGGGAGCGCCCTGGCCCCCTTCCCGGGACGGCGGGAAGGGGAGAACGGGGAGGAGGCCCGATCGGCCCCTTAACTACTGGCCGTTGACGGCCGGGATGACCTTCGTCCCGTACGCGTCGATCACGGCTTCCTGCGCGTCGTGCATGTCGTACACCGCGAACTGGTCGACGCCCAGCTCGCGCAGCGCCTTCAGTTTCTCGATGTGCCGCTCGGCCGTGCCGATCAGGCAGAACCGGTCGACGATCTCGTCGGGCACGAACTTGGTGTCGGGGTTGTCACTGCGTCCGTGGTGGGAGTAGTCGTAGCCCTCGCGCGCCTTGATGTAGTCGGTGAGCTCCTCGGGCACGGCGGCGGAGTGCTCGCCGTACTTGGACACGAGGTCGGCGACATGGTTGCCGACCATCCCGCCGAACCAGCGGCACTGCTCACGCGCGTGGGCGAGCGCCTCGGGCGAGTCGTCCTCGGTGATGTACGCGGGCGCGGCCACGCAGATCTTGACATCCGCAGGGTCCCGGCCGGCCTCGACCGCCGCGTCCTTCACCGCCTTGACCATGTACTCGGTCAGATAGAGGTCGGCGAGCTGGAGGATGAAGCCGTCGGCCTCCTCGCCGGTCATCTTGAGGGCCTTCGGGCCGTACGCGGCCATCCAGACCGGGAGTTCGGCGCCGGGCTTGACCCAGGGGAACTTGATGACGGTGCCGCCGAGGTCGGCCTCGTCGCCGCGCCCGAGAGCGCGGATGACCTTCATCGCGCCGCTGATCCGGGCGAGGGTGTTCGGCTTGCGTCCGGCCACGCGCATCGCCGAGTCGCCGCGCCCGATGCCGCACACCGTGCGGTTGCCGTACATGTCGTTGAGTGTGGCGAAGGTGGAGGCGGTGACCTCCCAGGTGCGGGTGCCCGGGTTGGTGACCATCGGGCCGACCGTCAACTTCTCGGTGTTCGCAAGGATCTGACTGTAGATCACAAAAGGTTCCTGCCACAGCACGGCGGAGTCGAAGGTCCATCCGTAGGTGAACCCGTTGCCCTCGGCTCGCTTCATCAGCTCGATGACGCGGGAGGCAGGGGGGTCGGTCTGCAGGACGAGTCCGAAGTCCATGGCGCCACTCCTAGTCGCTCAGAGAAGGTACTGACAGGTGGAGCGGGGGGTGTAGACGCCGTGACCCGCGCGTCCGGTGAACTCCCCCTCGGTGATGACCATTTCGCCGCGCGAGAGCACGGACTCGACCCGCCCGGTGACACGCTTGCCCTCGTACGCCGAGTAGTCGACGTTCATGTGGTGCGTCTCGACCGACATGACCTGCTCGGCGAGCGGGTCGTAGATGACGATGTCGGCGTCGGCGCCCGGCGCGATGGTGCCCTTCTTCGGATACAGGCCGAACATCCGGGCCGGGGTCGCGCAGGCGATCTCGATCCAGCGGCGGCGCGAGATGTGCCCGTCGACCACGGCCTGGTGGAGCAGGTCCATGCGGTTCTCGACACCCGGAAGCCCGTTGGGGATCTTCGAGAAGTCGCCCCGGCCGAGCTCCTTCTGGCCCACGAAGCAGAAGGGGCAGTGGTCGGTGGAGACGACCTGGAGGTCGTTGGTGCGCAGGCCCCGCCACAGCGCCGCCTGGTGCTCCTTGGGCCGAAGGGGCGTACTGCACACGTACTTCGAGCCCTCGAAGTCCGGTTCCGCGAGGCTGTCGGTCGACAGGAACAGGTACTGCGGGCAGGTCTCACCGAAGACGTTCAGGCCCTCGTCGCGCGCTCGCGCCAGCTCGGCGACCGCCTCCTGCGCCGAGACATGCACGACGTACAGCGGAGCCCCCGCGACCTGGGCGAGCTTGATGGCGCGGTGGGTGGCCTCGGCCTCGAGGAGCGCCTTGCGGACCTCTCCGTGGAAGCGCGGGTCGGTCTCTCCGCGCGCCAGCGCCTGCTCCACCAGCACGTCGATCGCGATGCCGTTCTCGGCGTGCATCATGATCAGGCCGCCGTTCTCGGCGGAGCGCTGCATGGCGCGCAGGATCTGGCCGTCGTCGCTGTAGAAGACGCCGGGGTAGGCCATGAACTGCTTGAAGGAGGTGACGCCCTCCTCGACCAGCAGGTCCATCTCCTTGAGTGTTTCCTGGTTGACGTCGGAGACGATCATGTGGAAGGCGTAGTCGATGGCGCACTTGCCGTCGGCCTTGGCGTTCCACGTGTCGAGGCCTTCGCGCAGCGAGTGGCCCACGCTCTGCACCGCGAAGTCGATGATGGTGGTGGTGCCGCCCCAGGCCGCTGCCCGGGTGCCCGTCTCGAAGGTGTCGGAGGCGAAGGTGCCGCCGAACGGCAGCTCCATATGGGTGTGGGCGTCGACGCCGCCCGGAATGACGTACTTGCCGGTGGCGTCGATGGTCCGCTCGGCCGTCCACGACTCGGCCGCCGGGGTGCCGGTCGCCGCGAGGGCGGCGATCCGGCCGTCCTCGATCAGGACGTCGGCGTGGATCTCGTCGGACGCGGTGATGACGAGGCCACCACGGATGACGGTACGGCTCATGCTCCCTCTCCTTCCGGTCGTGCGTGCACTGAGGGAATACCGAAGCTGTTAAAAGCTGAGGTCAACGCTGTTTCCTCGCAAGAAAGCCGGTGAGGAACACGGTGCCGCGGGCCCGACCCCCCGTGTGCCGGGCCCGCGGAGCGCGGTGCGCCTACGGCGCGGTCAGCGGCCCGTACGTCCCCGGAGCGCGGTCCCGGTAGAACTGCCACCGGTCGCGCACTTCGCGGAGCTTGGCCATATCCAGGTCGCGGACGACGAGTTCCGTCTCCTTGTCGCTCGCCACCTCGCCGACGAACTGGGCTTCCGGGTCCACGAAATACGAGGTCCCGTAGAAGTCGTTGTCGCCGTACTCCTCGACACCCACCCGGTTGATCGCGCCGATGAAGTACTCGTTGGCGACAGCCGCGGCCGGCTGCTCCAGCTGCCACAGGTAGCCGGACAGACCGCGCGAGGTGGCCGACGGGTTGAAGACGATCTCGGCACCCGCGAGGCCGAGAGCGCGCCAGCCCTCGGGGAAGTGCCGGTCGTAGCAGATGTATACGCCGATCCTGCCGACGGCCGTGTCGAAGATCGGCCAGCCGGAGTTGCCCGGGCGGAAGTAGAACTTCTCCCAGAATCCCGGGACCTGCGGGATGTGGGTCTTGCGGTACTTGCCCAGGTAGGAACCGTCGGCGTCGATCACCGCGGCGGTGTTGTACAGGACGCCGGGCTGCTCCTCCTCGTACATCGGCAGCACGAGGACGATGCCCAGTTCCTTGGCCAGTGCCTGGAAGCGCCGGACGATCGGGCCTTCGGGGATCTGCTCGGCGTACTCGTAGAACGCCTTGTCCTGGACCTGGCAGAAATAGGGCCCGTAGAAGAGCTCCTGGAAGCACAGCACCTGTGCGCCCTGCGCGGCCGCGTCGCGGGCCGCCTGCTCGTGGACCTGGATCATCGACTCCTTGTCGCCGGTCCAGGCAGTCTGGAAGACGGCGGCGCGGATCACTCTGCTCATCGGGACCTCCGGTCGCTCGGTGTGCTGGGGCGGGTGTCGGAAGTGCCGTCGTCCGCCCGGAGGGCGGGCCCTGCGGCGTCCGGTGCGTGCTCTCGGCGTGCCGGGCGCAAGTCCTCGTACTGGATGTACTTGGGCTTGTGCCCGGTGCGGCGAGTGGGGGTCCCCCCTGCTCGAAGAGCTTGGGGGAGCGTGCCGGGCGTCGTGGGGCAGACGGGACTTCCGACGCCCGCCCCAGGAGCCTAGAAAGCCCGGAGAGCCGCTTTGAGTTGCACCGTGTCACGTCTGTGGGCGCATGGCGTTCCACCGTGTCACCCCGGCGTCGACTCATGTTTCCTCACCGTTTTCCCACGTCATTGCATGTTTCATCTCTGTTGCGCGTCGTGCGCGAGGAGCGCGATGTGCACGGAGGCGGCCTGCTCGAAGTCGTCGAGATCGACGCCTAGGCGTGCCTCTATCGCCTCCAGACGCCGGTACAGCGCGGGCCTGCTGACGTGGTGCAGCTGCGCGGTGCGGGACTTGTTGCGGCCGGTCGCGAGATACGTCCGCAGTACGGGCAGCAGCTCCGACTCGGCGTCGGCCCCGCACAGCAGCCCGTCCAACTCCCGCTCGGCGAAGGACTGGACGTGCGGATCGTCCCTGAGCAGCCGCACCAGGCCCCGCAGATGGACGTCACGCAGCCGCACGAGCGCCGGCCGGCTGTCCAGGTCGGCCGGCGCGTCGGCAGCGGCCTCGGCGACGTGCAGGGCCTCGCGCAGACCTCCGGGGACGTCGTCCCACGCGGTGCGCGCGGCGGCGGCCGCCACGGTCGTACGGGCGCCGGTCTCGTGCCGCAGCCGGGCGGCGAAGTGTTCGGCCAGCGCCTGCGCGTCCTGGTCCCGGGCGAGGCTGAGCAGCACCGCGGTGGCGTCGTCCGCCAGTTCCGCGACCAGCCCGGAAAGCCCCAACAGGCGTAGTACACGGTCGAGTTGGGCCGGGTCGCCGTCCCGCACCACCAGCGGTACGAAGGACCGTCGATTGACGGGCAGCCCGGCCGCCCGCGCCCGCGGGAGCAGCTGCCGGGCCGGTACGACACCGCTCACCAGGTCGGTCAGCAGGCTCTGCGCGGACTGCTCCTCCCAGCTGGGGGCGGAGCCGCCGAGCATCCGGTGCAGAACCAGGGCCTCGGCGGCGCGGTCGGCGAGCAGCCGCCCGGTGGCCGCGTCGCCGCGATAGCCGCACAGTACGATGCGCCCCCAGCGCTCGCCACGTCCGCCCAGTTCGGCCCGGATCCACCCGTCGCCCTCACTGCCGCCCGCCTGTCGCGCTATGCGCTCCCAGTCGCGCAGCACGTCGTCCACGGCGGACCGCTCCCCCGCCGTGGCGAGGACCCGGTGGGCGAGGTTGGCGACGACGACGGGACAGGCGGCGTGCCCGGCGATCTCGTCGAGCATCCGCTGCAGCGGGGCGCCCGAGGTGATGAGCCCGGTGAGCGCCGTCCGCACGGCCTCGGAGAGGCTCACGGCCGCGAACTTCCGCCGCACCAGCCGGGATTGGACCTCCTCGGTCAACTCCGCGAAGGGAAAGGGCCGATGGAGCACCACCATCGGCAGCCCGCACCTCTCGGCCGCCCGGCGCATCACGTCCGGTGGCGTCGGGAAGGCACGGCCGAGTCCGAGGACGACGGCCGCGGCCTCCGCGCGGTGCAGCGAACGGATGTACTCGGCCTGCGCGTCCGGGTCACCGGCCAGCAACACCCCGGTGGTGAGCACCATTTCGCCGCCGGTGAGCATCACGCCCACGTCGGCGGCCTCGGCGACATGCACCCAGCGCACGGGCCGGTCGAGATGGCCCGCGCCGGCCACCACCTCGGGCTCTCCGGCGAGCACCCGGTCCAGGGTGAGGACCTGGCGTACCGACAGGGCGGGTTCCAAGGAGGTAGTCACGACGTTCCCCTTTTTCGGAGGCTCGGTTCGCCTCCGGGGCGCTCCTGCCTGTGTCGAGGGGCCGATCGTGCTCGGCCCCTCGACACAGGCGCGCCCCTTCGGCTCACTCGCCCTTCCTCACGTTCTGCTACTGGGTGGACCTCAGTGCGCGCTCCAGGATCGCCGCGCCCTCCTCCGCCTCCGCGACGGTGAGGGTCAGCGGCGGCGCGATGCGCAGCACGCTGGTGTTGTGACCGCCGCCCTTGCCGATCAAGAGGCCTTCTTCGCGGGCCGCTTCGAGCACGGCGGCCGCGGCAGCCGGACTGGCCTTGTCGGTGCCCGGCTCGACCAGCTCGACGCCGATCATCAACCCGCGGCCGCGCACCTCCCGTACGCCGTCCAGCTGCGCGGTGATCGCCCGCAGCCGCTCCATGAGCAGACCGCCGACGCGCCGGGCGTTGCCCTGGAGGTCGTGTTCGAGGAGATACGTGAGATTCGCGAGGCCCGCCGCCATCGTGACCGGCGAGCCACCGAAGGTCGAAATGGAGTTGGAGTCGAGGCAGTTCATGATCTCGGCGCGCGCGACGACGCCGCCGATGGACATGCCGTTGCCGATGCCCTTGGCGAAGGTGAGCATGTCGGGCGGGCCCGCGGCGGCGTGCGCCTGCCAGCCCCAGAAGTGCTCGCCGGTGCGGCCCCAGCCGGTCTGCACCTCGTCGGCGATCCACAGGATGCCGTGCTGGTCCAGGACCTCGCGGAAGGCCGCGTAGAGGCCCTCGGGCGGCGTGGTGAAGCCGCCCACGCCCTGGATGGGTTCGGCGATCAGGGCCGCGGGCGGGCGGATGTGGCCGAGCAGGTCCTTCAGGTCCTCGACGCAGGCCGCGATGAACTCGGCGTCGCTCAGATCGGCGTACGGGCCGCGGGTGCGGACGCCGCCATGCACGTACAGCGTCTGGAGAGGGGAGAGCGAGGTGGGCGACCAGCCCCTGTTGCCGGTGATGCCGACCGCGCTGAACGAGCGGCCGTGGTAGCTGTTGCGCATCGCCAGGATCTGGTTGCTCTGCCGGTACGCGGTGGCGAGCAGCAGGGCCGTGTCGTTGGCCTCGGTGCCGGAGGTGGTGAAGAAGACGCGGGCGTCCGGGATGCCGGACAACTGGGCGATCCGCTCGGCGAGTTCGACCATCGGCCGGTTGAGGTAGAGCGTGGAGGAGTGGATGATCCGCCCGGCCTGCTCGCTGACGGCCTTCGTCACCTCGGGCAGCGCGTGCGCGGTCATCGTGGTGAGGATGCCGCCGAAGAAGTCGAGGTACTTGTTGCCGTCCGCGTCCCAGACGTGGCGGCCCTCGCCGTGGGTGATCTCGATCGGGTCCTTGTAGTACAGGGCGAGCCAGTCGGGCAGCACCGCCTTGTGCCGCGCGTACAGGTCGGTCACGGCTGCACCAGCCCCTCGTACGCGTCGGGACGGCGGTCGCGGTAGAACGCCCACTGTCGGCGCACTTCCTCGATCAGGTCGAAGTCGAGATCGCGGACCACGAGCTCCTCGGCCTTGTCGCTCGCGGTCTCGCCGACGAACTGGCCGCGCGGGTCGACGAAGTACGACGTCCCGTAGAAGTCGTTCTCCCCGTACTCCTCCTGCCCCACCCGGTTGATCGCGGCGATGAAGTACTCGTTGGCGACGGCCGCCGCGGGCTGCTCCAGCTGCCAGAGGTAGGCGGAGAGGCCGCGGGAGGTGGCGGAGGGGTTGTAGACGAGCTGGGCGCCGTTCAGACCGAGCTGCCGCCAGCCTTCCGGGAAGTGGCGGTCGTAGCAGATGTATACGCCGATCTTCCCCACCGCGGTGTCGAAGACCGGCCAGCCGACGTTGCCCGGTTTGAAGTAGTACTTCTCCCAGAAGCCCTTCACCTGCGGAATGTGGTGCTTGCGGTACTTGCCGAGGTAGGTGCCGTCGGCGTCGATCACGGCCGCGGTGTTGAAGTAGAAGCCGGACTGCTCCACCTCGAAGACGGGCACGACGATGACCATGCCGGTCTCGCGGGCGAGCTCCCGCATCCGGGTGATGGTGGGCCCGTCGGGCACGGGCTCGGCCCAGCGGTAGTGCTCGGGCTCCTGGACCTGGCAGAAGTAGGGGGCGTTGAAGACTTCCTGGAAGCCGATCACCTGGGCACCCTGCCGGGCCGCCTCGCGGGCGTGCTCCTCGTGCTTGGCGACCATGGATGCGGTGTCGCCGGTCCAGGTGGCCTGGACCAGAGCGGCGCGTACGACGTTGGCCATGAGCTGCTCCTTCGACGGGACGTCAGAGAGCCTCTACGCCCGTAGACAAAGGCTGTAGAGGCTTGAAAGTAAGCCCCCCGGACAGCCTTGCCAAGACCATCGCCGTTAACCCGCTGAGTCGATCACGTTTCGCACCCCTGTGGGTGAGCGGTTGATCGCGCGAACGCCCGTTCGGGTGACTCAGGCGGTGAACCCGGCCACCCGCAGGGCGTGCACCAGGTCCCAGTGGCACTGCTCCGAGACACCCCGGGCAGCCGCCACGAGGAGGGGGACGAGACGTCCCGGGTCCGCCGCCACGCTGCGGGCCGCCTCTTCGGGTGTGCGGACGCGTACGTACGCGTCGAGCAGCGCCTGGATCTCGCGCCGGCGGCCCTCGTCGGCGAGGCCGAGCACGGCGGTCCCGATCTCCGGCGCAGGCCGGGCGACGCCCTGGCGCAGCATCTGCCGGCCGTCTTCCACGCGACCGGCCGCGACGAGTGCGTCCGCGGCACCGACCAGCCGGTCGGCGGGGAGCGAGGCCGCCTCCCACAGCAGGGTGGCCCAGTCCGCGTCGAGGCCCGCGCGGTGCAGTTCGGCGGCGAGCAGCGGGAAGCGGGGCGCGGGCCAGTACGCGGCCTCCACGAGCACGGCGTGCGCCTCGCCGCTGCGGCCCTCGCGGCGCAGCCTGATCAGTGCCTGAACGGTCTCGACGGTGGCCCGCCGCGCGTCCTCGTCCAACGGTTGCGTGCGCGGCTGCGCCGGCTCCTCGGCGACACCCGCGAAACGGGCGCCACGGGGCTGCTTACGGCCGCGCGTCGCGGCCGGGGCGGGCAGGGGCGGCGCGGCCGTCTCGGGGACGGCCACGGGAGCCGTCTCCGCCTCCGCCTCCATCATTCCGGCGAAGCGGGCGCTGCCCCGGGCGCGGCGCTTGGAGCGCTGCTTGGGGGCGGGAGCGGGGTCGGGGGGCGCGGTGTCGGCCGTGGCGGGCTGGGGGCCGTCGGGGGGGACCGCGTCGGCGTCGGGCCCGGCGGCGGGGCCGTAGGGGTCGCTTCCGGGGCCCGGTCGGACCGGCGCGTACAGGTCGGAGCCGGAGCGCGGACCGGTACCGGGCTGCTCGTAGGAGTCGTGGGAGTCAGGACGCCGCAGCGCCGGGTCGTACGATCCGGCGCCGGACGTCACGGAGTGATCCGGTGCCGCCGGGGCCGCGAACCGCGACCGTGGTCCCGTCTGCTCCGGAAGGGTCGGGTGTCGGCGGGCCGCCGCCTCCGGGCTGCCGGGCTCCGCCTCGGCCGCACGGTCCCCCGCCCCCTGTCGGGCCCCGCGCGCGAAGCCTCCCGCCTCTACCGCGCTGCTCCCCTCTTCCGCGCCTCCCGCCTCTTCCGCGCCTCCCGCCCGAAGCACGTCTCCGCCCGCGCGCCCGGAAATTTCGAGCGCGCCCGGCGCATGGGTGCGCAGGGCGCTGCGGTCCAGGTTCTCCATGCGGAGGCGGAGCTCGGCGCAGCGGGCCACGGCCCGTTCGTGGTCGTCGTGGGCCCAGGCGAGGTCGATCCGGAGGGACTCGGCCTCCCCCCGGGGTCCGGCCGAGTGGAGCAGCCGGCCCAGCTCCGCCACGCGCTCCGCGGCGTAGCGCTGTTCGCGGAGCGTGACATCGATGCGGTCGCCGAGGGCATCTCGGCCGCCGGGAAGGGCGTCGTACGCGGCGAGCGAGGCGCCGTGCAGGGAGCGGGCCCGCTGGACCTCCTGGGCGGCGGCCTGGGTGCCGTACTCCGTGGCGAGGTCCTGGAGGAGCGCCTCCACGACATCCCACGGGGGCACTTCCCAGCCTTCCAGGCAGGCTCGCATACCGTCGGGGTCGCGCTGCCAGAACACTGCGCACCAGCCGCCGTCCTGATCGAGCCGTTTCATCAGCCCGCTCAGGTACCTCGCGAACTCCCCCACCTGAACCGGGAGTTGTTCCACAGCCATCACACAACTCCCCGCCAGTCTGGAGTGTTCCGATCCGGTAGAAAACACCTTCCGTGTTACGGAACCGCTACGGGGAGTTTTCCGACTGGACGCAGAGTGCTGTGAGCGAGGCTTTGAGCGAGGTGATCCATGGACAGCCCGAGCGCTCCCGCCAGCGCCGCCACCGTGAAGAAGGCGGGAGTCGGGGCCCGTCCGGTCTCGATCTTGCGGAGGGTCTCGGCGGAGATACCGGCGGTCGCCGCGACCTCCACCATGCTGCGGCCGCCGCGGGCCTCACGCAGCAACTGCCCGAGGCGCTCGCCGCGTTCACGCTCTTCGGGGGTCAGGGGGGTACGTACCATGGCACCATTCTAATACCGGTATAGTAATTGGCATGGTGGAACTGAAGACGGACACGTCGATCGACGCGATGTACGAGGCGGGACAGGTCGTGGGCAGGGCCCTGACGGCGGTGCGGAAGGCGGCCGATGTCGGCGTCTCACTGCTGGAATTGGACGAGATCGCGCACCAGGTGCTGCGCGACGCGGGTGCCGGCTCCCCCTTCCTCGGCTACCGCCCCTCCTTCGCGCCCACCCCGTTCCCCGCGGTCATCTGCGCCTCGGTGAACGACGCGATCGTGCACGGCATCCCGGACGGCTACCGGCTGCGCGACGGTGACCTGGTCTCCATCGACTTCGGCGCCGAACTCGGCGGCTGGGTCGGTGACTCGGCGATCAGCTTCATCGTGGGCGAGCCCCGCGCCGGGGACGCCCGGCTCGTCGAGACCGCCGAGCGCGCCCTCGCGGCGGGGATCGAGGCGGCCGTCGTCGGCAACCGCATCGGGGACATCGCGCACGCCATCGGCACAGTGTGCCGCGCGGCGGGGTACGGCATCCCGGACGGCTTCGGCGGCCACGGCATCGGCCGCCGTATGCACGAGGACCCGGGCGTCCCGAACGAGGGCCGTCCCGGCCGCGGAATGCCCCTGCGCCACGGCATGGTCCTCGCCATCGAGCCCATGCTCATCGGCGGCGGCACCGACGGCTACCACGCGGCCCCCGACGGCTGGACCCTCCGCACCAACGACGGCTCCCGCGCGGCCCACGCCGAACACACGGTGGCCATCACGAACGTCGGGCCGCGCGTGCTGACGGCGCGCTAGCTGTTCTGTCTCGGGAGGTTGTGGACGGGTGAGCCAGGTCTCGGCTGAGGGATCTTGAACAGGTGAGGGCCTTCCGGT
>NZ_JBTLMO010000074.1:0-32513 GCF_054462255.1 Streptomyces sp. SD15 | reverse complement strand
GCCGAGTACGAGGAGTTGCAGACAGCGGCATAGGCAGAACCCTCAACACCGCTGTCCGAGAAGCGCAGGGCCCCTCAATGTAGACCACGTGGACGCCTGAAGACGGTTTCTAGGACATGTGCCATGTGGTACCCAGTGAGGGACCGAGGATCAGGACAGGGGCGTCTTCTGGCCCGTCAAAGCGGTATTGCAGGGTGTTCATCGGTGTCTCACTCACCCGCCTGACCCTTTCATCTGTCACGACAGCCCCTATGAGCGGGGTCCTGGCTATAGCTGTCCGAGCAGGTGGAAGACCTCGCGGGCTGGCTTCGACGTCGGCAATCGGCCCCACCGACTTGGCCATCGCTGGCGCCGACAAGCGTTCGATGACGGTCCGCGATGGCCCCACCCAGTGGCCTTACCTGCAGGCGAGCGGCAGTGGGGCCGCTTGGATACGTTGCTCGCCGCTCGCTGGCCCAGGTGGGGCCAGGTGGGGCCAGGTGGCCAATATCGAGGGGCCGCTGAACACGTAGAGCCATCCCGGGCCGCCTCACGGCTCCCCACTTCCTGGCCCGATTGTGTATCCACTCCCAGCACCACCTCCCCCGCAGGGCGACGACGACGGGTCTGCGGAGCAGGCGGCGTACTGGACAGGGTCGAACTGGACATGCCCGTTCCCCTTGCGGTCCGACGGCGCGTCGCGTTGCCGGCACCGGGCCGCGTCGGGCGGTCAGAATCGTGAGGACGCCACAAGGAACGGCAGGCCCCTATCGGGACACGCCCCGCCGGCCCGGCACCGACAACGCACCATCCCAGGCCAACGGCCGACACTGTGTGACTCAGACACTCTGGTCAGGCGAATCATGAGTCAGACCCCGGACCCGGGACAGCACCCACCCATCCTCCCGCCCGTCACAGCATCCCCACCCACAAACACTGAGCATGTTCAGTCCCAGCCCTAGAGACATCCCGGATCTGACTCCGGCCGATCGTCATACGGCACACAGGCCGACACCTTCGTTCAGGTTGCTCCACGACCGGTGCGGCATCTGGTGCGCAAGGAGATACCCGACGGAGTCGGCGGCCTCGTCGACACCGCGGGCATCGCAGCCCTCGCCATCCGCGCGGTACGCGACGGAGGCCACGTGGCGACGTCGGTCGGCGGCATCCAGGTGCCCGCCGAACGCGGCATCGAGACCCGGAACACCTTCGTTCTGCAGTACGCACGCGAGCACGCCAAGCTCGACCGCCTGCGCGAACTGGCGGAGAAGGGCAGCCTCACCCCGCGGGTCGCACGGACCCTGCCGGCCGAGCAGGCCCCCGAAGCACAGCGACTGCTGGAGGCCAGCGGCCTCCGGGGACGAGTGGTGCTCACCTTCTGAGCATCCGATCAGGCTGGTGACCGCCGGACGAATCGAAGGTGCTTCCGCAGCGCGCCCAACCGACCACGGGTTCGTCGGCCAAGGGCCCCTCGCTGGTCGGGTGTCAGTGCAGGAGTGAGGGTGCGAGCCTGATGGTCTGGGTCGGGCCGTCCTCGTCGAGGGCATGCGCCCCGATGCGGACCTCGTAGTCGCCGCCCGCGATACGGAAAGCACCCTCGACGTCGTCCCATCGGGCGAGGAGGCGTGGTTCGAGGCGCAGTTCGACCGAGCGGCTCTGGCCGGCTTCGAGGTGTACCCGGTCGAACGCGGCGAGACGCGGGACGAATTCCGCACCGTCCCAGTGCCTACGGCCGACGTAGACCTGCGGCACGGTCGCCCCGGCGCGGGTACCGGTGTTCGTGACGACTCCTCGCACCCGCACGTCCGCGCCGTCGGCGGTGACAGTGAGACCGCTGAACGCGAAGGTCGTGTACGAGAGCCCCCAGCCGAACGGGTAGTGCGGGGTGTGCTCTTCGCGGGCGAACCAGCGGTAGCCGACGTCGCTGCCCTCGATGTCGTATGCCACCTCGAAGATCTCCCCGATCCGTTCCTGGTTCGGGTTCGATGTCGTCGTGGCCGGGTCCCGCTGCTCGGGGCGCGGCAACTGACCGACCTGGGCGGGGAACGTGACGGGCAGGTGCCCGGAGGGGTTGACCCGGCCGAACAGGACGCCGGCGATCGCCTCCGCACCGCCGGAGCCCGGGTAGAACGCCGCGATGACGGCCGGGACCTTCGACGCCCACGGCACGCTGACGGCGCCGCCGGACTCGATGACGACGACGGTCCGCGGGTTCGCGGCGGCCACCCGCTCGATGAGGCCCTCCTGCCCGTCCGGAAGTCCAACGCCTTGCATGTCGAGGCCCTCCGCGCGCCACTCCTCAGCGAGGATCACGACGAGGTCCGCGCCCTGTGCAGCGGCCACTGCGGCGTCGTGGTCGGTGCCGTCGAGGAAGTCCACGCGCTCGGCGCCCGCCTCGGCCCGGATGGCCTCCAGCGGGGAGGACGGGTGGTAGACGCGGTCGGCCCAGACCCGGTCGAAGCCGGACGGCTCGACCAGGCTCCCCTTCGGCGTGACAGCGGAGGACCCGCCTCCGGCGAGCACGCCGACGTCGGCGTGGCGGCCGATGACCACGATGCGGTCGAGACCCTGTACCGCGGGCAGAGTGTCGGCCTCGTTCTTGAGCAGGACGAGGCCCCGCTCCGCGGCCCGCTGGGTGATACGGCGGCCCGCGGCGAGGTCGATCAAGCCGCCGGGCGTCGGCGGGTTGTCGATGACGCCGAGCCGGAACAGAGTCCTCAACTGCCGGTGGACCATGTCGTCGATGCGCTCGGACGGGACGCGGCCCTCGCGGACCGCGGCCCGCAGCGGTTCGCCGAAGTAGTGCTCGGTATCGAAGTCGGCGCCGGACTGCACGTCCAGACCCGCGAGCGCGGCCTTCTCGGTGCTGTGGGTGGCGCCCCAGTCGGACATGACCCACCCCTCGAACTGCCACTCACCCTTGAGGACGCCGTTGATGAGGTGTGCGTTCTCCCCGGCGTAGTGGCCGTTAACGAGGTTGTAGCCGGGCATGACCGACCCCGGCTGGCCCCCCTCAATCGCGATCTGGAACGCGAGCAGGTCGGACTCGCGGTGGGCGGCCTCCTCGATGCGGGAGTCCGCCATCACCCGGCCGGTCTCCTGCGCGTTGAGGGAGAAGTGCTTGACCGTGGACACCACACCCTCGGCCTGGATCGCCGCGACGGACGCATCGACGAGCCTGCCGGTGAGGAGCGGATCCTCGGCGACGTACTCGAAGTTGCGGCCGCCGGTGGCCTCCCGGACCAGGTTCGCGCCGCCGGCGAGCAGCACCGCGAATCCCTGCGCCCGCGCCTGCCGACCGAGGAGCGCCCCGGTCTCGCGGGCGGTCTCGGTGTCGAACGTCGCGCCGAGCAGCAGTGCGGACGGGAGCGCGGTGGCCTCGTCGCCCGCGCGGACACCGCCGGGGTTGACCACGCCGAGGCCGGCGTCGGACTGCTGGATGCCCGGGATGCCGAGGCGCTCGATCGGCGGGTAGAACGCCGCCGAGCCCAGTGCCCCGTCCGGGATCGGCGGGCGGCCGGCGATCGGGACCGCGATCGGCCCGAAGAGCCAGGCGAACTTCTCGTCCTCGGTCATCGCGGTGACGACGAGCCGGGCTCGCTCGTCCGGGGTCAGCCGCCTGTCCTGCCACGGGTGTGCCGGTTCGCTGTGCATCTGCTTCTTCACGGTGCTTCTCCTTCGCGTGGACGCGGACCTACTGGGGTTTCCTTCGGGGGTGTGGTGCGCGGCATGGCCTCAGGTCACCCGCGGTGGGCAGGGAAGGCGTGGCGCCGTCCGGCGGCGGTGATGATGAGCGCGACGACCAGGAGCGCGAGGGTTCCCCAGGCCAGGGACGAGGCTCCGAGGCCGCCGAGGAGGAGTCCGCCCACGACTCCGCCGCCGGCGATGCCGATGTTCCAGCCGGTCACGATGACCGGCTGGACGGCGTCCACGGCGTCACCGGCCGCGTTGGAGGCGGCGGTCTGCAGCAGGCTCGCGGCTCCGCCGAAGGCGAGTCCCCACAGCGCGGCGCTGAGGAAGACGGCTGCGGGAAGGGAGGCCAGCAGGCCGAGTGCGAGCACCGCCAGCGCGAAGAGCCCGGTACTGCTGACCATGAGAAGCCGCAGGTGGCGGTCGATGAGGATGCCCGTGATCCAGATGCTGACCAGAGAGGCGACGCCGAAGACGAGCAGCACGGCGCTGACGCTGCCGTCCAGGCCGACGGGTGCGAGGAAGGAGGCGATGTAGGTGTAGAGCACGTTGTGCGCCATCACGTACAGGAAGACAACGAGGAGGACCGGGACCACACCGGGGATGGCGAAGACCCGGCCGACGGGCGTGCGCTCCCCCTTGGCCTGTCCGGGGAAGTCCGGCACGGCCGCGAGCACCCAGACGATCACGAGACCGGCGAGCAGCGTCAGCACCCCGAAGGTGGCACGCCATCCGATCAGGTCGGCGAGGAGCGTTCCGACGGGGGTGCCGATCGCGAGCGCGATCGGGGTGCCCGCCAGTGCGATGGTGAGAGCCTTGCCCTGCTGGTGCGGTGCCGCCATGCGCCGGGCGTACGGCGCGATGATCGCCCACAGCACGCCCGCGAACAGTCCGGCGGCGAACCGGGCCGCGAGGGTGAGGGCGAAGGAGCCGGACAGGCCGGTGACGACACTGGTCACGGCGTACCCGGCCAGAGCCAGGAGCAGGAGTCGCCTGCGCGGCCACCCCATCGTCGCGCTGATCAGCGGGATGGCTCCGACGATGGATCCGATCGCGAAGACGGTCACCGTCTGGCCCGCGGCCGACTCCGAGATGCCGAGGTCGCCGCTGATCGCCGGCAGGATTCCCGCCGGCATCGTCTCCAGCATGATGGTGATGAACCCGCCGGCCGCGAGGGCGAGCAGGCCGCTGAGCGGAAGGCGACCTGACTGGCCAGTGAGGGCGGGCGCCTGTTGTACTTGAGTCATAACCTTACGGTGCATGGTTGACATTGGTGTCAAGGTCAAACCCGGAGCCGCAGATGGGAAGTGAGGACGGCCACATGCGCATCGGAGAGCTCGCGAAGCTGACGGACACACCCGCGCGGTCACTGCGCTACTACGAGGCGCAGGGGCTGATCGAACCGCGGCGGCTGCCCAACGGATACCGCGAGTACGACGACTACCTGGTGGGCCGGGTCACCCAGATCCGCGGGCTGATCGACAGCGGCATCCCCACCCGGATCATCAAGCAGATGCTGCCATGCCTCGGCAGCCCTCTGAAGATCGTCGTCGATGACGCCGAACCGGAACTGCTCGAACTCCTCGCCGTCGAGCGCGACCGGATGACGGACCGCATCGACTGCCTCACCCGAAACCGGGACGCCATCGACAGCTACATCGACGCCGTCAGCGAGGCGACTTCGGCACGAAGCACCGCCGGAGCCGCGTAGGCAGCCGCCGGAGCGGACCCGGCCGATCGAGACCAGCCCGTCGTCCGGGTTGCCGGCCTTGTGTGACGGCAGCATCTGAGTGCCCTGTGTAGCAATGGGGTGTCCGCGTTGGGGAACCACAGGTCGCTCGGGGCCGGGCCGCCCAGCCGATGCGGTGCCACCCATCTCTCTATGCCGAGAACTGCTCGGACGACCGCTGGATCCGGTCGATCAGGTGGTGCTGCCGTACGGCGTCGGCGAACGTGGTCGCCTCGGTGGTGCCGTTGGCCTTGTCGCGGGCGAACGCGGCGTACAGGTGGGCCAGGTCCTGCACGCTCTCGTCGAGCGAGGCGTCCGGGAGGGACCGGTACTTCTCGGGAACGGGCAGCACCGCGAGCGCGGCCCCGTTGCCGCTGTCCGCGTTGACGCCGTGGACGGTGTTGTCCTCGGTGTTCTCGAAGGCGCGGTCGTTCGTCAGCCGCAGGACTCCCTCGGTGCCGGTGATGTCGATCTGCAGGCCCGTCGGGAACTTCTGAGCGCCCTCCAACTGGACCGAGAACAGCCCGCCGTTCTCCAGGGCGCCGATGGCCATGACCTCGTCGGGCTTGGCGGAGGACACGATCTTGCCGGTCTCCAGGACGGTGAGCTCGGGGAACTGGGTCTCGGTGAGTGCGGTGAGGTTCTTGGGGGGTCCGACGATCTGGAACAGCACGTCGAGGAAGTGTCCGCCGTAGATGGAGAGCACGTGGGTGAAGGCGTCGGCGTCGAAGGTCCAGGCGACCTTCTCCGGCATGACGGGCGGGAAGGCGTCCACGCCGACCGAGATGCGGGCGGCACGTACGTCCCCCACATATCCCTGCGCCACCAGGTCACGTGCGTAGCGGACGGCGGGTCCCTGGCGGCGCTGGAGTCCGACGACGTGCCGGACGCCCTTCGCCTCGGCCAGGGCAAGCAGTTCCTCCGAGTCCGCCGTACGGGTGGTGAGCGGCCACTCGCTGTAGACGTCCTTGCTGGCCTCGATGGTGGCCTTCACGAGCGGCACGCGCTGCGAGGTCGGGGTCAGTACCGCCACCAGGTCGACGTCGGGGTCCTTGATCAGGTCGTGGGCGTCGTCGTAGGCGTGCGGGATGCCGAACTTTTCGGCCGCCTGCTGCGCCGACTCCTTCCGGCGCGCCGATACGGCGACCACCTCGAACTCCGGCAATGTCCGCAACGCCGGGATGTGCCCGTAGCTGGCCCAGAAGCCGGTCCCGATGATCCCGACCCGGATTGCCTGCGCACTCATGCCCTGCTCCTTCGCCACGTCTGGTTCACTCGACCCCGCTCGCGGTAGCGGTGTCCGGGAGGCCGGAAAGGCTGGACCGCGCGCTCGGGGTGTCGTGCTTTCGTCGTGATCCCAGGGTCGAACGTTGACACTGGTGGAAGGTCAAACGGGAAGGCGCACGCGTCCTGCGGAGAGGTGGGTCACCTCGGTCCGGCTTGACCTTGACATAGATGTCAAGGATGCATCGTGGGGTCATGGCACGCGGTCAGGTCATGGTGCCCCGGTCATGACTGGGTACGCGACCTGTCCGGACATCCGATCCGAAGGGACCACCCCCCCCATGAGCAAGGCAACCGACACCCGCCCGGCAGAGGCTTCGGGCACCTTCCGCCTCGGCGGCGACCTCGAGATCAACCGCCTCGGCTACGGCACGATGCAGCTGACCGGCACGGGCGTCTGGGGCGAGCCGAAGGACCGTGGCGAAGCCGTCCGCGTGATCAAGCGTGCCGTCGAGCTCGGCGTGAACTTCTTCGACACCGCCGACGCCTACGGCCCCGAAGTCACCGACAACCTCCTGCGCGAGGCCCTGCACCCCTACGGCGACGACATCATTGTCGCGACGAAGGTCGGCCAGACCCGCCAGGGACCCAACCTGTGGACGCCCCTCGGCCGCCCCGATTACCTCCGCCAGCAGGTCGAGATGAGCCTCCGCCGCCTCGGAGTCGAACGCATCGACCTCCTCCAGCTCCACCGCATCGACCCCGACACCCCGTTCGAGGACCAGATCGGCGAGCTGAAGAAGCTCCAGGACGAGGGCAAGATCCGCCACATCGGCCTCAGCGAGGTCACCGTGGCGGAGGTGAAGGCGGCGCAGGAGATCGCGCCGGTCGTCTCCGTGCAGAACCTCTACAACGTCACCAACCGCTCCTCGGAAGGGCTGCTCGACTGGGCGACCGAGCAGGGCATCGGGTTCATCCCCTGGTTCCCGCTCGCCACCGGCCAGCTCACCGGCGAAGGCAGCCCGCTCACCGAACTCGCCCGGCAGCACGACGCCTCACCGTCGCAGCTCGCCCTCGCCTGGCTCCTCAAGCGGTCCCCGGTCATGCTCCCGATCCCGGGGACGTCGAGCGTCGCCCACCTGGAGGACAACCTCGCCGGCGCGGCCATCGAGCTCACCGACGACGAGTTCGAGGCGCTGTCGAAGGCCGGCGCCTGAATCGGCCCTCCAGCCGGCGCACCCGCCCCAGTCCAGCGTCCGCAGGACGTCGGACCCGCGCGTACAGACACCGGGGCCGCCCTGCGACCGCAGCCGCTCCCCCAGGGCATCAGCTCGATCAACCTCCCCGGCGACCAGCGGCCTCCGCTGCGCCCCGGCAGTACCGCTTCGGTGGCCTGCTCCATGGCCACCCGCACCAACTCTCTGAACGGAGTACACATCATGGCCGTCACGAATCGACTCAGCGTCATCCGGCAATCGCCTGCCTACTGGCGCGTCGTCATCGACAATCCCCCGTTCAACCTCTTCGACCCGGAGATGTTCGCGGAACTGAACGTCCTGATGGACGAGATTGAGCGCGACAGCGATCTCAAGATCGTCGTGTTCGAGAGCGGAGACGAGGACTTCTTCGTCAACCACCACGACCTTGAGCGCGGCCATGGGGCAGCGGATCAGCCGGGTGGCGCGTCGTTCGACCACTGGCCGACCTTCGTGACCCGACTCGCACAGTCGTCCGTGATCAGCGTGGCCAAGGTGCGCGGCCGCGCCCGGGCGCAAGGGTTCGAGTTCGCCCTTGCCATGGACATGCGCTTCGCGTCGAGGGAACGGGCGGTGTTCTCTCTGATCGAGGTCGCCGGTTCCTCGATTCCGGGTGGCGGCGGAGTCGAATGGCTCGCCGCCCTGATCGGACGCTCGAGGACCCTCGAGGTCGTCCTCGGCGCGGACGACTTCGGCGCGGACATCGCCGAACGCTATGGCTGGGTCAACCGGTCCGTTCCCGACAGCGAACTCGACGCGTTCGTCGACGCCTTCGCCGAGCGCGTGAGCCGTTTCGAGAAGCGCGCACTGGAAGTCGGCAAGAAGCTGGTCAACGCGCGCGCCGGCGTCCCCTCGGAAGGGGATCTCTGGGTCTCGAACCATGTGCTCGCAGGGGTGGACGCCTGGCCCGAAGCGCAGGCGATGATGCCGAAGCTGAACGCCGCCGGCTTCAGCAAGGACAAGGACTTCGAGTTGAACATGGCCGAGCGTCTCGGCAACCTTCCATCCGCATGACCAGGATCCGGGCGACCGGACGGAGTGCGCGGCGGCCCTGCTGGCCGTGGTTCGTTGACTGCGGTTCAGGGCGGCAGTAGGCCAGACGGTGGGTGCTTCCCACTGTCTGGCCGCCGTGATGACCAAGCGTTTTGCCGTGTCCGCCCGTTCCGGGGCCTCTGGAAGCCTGTGCCGCACGCTTCGATGACCTTTTCTCGATGCCGGCGGGCGAGCTCTGCTAGCTGACGGGGACTTCCAGGGTGTTGGCCGCCGGGTGACATGGGCCGAGCACTGCGGGCAGATGCCGAGCGCAGTGTGCGCGCGATTCTGGAGGCGGCCGAGCAGGTCTTCGCCCAGGACGCCGGCGCCTCCATGGAGCAGGTCGCCGAGGCGGCGGGGCTGACCAGGATTACCGTTCACCGCCGGTTCGCGAACCGGCAGGCCCTGCTGGAGGCGCTCGCCGTCTCCGCGAAGCAGCAACTCGTCGACGCCATCGAGGAAGCCCGGCCGGACGCCGCTCCCGCACTCGTGGCGCTGCACCGGGTCACGGCGAACGTCCTGCGGGTCAAGAACACCTGGCGCTTCACCCTCAGCCACGCCACGGCCCACACCCCCGCCGCAGCCGCCCTGTGGGAGGAGATCAACACCCACACCGTCGAACTCCTGAACCGGGCACAGCGCGAAGGACTGCTCGCCCCGGACGCAGACCTGGAGTGGACGCGACAGGTGTACTACGCACTCCTCAGCGAAGCCATCAACAGGCCCGGCGTGCAACAGGACCCTGCCGCACAAGACCCGGACGCACTGGCCACACTCGTCATCGACACGCTCCTGCACGGCGCGGGGCCAAACGGCTGAGCCGCAACGGATCAACAGAACGCGGAAGCCACCCATCGACTGCTGCCGCAGACGAAGCGCGTCTGCGGCCCTCACACCTGGCGCCCGGGCAGCCACACGGCCTGGCGTGAGAGCACACCAACAGCACGCTCCAGTGCCGCCATCGCGCGCGATCTCAATCCGCCAGTGCCTGTCCGGTGCAACCCCTGGCCGACCGGACCAGCTCCGGTACTAGCAGCGGCCGTGTGAACCGCCCCGGCCCTGTCAGCCGCTTGTACTCGGGAAGTCGCCACCGAGGTGACCGGACTGGTCGCCCCCGGCACCGGCCACTTCGTGACCGAAGAAGCACCCGACGCCATCACCCAGGCGCTACTCGACTTCTTCCGCTGACCGACGCCGCCCGCGCCCCAGTGTGCCGGGCGGGGGCAGGAGCGGCGGTCGAGCGCGGAGTCGTGGACCACACAACCGTGACGAGTGACGACCTCCGGAAGTGAGTTCGGCGCCGTCTGACGGCCTCCGACCGACCTCCAGGAGGTCCCCATGTCCACATTGACGCGCCTTCGAACCCACGCGCCTGTCTACGGCAGGCGCATACGGTCGTCGACGAGGTCGATTGCGCCCGCCGCAGACCGGCACCCGACGTCAGGGCCCTCGCCAGCTGGAGCGCCCTCGCCACCCGTGCCAGCCCTGCCCCGCGCGGAAGAGCACCGCTGAGGAGGCTGCACCCCAGATCCGCCGAGTCAGCGGCGCTCGGCGACGAGCGATCGGTCGGTTCCACGACACGGTCGCCGAGTGCAGGTCTCCAGTCGCTTGGCGCCGATCCGGCGAAGAGCAACCAGAGACTGGTAGGACCCATCACCCCTGCGTCGAGATCGGCGAGGCGGCCGTTGCCGTGAGAGTGCGGTCAGGCGGCGAAGGAGGCGAGCAGTTCGTTGTACTGCTTGCCAGCGGTGGCCAGATCCTGGTCGGAGAGACCGAAAGCGGTGCCGTACAGCTTGACCATCGGCTGGATGTCGAACTGGCACAGCCGCAGGGTCGCTTCCCAGCTGCTGAGGAGCGTCTCCAGGGTGGTCTTGTTCGCGCCTTCGGGGGTGTAGTGCTCGGCGGGGACGCCGGTGGTGACGGCGACGATGGCCTTCTTGCCGACCAGCTTGGAGGGCGAGCCGTCCATGGTGAAGGCCCAGCCGAGGGTGAAGACCTTGTCCTGCCACTGCTTGAGCAGAGGGGTGGTGTTGTACCAGAACACCGGGTGCTGGAAGACGATCACGTCGTGGTCGGCCAGCAGTGCCTGCTCGGCGTCGACGTCGATCTGGAAGTCGGGGTAGGTGGCGTAGAGGTCGTGCACGGTGACATGGGCCAGTTCGCGGACGGCGTCCACCAGGGCCTTGTTGGCCTTCGACTGGGACAGGTCGGGGTGACCTACGACAAGGAGAACCTTGGACATGGTGAGAAAGCCTCTTCAGTGATCAGTGAAATGGGTGAACGGATGCGGGTTGGTCGGGTCAGGGATTCGCCGGGGCGTCAGGTCAGCGGTCGATGGTGGCCATGTTCGCCTCGTCGTGGCGTTCGCCCGCGGCCGGTGTGAGGTTGTTCAGGCGGTCGAGCTGGGCGGCGCTGAGTTCGATGCCGTCGGCGGCGGTGTTCTCTTCGACGCGCGAGACCCGCCGGGTTCCGGGGATGGGGGCGATGTCGTCGCCGCGGGTCAGCAGCCATGCCAGCGCGGTCTGGGCCGGGGTGGCGCCGATCTCGGCGCCGATGGCCTGCACTTCGTCGACGATGCGCAGGTTGCGCTGGAAGTTCTCGCCGGTGAAGCGCGGGTTGGTCTTGCGCCAGTCGTCGTCGGCGAAGTCGTCGACGGTACGGATCTGCCCGGTCAGCAGGCCGTGCCCGAGCGGCGAGTAGGGAACGAACCCGATACCGAGCTCGCGCAGCAGCGGGAGGATCTCGTCCTCGACGTCGCGGGTCCACAGCGAGTATTCGGTCTGCAGCGCGGCCACTGGATGCACGGCGTGCGCCCGGCGGATCGTCTCGGGACTGGCCTCGGAGAGGCCTATGTGGCGCACCTTGCCTTCGGCGACCAGCTCGGCCAGCGCGCCCATGGTCTCCTCGATGGGCGTGTTCGGGTCGACGCGGTGCTGGTAGTAGAGGTCGATGTGGTCGGTGCCGAGCCGCTTGAGCGAGCCCTCGACCGCGGCCTTCACGTTGGCGGCGCTGCTGTCGATGACGCCGGGGCCGCCGCCGGCGTGGGAGACGAGGCCGAACTTCGTCGCCACGACGACGTCGTCGCGCCGGCCCTTGATGGCCTTGCCGACGATGTTCTCGCTGTGGAAGGGGCCGTAGATCTCGGCGGTGTCGATGTGGGTGACCCCGAGGTCCAGGCCCCGGTGGATGGTGCGGATCGACTCGGCGTCGTCGAGCCCTCCGCCCGTGGTGTAGACGCCGGCCATGGTCATGGCTCCCAGGCCGATGCGGGAGACATCGAGCCCGCCCAGTGATACGTGCTTCATCAGGTACTCCTTGTCGTGACGGCCGTCAGGCCGGTCGGTGGTCATGAGCAGTGGGGTGCGCCGCCAGTCGGCGGACCGTGCTCGGGCGGTCCGCGCGCTGCCGACACGGGCGCCGTTGCCCGGCCAGCGAGTCAGCTGCCGAAGGTCCACCCGGAGGCGGCTTCCGCCTCGGCCGGGGTGCAGGGCCTACTGCCCAGCTGTGGGGTTCGTCGTAGGCCGGCACCGACGACATCAACGCCGTGGTCGCCGGTAATGCGCTTCCTCCACGCGGCCCAGGCCGTCCGTGGGGGATTCGATCCGGCCGCTGTCAGGTGGGGTCTGACGCCGGTGTTGCCATGGGCAGGCGGCGGGGGTCCGCGGGCGGAACCGGCTGCGCCGCGTCAGTGCTCCTGGGCCGCCGACTCCAGAACGAGGACCGGGATCTCGCGGTCCGTGTTCTGCTGGTACTCGGCGTAGGTCGGGAACGCCTCGACGGCTCGGGCCCACCACAGGGCCTTCTCGTCCCCGCTCACCTCGCGTACCAGCATGTCCTGGCGCACCGGGCCGTCCTGCAGCTCGACTCGGGGGTCGGCCACCGCATTGAGGTACCAGACCGGGTGCTTGGGGGCCCCTCCCGCGGAGGCGACCACAGCGTAGGAGCCGTCGTGCTCCACCCGAATGACCGGGGACTTGCGGATCTTGCCGCTCTTCACGCCCAGGGTCGTCAGGATGACGACGGGCACGTCCCGTAGCTTCTCGTCTTCTTCACGTGTGACCAGGACGCTCAGCGTCGTTCCTTGCGTGCCGCCGGAGCTTTCGTACAGCTCCACATGGTCACGTACGAACTGCGCCTTACTCGGCTCGTACTCGCCTTTGAGTGGCATGTTGCCTCTCTCCATGCTGTCGAAAATGCACCCGGTAGCGGTCCTCCGCCTCGGCCCGGGTGCCGGGCGGGCGTGTGGCTCAGGCGTGGGCGTCGTCGTAGGCCAGGGCGCCGCCCAGCTCCCGGGATGCCTCGGCCTGGGCGAGGAGCTCCTTCGCCTTGGCCGCGGCGGCCTCGATGGCGTCCGCACCGGCGACGAAACGCAGCAGCGGCGTCTCCTGCCCGGCGATGATCAGCAGGGCGCGGGCGAGCTTGGCGGGGTCGCCAGGCTGCCGGCCGTTCATACTCTTCATGCCCTCGATCCTCGGGGCGGTGCGCGGGGCGTAGTCGTCGATGGACAGCTCGGGCCAGTTGGTGGAGCCGTCCACAAGGAGTTCGGTGCGGAAGTAGCCAGGCTCCACGACGGTGGTGTGGATGTTGTAGGGCTCGACGTCGTAGCGCAGGGACTCCATCCAGCCCTCTTCGGCGAACTTGGAGGCGGCGTAGGAGGAGGTGAACTCCATGCCGACCAGTCCGGCGGTGGAGGTGATGGTGATGACGTGGCCGGCGCGTTGCTTGCGCAGGATCGGCAGGACGGCGCGGGTGACGTTCATCGGGCCGAAGAGGTTCGTCTCGAACTGCCGGCGCATCTGCGCGGGTGAGATCTCCTCGAAGTATCCGGTGAACAGGTTCCCGGCGTTGTTGATCAGGACGTCGATGCGGCCGAAGCGGTCGACGGCTGCGTGCGCGGCGGCCTCGGCGTCATCCAGGCTCGTTACGTCCAGCTTGGTGACCAGCAGGTTGTCCTGCGGCCCGCCGAGGGTCTTCTCGACCTCCTCGGGGCGGCGGCCGGTGGCGACGACCTGGTGGCCGGCGGCGAGGGCCTCGCGGGCGATGTCCGTGCCCAGACCGCGTCCGGCACCGGTGACGAGAATGACCTTGCTCATGGGGGGTCCTAGCTCTTGTTGGGGCGCCGTGGTCGGGCACCCGGTGTTTGCGGGGGGATGCGTGCGGCCCGGCGGCAGGAGCGCCGCCGTATCCGGGCCGTTCACACGTCGTGGGCGGTGCATCACCAACAGAACCGGTTGTCACGGGTGGGTGGGAGTCCCTGATGAGGGGGTCACTGACAGGGACCCCCAACCCGGCGGAAGCGCTCGTAGAGTGAAGCGCATGGCAGGCAGAAACGACCCCAACGGCAGCAATCGCGACATTCGTGATGATTTCCGCGCGGAGATCCGGGAATTCCTGGGAACGCGGCGGGCCAGGGTCACCCCCGAGCAGGCCGGACTGCCCGTCTACGGCGGAGAACGCCGAAGGGTCACCGGGCTGCGCCGCGAGGAGGTCGCCCTGCTGGCAGGCATCTCCAGCGAGTACTACACCCGGCTGGAGCGCGGCAATGCCACCGGCGTCTCCGAGAGCGTCATCGAGGGCATCGCGCAGGCACTGCAGCTCGACGAGGCCGAACGAATCCACCTGCTCGACCTTCTGCGCGGCGCGGGCACGACCCGTCCGCCGCGTCGTCGGCCGGCCCAGCAGCGTGTGCGGCCCGCGGTGCAGCGCGTCCTCGACTCGATGGCCGGCACGCCCGCGTTCGTGCTCAGCGGACGCGGGGACATCCTGGCCGCCAACCACCTGGGGCGTGCCCTGTTCTCCCCCGTCTACGCCGACCCGGTACGGCCGCCGAACAACGCCCGGTTCGTCTTCCTCAGCCCGCACGCGACCGAGTTCTTCCGCCACTGGGACGAAGTCGCCAACGACACCGTCGCCATGCTCCGCGCCGAGGCCGGCCGCGATCTCTACGACCGACGGCTGACGGACCTGATCGGAGAGCTGTCCACCCGCAGCGAGGAATTCCGTCGCCGCTGGGCGGCCCACAACGTCCGCATGCACACCACCGGCGTGAAACTCCTCCACCACCCGGTCGTCGGCGACCTCGACCTGCCCTTCGAAACCTTCCCACTTCCCGACGGCCCCAGCCAGTTCCTGCTCACCTACACCCCCGAGCCCCACTCACCCACCCAGGACGCCCTGAACCTGCTGGCCAGCTGGGCCACGGCCAACGACGACATCGGGCGGTCCGCGCCGGCCGACGACTCCCAGCCCGCCGACTCGGCCGAGACGCCCAACTGACCGACGAGCCACGCGAGTCGATCCGCGGAGTCGTCAACAGCTCTGGCGTAGCGGCATGGTCCGCCGTGTTCCGTGTCGGCTTCGTTTTCGAGACCGTCACGGAACTCTCGCAGCTGATGTGCCTGAGCGAGGAGGAGGTCAACAAAGCGCGCCTGGCTTCCAACGGCTACAACTCTGCTTCTCTGGACGCCGCCATCAGCTCCAGCGACGACGGTGAGGCCGCGCTGGCCGCGGCTGTCGGCGGGCGCCGCTGCTGGCTTGTATCGGTGGCCCGCCGCCTTCGTCGCCTCCTTTCCCCTCCCGCGCCAAGCCGCAGGTTCCCGGCTGGCGATCGCCGGAGCCGCTCCTTGCCATCCACCCCGTCCCGAAATAGAATTACGACCGTAAGCTAAACGACCGTAATTCAATGATGCAGGGAGTCTGTCATGGCGACTCATCGGCCGGTAGCACTCGTGACGGGGGCGTCATCGGGGATCGGTAACACAACCGCTCGCGCCTTCGTCGCAGCCGGGTTCGAGGTGATCGGAACCGGACGGAGCACCTCGGGACTCACCCCGCCCGCCGGTGTGACCTTCCTCGACCTCGACGTAACCAGTGACGAATCCGTCACCGCCGCCGTCCAGGAAGTGATCGAACGGTTCGGACGGATCGACGTCCTCGTCAACAACGCCGGTCTGGGCTCGGCCGGCGCCGTCGAGGAGAACTCCGTCGCCCAGGCCCAGAGCCTCTTCAACCTCAACTTCTTCGGTCTCGTCCGCATGACGAAGGCCGTCCTGCCGCACATGCGCGCCCAGGGCCGTGGACGCATCGTCAACCTCTCGTCCGTCCTCGGCGTCATCCCGCAGCCCTACATGGCCCTCTACGTCGCCGCGAAGCACGCCATCGAGGGCTACTCCGAGTCCCTGGACCACGAGGTCCGCGAGCACGGCGTCCGCGTCCTGCTCGTCGAGCCCGGCTACACCCGGACCGCCTTCGATGCCAATGCCGCGCAGCCCGACACCCCGCTGCCGCTGTATGCGGAGCGGCGGCGTGTCTTCGACGAAGTGGTCGCTGCGGCGATGAAGACCGGCGACGACCCCTCCGTCGTCGCCAAGGAGATCGTCACGGCAGCCACCGCCCCGAAGCCGAAGCTGCGCTACACCGCCGGACCTCTCGCCTCACGCATCACCACCGCGCGACGCCTCGTCCCCGCCGGGATCTTCGACAAGCAGATCCGCAGATTCAACCGGATGCCCGGCTGACGTCGCACCCGGCCCATCGACCTGCGCGCGCGAGGCGCGTTCAGCTCTGACCTGACAAGGAGCATCACCATGGGAATCAGCACGGAAGCACAGCAGTTCGCGCAGTTCCTCGAAAGCGTGCGCGCGAAGGCATCGACACCGGGCCTCGATCTGGCCGTCGTCCGCGACATCGTCGACACACATGCTTCGGCATCGACCGAGCCGGAAGGCGTCACCTACGCCGACGTGGACGCGGACGGCGTCCCCGCCCTGTGGGTCATCCCTGAGGGCGCCGACCCTGACAAGGCGCTGCTCCACTTCCATTTCGGCGGATCGGTCGCCGCCTCGATCTCATCGGACCGCAAGGCCGCCGGCCACATCGCCAAGGCGGCCGGAGCCCGCTCGCTCGTCGTGGGCTTCCGCCTGGCCCCCGAGCACCCCCACCCGGCGCAGATCGACGACGCCGAGACCGCCTACCGCTGGCTGCTCGCGCAGGGCTACGAGCCGTGGAACATCGGCAGCACCGGCCACTCCATCGGAGGCACCCTCGCGGTCGCGCTGCCGCTGCGCCTGCTCGCCAAGGGCGAGGCAGCCCCCGGGGCGATCGTCAGCATCTCGCCGTGGACCGACCTCACCATCAGCAACCCGAAGGTGGACGAGAACGAGGAACTCGACAAGATGCTCAGCCGGAACATCCTCGAGCAGTTCCGAGCGGCTTGGCTGCAGGACCCCGGCGTGGACTTCACCGACCCCAACATCAGCATCGTGAACGCCGACCTGACCGGCCTGCCGCCCACGGCCCTCCACTACGGCGAGTACGAGGCGCTTGCCGGCGAGGGCGCCGGCTTCGGCCGCCGACTCGCCGACTTCAAGATCCTCTCCGAGGTCCGCCCGCTGCCCGAGGGCCAGCACTCGTTCATCCTGGGCGCGGGGCGCGTGCCCGAGGTGGATCGGGCGATCGAGCAGATGGGTCAATGGCTTCGCCGGCACCTCGGCAGCTGACGTGGAAGCTACCCGGACATGCGCATCGTCCGCCGAGAAGGCAACCGAGAAGATCACGCAAAGGGATGGCTGACATGAAGGCATTCGTCGTCGAGAAGTACGGCAAGGACGGCCTACGCGCCGCAGATGTTCCCGAGCCCACCGTCGAGGCCGGCGACGTCCTGGTCCAAGTGAGCGCCACCAGCATCAACCCGCTGGACAAAATGGTCCGCAACGGGGAGTTCAAACGACTCCTGAAGTACAGGCTTCCGTTCGTGCTCGGCCACGACGTCGCCGGCATCGTGACGCAGGTCGGGTCGGCCGTACGCGACTTGACAGTCGGCGACGAGGTCTACGCACGTCCCCGCGACCTGCGGATCGGAGGCTTCGCCGAGTTCATTGCGATCGACCAGGACGACGTCTCGCCCAAGCCGGAGTCACTCACCCTCCGCGAGGCGGCCGCGGTGCCGCTGGTGGCCTCGGCCGCCTGGCAGATCCTCGTCGACCGCGCCCACGTGATGCCGGGTCAGGAGGTGCTCATCCACGCCGGTGCCGGTGGCCTCGGATCGACGGCCATCCAGCTCGCCAAGCACCTCGGTGCCACGGTGGCGACGACCACGAACTCCCGCACCGAGAAGTTGGTCAGGAGCCTCGGCGCCGACATCGTCGTCGACTACACCAAGGAGGACTTCTCGCAGGTGCTGTCCGGCTACGACCTGGTGCTGGACTCCCTTGGCGGGGCGAACCTCGAGAAGTCGCTGACTGTGCTGAAGCCGGGCGGCCTGGCCATCGGTGTCGTCGGCCCGCCGGACGTCGGGTTCGCCAGGCAACTCGACGCCCCGTCGTTCATGGGCGTGGCCATGAACGCGCTCAGCCGCAAGGTGCGCAAGCAGGCCAAGGCCCTGGGTGTGCGCTATCAGTTCTTCTTTATGCAGGCCAGTGGCGCCCAGCTCCGTGAACTCGGCGCCCTGTATGACAACGGACGGCTCCGCCCGGTCATCGACCGAACTTTCCCCTTCGACCGGACGCTCGAGGCGATGGCGTACGTCGAGCAGGGGCGTACCACGGCCGGAAAGGTCGTGATCTCGATGGCGCCCGGCAACGACTGAATCGGGCTGGCCGCAGAGAAGGCGTGGCGGTGCTCCAAGACGCCGTTCGCCTACCATTGGAGTGCGTTCGTAATCCAATATGATGGCGAAGTCGGCGGAGGGCGGGTGACCCTTCCGGCGCACAAAGGAGCGAGTGCGTGGCGCGTTACGGGAAAGAGCACAAGCAGGCGACGAGGCAGCGGATCATCGAGACCGCCGGCCGCCGGTTCAAGCAGGACGGTATCGACGGCTCGGGCATCTCGACGCTGATGGCGGACGCCGGACTGACCAACGGCGCCTTCTACGCCCACTTCGAATCCAAGGACGATCTCGTGGCCGCCGCGGTCGCGGACCAGTTGCGCGTGCAGTACGCGAACGTCATCGAGCAGGCGGCCCCCGGGATCGCCGGACTCGAGCAGATCGTACGGTGGTATCTGTCGCCCCAGCACCGCGACAGTCCCGACGACGGCTGCCCCTCCGCCGCACTCCTCGATGAGATCGGGCGCTGCGCGGACGAGACCAAGCAGGCGTACACCGACGGCGTGCTCGCCGTCATCGACGGTATCGCCGCTCGCCTGGCACCTGCCGATCCGCGCTCGGTGCACAAGAAGACCCTCAGCGTCTACGCCATGATGGTCGGGACGCTGCAGCTCTCCCGCGCCCTGGCCGACCGGCGACTCTCCGACGAACTCCTCGAAGAGGGCATCCGCAACGCCCTCACTCTGCTCAGCGCACAGGAGTCCCGCTGACACGCCGCAGCACCACGCGGCAGCCCCGCCGAGCCGCTCCACACCACGCCCCCGACCAAGCGTCCCATCCGGTTCCGGAGGCAATCAGTCAGGGCCTTGCCCAGATCAGCGGCCCCCGAGGCCCTGCGGGCGCTGCCGCCGGCCCATAACTACTCGGGCTGACTCACAGACGCCCCTATAACGGGGGGCGCTGGATACCCGCCCTTACTCTGATCGCGGCGGTCGTCGACGCCAGCCACGACCACCTGGAGGACGACGCGACCGTCATGTGCCTGGGCTGGCACGGCATCGGCCACTCCGAGCGGGACGCCGACACGGCGCCGACCTCACCGACGCCTCTGACACTCCGCTACGTCCGGTCCCTGGGCGGGCGGCCCGGGGGACGCTTGCCCGGCTGACCGCGTCACCGGGGAAGGTGCCTGCGGCGGCTGCCCAGGCGCAGGCCGAGGAGGACGAAGTCGGCGACCAGAACCACCACGCCGATGACCAACAGATAGAACAGGCCCTTCGCGACCACACCGATGATGCCGAGCACGATGGCCACAATGATCAGCAAGAGGAAGAGAGCCATTGGTGTCACCTCATGGTGGGAGACGTTGTTGGGGGCATCAGCGGCGGGCGAGGCGACGTTCGCCACCCTCACCCATGCGGTAGGCGAGCTCGTAGTGCGCGAAGACCGTCTTCTCGTCCTCCGCGAGCAGTTCGCCATCCGTGCCGATCGAGGGCGCTTCCTTTACCTGCTTCCTGTCGTAGGCGACCTTCAGATAACCGGGACCGACCGTCGCGTCGCCCAGGGGGACGAACACCAGCCGGTGCCGGGTCGGCAGGCCGACTGTGACCGTCGCGAACACGGGCTGGTCCGTGGCCGTGTCGACGTAAACCGCCTCCAGGACGCCGATCTTGTGCCGCTCGTGGTCGACCACGTCGTGGCCCCGCCATTCCCTGATGTCTTGCGCCTCGAACACGGGGCCCCCTCTGTCGCAGGTCAGCTGAAGACCGCTGTCGTCACTATCTCGCTCCTCCCTCCTTACCTGCCTACGGAGCGTCACACCCTGGAGAGCAGCCAACTTGCAGGCCGGACGACGGACGACCTTCACGGGCGGCGCGATGCCTCGGAGACCGCCCGGCCTGTCGCGGTCCAGCGCGCGGCAACGTGGGGGGCGATGAGCGGCGCGGGCCGGAACACCTGTCGCGGTCAGTAGGTGACCAGGGAGATGGCGATGTAGTGCGCGGTGAAGGCCGCCACGGTCAGGGCGTGGAACACCTCGTGGAAGCCGAACCAGCGGGGCGAGGGGTCGGGTCGCTGGAGGGCGTAGACGACCGCGCCCGCGCTGTAGAGGAGACCGCCGGCCACGATCAGGGTGAGTACGGCCGCTCCGCCGGTGTGCAGGAAGTCGGGCAGGTAGCGCACCGGTGCCCATCCCAGGGCCAGGTAGCACGGGGTGTACAGCCAGCGCGGCGCTCCGACCCACAGGACCCGGAACGCGATGCCGGCCGATGCGCCCGCCCACACGATCCACAGCAGCACGGACCGCTGGTCCGGCCGGAGGAGGAGCACGGCCAGGGGCGTGCAGGTGCCGGCGATGATGAGGAAGATGTTGGCATGGTCTAGACGTCGCAGAAGAGCCTCGCCGAGCGGCCCCCAGGTGCCGCGGTGGTAGACGGCGCTCGTTGCGAACAGCAGCCAGGCGGTGACCGAGTACACGGCGCAGGCCAGGGCCGCCTGCGGGGTGCGAGCCAGGCAGATGAGCACGATGCCTGCGATCAGTGCGGCGGGGACCATTGCGGCATGGAGCCAGCCACGCAACCTCGGCTTGATCGGTTCCGCCAGGTCGGCCGCCCGCTCCACCAGAGTGGCGACCGGGTGAGCGTTCTTCCCTGCCCCGTCATCTTGTGATCCGACGGGCAGCCCGTCTTCACGGCGTTCTCCACCCCCTGAGGCGGCGTGGATGTGTTCGGCTTCAGCGGCGTCGCGGGACACAGCTTCTCGTCCTCCCTCGGACTCCTGGGCGTCACCGGTGATCATGGGGTCATGCTGGAAGACGACACCCCGACGGCATTCTAGGAGTCCGGTCGCGAACACCACGCCCACGTCGCCGGCATGGTGTTCCGCAACCGTTTGAACTCCGACCTCGTTGATCCTGGCGTCAATCGGGCCTGCCGAGGCCGAGTAGATCGGCTGGTCATGGGAACGATCAGGGCTCCCGAACGGGCATCTCTGCTTGCCTACGCGCAAGGATCGTCGATGCTTCCTGAGGTCTGCCCCCACGTATCCGCCCCCCTCGCACACCAGTTGGAACACCAATTGGGCCTGGCTCCGCATCTCGAAGCGGGCCAACTCGATGTGGAGCGCGTCGCCGGCATCGCAGTCGTCGCAGCTGCCCACTCCGATGGGTATGTGGCCACCGGCCATCTCCTCGGACTGCCGGCCGCGCTACCTGCCCCCCACCAAGGCAGGAGAACGCTTCTGGTCGGACCTGTGGGGGGGCTTCGGGCACTGCGTACCTGCTCCCCGTCAACATCAAGGCTCTGGTGCTGCGTTCCCTGGCAGGAGAAGGAACCCCTGCCCGACAGATTCTCTCGGCCGTCGATGAGGTGACCCTGCCCCAGCGCGTCGCGGCCGGGGGGGTGATCGGTCAAGCCCTCGCCGAGTCCGACCATTTTCCCGACCTCAAGACACAGGTCATCGCAGAACTGTGGCTGCGAGATCTCGAGCTCACCGCCTGGCGCGTCCTGCACGCAGACCACAGGTCGGACGATCCGGCTGGACGGACGGCCTTCCTCGACGCCTGGACCAGCGTCTGAACGTCTGCTCCTGCAAGCTGCGCTTTGCGTGCCGGGCAGCGTGCGTGAGCGGCAGCGGCGAAGCTGCCGGGAAAGCCGTAGGTCCCAGCCGTCTCAGGACGCGGCTGTTGGATTCGCCGATTCGGCGGCGCGGCGGTATTCGGCGTTGATGCGCTGGGCTTCCTCAAGCTGGTCTTCGAGGATGACGATGCGGCAGGCGGCCTCGATGGGGGTCCCGTGGTCGACGAGCTCCCGGGCGCGGGCCGCAATGCGCAGCTGGTAGCGGGAGTAGCGGCGATGGCCGCCCTCGGAGCGGAGCGGGGTGATGAGGCGGGCTTCGCCGATGGCGCGGAGGAAGCCCTGGGTGGTGCCGAGCATCTCGGCGGCCCGGCCCATGGTGTAGGCGGGGTAATCGTCGTCATCGAGCCGGCCGAAGGAATCGTCTGCTGTCATTGCACCTCACTGTGGAACGCGTGGAGGGGCCCTGGTGCCATACGGCACCAGGGCCCCGAAGGGAACTGCTACACCATCTGCCGGCCCTGATACTGCGCCGGCCTACTTGTTCCGCAGGCCCACCCGGGAGAGGACGGGGAATGCGAGGATCGCGGATGCGTGACCGGAGACCACCTACCTATCGATGTCCTGCGGTACCCGGGCTCGAGCCTTCCGCCCGGGCGATCCTGATGGCGCTGAAGCCCTCCGTTCTTCCCTCTGAACCAATCACTTACCAAACGGGGACTGCGTACTGCTTGCACTGCTGATACCGCGAACTGCTGGTGGCCTCGCCTAGCGCCACTCTTCGGCAGCCAGCCCCGTCGCCGGTCCTGCATCTGCTCTGGCTTAGAACCCCACTGCCGAACCTCCCGGCACGCGCGCCCGCAGCCGACGCCTTTACCGAGGAACCACTGACAACCGCACTGCTGGTACTGCGAACTGCACTTACGGAACTGCTACTGCGTGAACTGCGGTCCTGCTCACGGCGGCCCCTGATCGCTGCGGGCCACCCGGTCCGGTCGTCAGCCCCGTCGCCGTCCTGCGACAACCCTGGCTTCGGAACTCCACCACCGCACCGTCCTGCGAACTGCAACTACGTGTACTGCTGCCCGGCAGTTCATCTCTGCCGGGCCTCGCTCGATCTCGGCTACGAGAGAAACCATAGCCACACCACCACCCAATGTCTACTCCAGCAAACATAGATTTCCGTGTGCCCCGAGATGAAGCTATCCGCCTCGATCGGTCTATGGACGGTCGGATCTGCCTGAAGCTCAGGTCTGGCGCTGGGAGTGCCCCGCAGCCGGGCAGCCCGTTGGGCTGACCGTGACGCCGCCGACTGCGCCGCGGCTACCGTCGGCGGGTACCGGCCACCACTGGGCACCTCATATTTCCGGCCGTAACACCCCGACAGGCCGGCCGATGACGGGCGTAGCACGAGGGCCTGCGCCGGCCTTGACGATCCCGGCCCCACGACGGAGCAGCAGTTCGTGGAAGCCGTGCACGCCGGTGCCGGTGCCGCAATCCGCAGACTGCCGCTCCTGCTGCCGCGTCAGCGCCTCGAGAGGATCTACTTCATCGGCCCGCGGTAACTCTCTGCGCCCTCGCCCGGCTGGCCGTGCTCGCCCGACCGGTGGCGTCCGCCTCGGATGGGCCGCCTGCTCGAACCGGCGCGGGGCCCCGACTCGAGCAGGCCGTGGGCCGGCACCGTGACACGGGCGTGACGCGGACGCACGGCAGTGCCTTGGCGGGTGGCGGGACGGGGCAAGAGATCGGGTAGGCAAGGCCGGGCATGGACGGTCCAGAGACCAGGGTGACTCTGATGAACACGATGGCCGTCAACGCCACAACCGTCCGTTCCACGACAGCCGTTGCCGACGCACGCGATACGGCACGGGCCTTCCTCGAATGCCTGCGACAGCCGGCCGTGGCCCCTGACGCAGCGGACACCGTGGTCCTGGTCGTGTCCTAGCTCGTCACCAACGCCCTGCGCCACGGCCCGGGGCCGCTGCACATGGGAACTGACTGCGCACCCCGACACCATCGAGGTGGCCGTCCACGACCCCAGTCGGCATGCGCCGCGCATGCGCACCCCTGACCTGAACGGCGGCGCAGGGGGCTTCTGTTGGCCCATGGTCAACCGCCTCGCCCGCGCCACCGCGGTCACCCGCCGGGCCTCCGGCGGCAAGACCATGAGCGCCCGTCTTGCCCGGTGGCGCCACCGCTAAGCACCCGGATGGCCGGTAAATATAATCTGCCCCATGTCGAAGCCTGACGAGCTGCTCGTTGACGTCGCCGCCCTGGTGGAGTCCGGGCAGAGCAACCAGATGTCCCTGACCGTGGTCACCGGTGGCGCTGTCATCACCGGTCGGCTGGCTCCCGAAGCAGTGTGGAGGCAGAGGGTGTCGGATGTGCTGACAGATTCCGCCCGCTTGGGAGAATTCTCCGCCGCCTTCGACACCCCCGCGAAGAAGAACGGGCCGCCCACTCATCTTCACTTCCATGTCGCCCGGATCCTGCAGGGCACGGTCGGCATCCCGGAGACAGGCGGGATGTACCGTGTGGCGATCGACGACGTCAGCGCCTGGACCATGGGCGACTTCAGCTATTCCGACCACTGAGCGACCACTGCGACGGAACCCCGTCGCAAGCAGTGTGGGCCCGACCGGCGCTCGCCGGTCGGGCCCACACTGCTGTTCAGGCGTCGGCTCGTTGCCTGTCCCGTCAGACGGACACGGGAGTACCGAGCATCGCGGAAGCTTGCTGGAGCGAGCTGAGGATGCGTACGGGTGCGGCCGTGGGGAGGGTGCGGCAGGTGAAGCCGAGCTGAGTCATGGCCCGGAGGACTTCGGCGGCGCTGAAGTCACGGCGGTCCTGGCGGGTGATGACCTGGCCGACTTGCTTGACGGGGTAGTGGCGGCGGCCGATGATCACGGATTCGCCGGTGCCGGGTTCGGGCTTGATGCCCTTCATCGATTCCAGCACGCCGTTCTTGGTGAGCTCGAAGGGGAAGCGGGCAATGACGCAGCGCATGTGGCCTCACAGGGAGAAGGAGAGAACGGTCCGACCAGGGTGAGGCGGTTCAACGGGAGAGGGCGAGGACGCCCAGGGCGCTGCCTTGCCCGTCGACCACCGGCAGGGCACCGAGCCGGCGGGAGCGCATCGCGTGCTCGGCTTCGGCCATCGTGGTCACGGGTGAGGTGAACGACCTGTGGTCGCCGAGGATGTCGCGCAGGCGGACGCGGTCCGTGTAAGCGGAGCTGTCGCGGACCGCGGTGAGTTCAATCTGGGTGACTAGTCCGGTGCACTGGCCGTCCTGGTCGCAGACGACCAGTCGGCCCGTGCGGGCGGCGGCCATGACGGACAGCGCCACCTCGACGCTCATGTCGTCACAGACCTGCGGTCCGGCCGCGTCCACGACCTCAGCCACCGTCCTGCGCACGGGGCTGGCGATCGCCGGGCGGGGCTGCATCTGAACCAGCGTCAAAAGGTGCCTCCTGCAGAGATGGGTCAGCTTCCTGATCACGAAGGTCTAGGCCGCGGCGTCGAAGACGGACTTTCGTACGGGCGCGCGCCGGGTTGCCGAAGCGGGGCGGCGGCGGCCTCGGGAGGAGGCGCTGCGCTTGGGGCGTTCGACCACCGGTGCGGTGATGACGACCGGGATGCCGGAGGGGGCCTGCGCGCCGGTGATCCGGCTCAGGGCCTCGTCGCCCGAGCGGATCTGGGTGGTCTGCGGCCGGATCCCGGCGTCCGACATGAGGCGGACCATATCGCGGCGCTGGTTCGGTGTGACGAGGGTGACGACGCTGCCGGACTCGCCGGCGCGGGCGGTACGTCCGCCGCGGTGGAGGTAGTCCTTGTGGTCGGTCGGCGGGTCGACGTTGACGACGAGGTCGAGGTTGTCGACGTGGATGCCGCGCGCCGCGACGTTGGTCGCAACCAGCACGCTGACGTGCCCCGTCTTGAACTGCGCCAGCGTGCGGGTGCGCTGCGGCTGCGACTTGCCCCCGTGCAGCGCGGCGGCCCGTACCCCGCTGTTGAGCAGGTCCTGGGTGAGCCGGTCGACGGCGTGCTTGGTGTCCAGGAACATGATCACCCGACCGTCGCGAGCGGCGATCTCGGTCGTGGCGGCGTGCTTGTCAGCGCCGTGGACGTGCAGGACGTGGTGCTCCATCGTCGTGACCGCACCGGCCGAGGGATCGACCGAATGCACGACAGGGTCGGTCAGATAGCGGCGCACCAGCAGGTCGACGTTACGGTCCAAGGTGGCGGAGAACAGCATCCGCTGCCCCTCCGGACGCACCTGGTCGAGCAGTGCGGTGACCTGCGGCATGAAACCCATGTCAGCCATCTGGTCGGCCTCGTCCAGCACCGTGACGCCCACCTGGTTCAGCCGGCAGTCGCCACGGTCGATGAGGTCCTTGAGCCGGCCAGGGGTCGCGACGACGATCTCCGCTCCGCCTCGCAGCGCGCCGGCCTGCTTGCCGATCGACATCCCACCCACCACCGTGGCCAGCCGCAGTCTGACGGATCGTGCGTACGGAGTGAGCGCGTCGGTCACCTGCTGCGCCAGCTCACGCGTCGGGACGAGGATCAGCCCCAGCGGCTGGCGGGGCTCAGCACGCCGTCCGGCGGTACGGGCGAGCAGGGCGAGGCCGAAGGCGAGGGTCTTGCCGGAGCCGGTGCGCCCGCGGCCCAGGACGTCACGGCCCGCCAGGGAGTTCGGCAGCGTCGCGCTCTGGATCGGGAACGGCGCGCTCACGCCCTGCCTGCCGAGTTCGGCCAGCAGCTGCTCGGGCATGCCGAGATCGGCGAAGCCCTCAACGGCAGGCAGTGCGGGGGTGATCGTCTTGGGGAGCGCGAACTCCCCCTGCACCGCGGCGGGCCGACGGCCGTAACCGCCAGAACGGGCCGGGCCGCCGGAACGGCGCGGTGCCGACGAGCCGAAGCGACTGCCGCCCCTTCCTGCGTCGGCACCGCCCTTACGGGCGCGGGCGGAGCGGTCGTTCGTACGTGTGCGGTTCATGTGGAGCCTTCCTCGATGTGGCACATATCAAGGAATTCCCGCAAGCGATGAGCAGCACGGAATTACTAGTATGGACCGATGTCAAAGCAAATCCGGCCGACGGGAATCCACGCGGGCGTAAATGCCGAAATAGGTGACGCAGTGGGGTCGTAAAATCCGGGCGGTGACTGCGGTGTAGCTCTTCAGGATGCGCCTGCATCCCGAAGGAGGAGCCGCGTGTGGTGAGACTGCGGTTCCTCCGAGCCGTCCCGCGGGTGAAACCACCGCGGGAAATGGCTGCAGCTGGGGCCCGCACCCCGAAGGATGCGGGCCCCAGCTGCAAGTCTGTCAGGCCGGAACGATGTTCTCGGCCGTCAGGCCCTTCTGGCCCTGCGCGATATCGAAGTTCACCTTCTGGCCTTCGAGCAGCTCACGGAAGCCCTGGGCGGCGATGTTCGAGAAGTGGGCGAACACGTCAGCGCCGCCACCGTCCTGCTCGATGAAGCCGAAACCCTTTTCCGCGTTGAACCACTTCACGGTACCAGCAGCCATGTCATATCTCCTTTGGGGCAGTACACCGACGTCCGCACTGTGCGAGCACCGTGTCGCCGCGATGATTACCCCGCCGGAAAATGACCGGAAATAAAAAAGCGCTCTCCCCGGTAAGAGCGGGGTGGGAGCACTTGAAGTTTCGGGAACCACAACTGCAACTGAGACGGACAGTAGCACGCCGCAACGGCCCGCGTCGGTTAAGTAATTCCACTCCACTTGTTGCGGCAAAAACTCTCACTACACCGTCCGTCAAACTCTCACCTCACGAACACAGATATTGACTCACTCGCAGTGCAACGTTCCAAAAAAGGGAGCGGAGTCGTCAGCCGCTACCATGGCCGCCAGGGCGCTATGACGTGCGCGGCCGTCCGAAAGATCGCCTTCAACAACGGCTAACACGATGAGGCGGACCTGCGCTGATCGCCGCGTCCAGAGCAGTAGTCGAGCTTTCGGTCCGGTGCGGGGACCCCACCGTGGATCGTGTCGGGCAAACTGCGCCCTCCGGCAGTGCCGCGGGCACGAAGGCTCCGCTTCCCCGGACATGGCAGCTGACCGCCGAGCTGGAAATTCGGTGTTCGTTCGCCGTCTGCCCGACGGGCGCCCCGCACTCCTGACGACCTGCGGCGAGAGTCCGACCGCTGACCGGGAGCGGGGCGCCGTTGCCTGGCGTCAGGAAGTAAGGGCTTGACGAAGCGTGGGGTAGCAGGGAATGACCGTGTCGAGACCAACCATTTCAACGACCCGCTGAACCGTTGCCCTCAAGGACGCCAGCCGGATCCAGCCGTCGGCGGACGCTGCATCGCGTTGCGCGGCGGCCAGGGCACTGATGGCGCTGGCATCCAGGAAGGCGAGCGCACTGAGGTCGAGAAGCGTCCGCGACGCTCTGGTGCCGTCTACGCGGAGGGCCTGCCGCAGGAGGTGGACGTTACCGGCGTCGACTTCGCCGCTCAGCGCCAGGACGCGGATGCCTGCGGCGGTTGCCTGATTGATCATAGGCCGGGCGCCCTGCCCGGCCGTCTCGTGCATGTCTGACGCGTCTCCTTCAACAATCCTCTGCGGCACCGCCAACGCCCCCAAAGAGGGCACCGGAAGCGCTACACCCTATAAGGGCGCTGCCCCCGTGTAACTGTGCTGGAGGGTAACGTTCCGGGCGGGCATACCGGCCCTAAAAGGGGTAGCGGGCGGGGAGAGGGAAGCGGGCACGGATGGACGAGACGAGTGGGGCCGACGGCGGGGGCGGCCTCGCTGCTGGAGGCATCGCTCGCGCTGGACAGCGACGGCTCCCGCATAGCCCAGGCCCGCCATCTGGCATCGGCTTTCCTGACGACGGCGCGAGACGACCAAGGCATCCCGGTGGTGACCGCCACGGTCGAGATCGTCCAGCTGACCGTCAGCGAACTGGTCACGAACGCCCGCAAGTACCCGCCGGGACCGGCCCTTTTGCGTCTGCGGGTCACCGGTGCCGTGGTGCGGGTTGAACTCTGGGACAGCAATCCCGTCGTACCGGCCGCCAAGCCCACGATCCCGAACGCGTGGGCCAGCACGGCCTTGAGATCGTCAGAGCACTTGCCCAGAGCGTCACTGTCGAGCGGACACTCCTCGGCAAGCGCATCACCGCGGACATCGCCCTCACCACGGCCACCACATAACCGGACCGGTCTCGGCAGTTGCTGTCCGCTCATGGCGACGGCCGCCGGTCGCCCGGCGACCGTGTGCCTTGCGAGACGTGGCCCCCGTACCGTCCACATCGAGCACTCCCCACGGGCACAACCCGGAAGCGCGGAAACCCGGTCTCGAAGCTGGCCGCCAGGGACGCACCGGGCCGCGGCATCTGCGGGAGCCGAGGTGGGCCCGGCGCTCGTGGAACGCCGCAGGCTCACTGTGCTGCGGGAAGCAGCCTCAACCACCACACCCGAACGGCACGGGGAGACTGCATCAACCTAGCCCTCACAGCCGCTATCGACCGCCATAAGCGCCCCAGCTGCTCACACACAAGGGAGGAAGCGAGCCTGCGTGCGTCCGATCGCTCCAGCTCCGCGGCCGTGGAAGGCGAAGCTGCGCAGCACGTTGCGCGTCGCTGGCGACCTGTGAGGGTGACAGGCAGTGAAGTCCTGCGCGGGTGGCACGTCCTGGCCGCCTCAGGCGGCGGTTGTCGGGTTCGCTGATCCGGCGGCGCGGCGGTATTCGGCGTTGATGCGCTGCGCTTCTTCGAGCTGGTCTTCGAGGATGACGATGCGGCAGGCGGCCTCGATCGGAGTGCCCTGGTCGACGAGTTCCCGGGCGCGAGCGGCGATGCGCAGCTGGTAGCGCGAGTAACGGCGGTGTCCGCCCGCGGAGCGCAGCGGGGTGATCAGGCGCGCTTCACCGATGGCGCGGAGGAATCCCTGGGTGGTGCCGAGCATCTCGGCGGCCCGGCCCATCGTGTAGGCGGGGTAGTCGTCGTCATCGAGACGGCCGAACGAGTCGTCTGCTGTCATTGCACCTCTCTCATGGAACGCGTGGAGGGGCCCTGGCGCTATTCACGCCAGGGCCCCGAAGGAACTGCTACACCATCTGCCGGCCCTGATACTGCGCCGGCCTTCTGAGTCCGCACCAGCTCACGGGGGATGAGGGCTTGTGCGGGGATCGCGGTTGCTCGACCGGAGACCACCTCACTATCGATGTCCTGCGGTACCCGGGCTCACGACTTCCGCCCGGGCGATCCTGATGGCTCTCGGCCCCTCCGTTCTTTCCCTCTTGGATCAACTAACTGCTGGTACTGCTCTCCTGCGTACTGCTGGTATTGCGAACCGCTCAGTGACCTGTCACAGCGCCACTTTCCGGCAGCCAGCCCCGTCGCCCGTCCTGCGTCTGCTCTGGCTTGGAACCCCACTGCCGAACTTCCCGGTGCGCGCGCCCGCAGCCGACGCCTTCACCGAGGTACCGCTCACTCTCTTCACTGCTGGGCCTTGCGAACTGCACTTACTGGTACTGCCACTGCATCAACTGCGGTCCTGCTCACGGTGGCCCCTGATCACTGCGGGCCACCCGGTCCGGTCGTCAGTCCCGTCGCCGTCCTGCAACCACCCTGGCTTCGAAACTCCACCACCGCACCGTCCTGCGTACTGCTGCCCGGTAGTTCGTGTCTGCCGGGCCCTGCTGTCTCTCTGGGCTACGAGAGAAACCATAGCCAGTCGATCACCCAATGTCTACTCCAGCCAACATAGATTTCCGGTTGTTCGGCAGCGAGATAATCGGCCTCGTGACGACGGAGTAAGTAAAGCCGTCATGCGCCGGGTTAGCGGGCCGCCGACCAGGGCATGAGCCCCGCGCACACGAACGGGCATGACGATCTCAAGACCGGGGGGGCCTGCCGCTCCGCCCCGGATGCTGATCTTCGGCGCCGTCGACTTCGCCGCCGCTCTCAGCCAGGCCGGGCGCTTCCTCGGCTACCGCGTCACCGTCTGCGACGCCCGCCCCGTCTTCGCCACCACTGCCCGATTCCCGCACGCCGACGAAGTCGTCCTCGACTGGCCCCACCGCTACCTCGCAGCCACTGAGACCGACGCCCGCACCGCCGTCTGCGTCCTCACACACGACGCCAAATTCGACATCCCCCTACTCACCCTGGCGCTGCGTCTCCCCGTCGGATACATCGGCGCGATGGGCTCCCGCCGCACCCACGAGAACCGCAACCAGCGGCTGCGCGAAGCAGGGGTCACGACGGCACAACTCACCCGCCTCAACTCCCCGATCGGACTCGACCTCGGCGCCCACACCCTCGCAGCTGGTGGAGCCGGGCTGGCACTACGTCGCCGACCTGTCCGACCTTCCACAAGGCCGACCGACGCACCGTGATCTCGACGGCGTGGCCGTGGTCGCCGTCCGCCAGCCGGGCGACACGGTGCACGTGCTAGCCGAACACTGCAGTCACCTGGCGGGCCCGCTGTCACAGGGCACCCTGGAAGACGGCTGCCTGCGCTGTCCCTGGCACGGCAGCACCTTCCGGCTGACCGACGGCTGGAACATCACTGATCCGGCCACCGCACCCCAACCCGCCTTCGACACCCGCATAACCGACGGCCAGGTAGAAGCACGGCTGCGCACCTGACACCGTCCCAACGGGCAGCACCCCTGCTGGCACCTCACGCAGCACGACGGTAGCCGTACCGATTCAGTTCACCAGCCTGCAGCCTGGAACGACGCCAGCCCACCCCACGGGCCAAGGGCGGCTGGAAGCAGCACCGCATTCGGAGAGCGGGCGCGCGGGAGCGAACCTGCGACGATTTCTCCGGCCCGCTTCCGCGAACGAGTTTAGCCAACGCCGCCTGAACCGCCACGGCGCGCTCCACCGTGTCGAACACTGAGGCTGCGCCCTCTTGAAGTGGCTGGTCAGCAGGGGTGGTGTGGCCCCGTTTCGGACTGCTCGTACAGGTCGCGGGCGGCAGTCTGGGGTGGAGATCGTCTGGCAGGGCGGTTTTACCGAAGCCCGAGGTCGGTGTCGCCGGACCTCACGACGGTACCGTCGTCCAGGGTGAAGTCTCCACGCCGACGCGGGGGTGGTTCGACCAGCCGGGCCTTCCGCCGACACCCGGAAGATCTCGGTCTCCTGCTCGGCTTCTATACGAAATTGTTCGGCGCCGAGGACCGCGGATCCTGCTCAGCATCGGTGTCGACGACGTCGACGAGACGCTCGGCCGGGTGGAGGCGGGTGGCCAAGGCGAACCCGGGGGCCGGGGCGGCGGTGGTGCTTTTGCATTCTCGTTTTCGGCCACCTGAGCGGGAGAGGCTGATGGACGAGCTCAACGCTCTGGGAGTGTCGGAGGCGAGGAAGTCGCCGGGGAAGGCGGCTGGCCGCAGGCGATCACCCCGCCAAGGCGGAGTCGACGGCACACACGGAACGCGCGGCGTCCAGCGGCTCCTGCATGCCGGCCACCATCCAGGCGAAGCCGGTGCCCCGCCAACCGGCACACCGCGT
>NZ_JBTLMO010000073.1:0-32773 GCF_054462255.1 Streptomyces sp. SD15 | reverse complement strand
GCCTCGTGAGGCGGATCATCCTCGACCTGTTCGCCGGCCCCGGCGGCTGGAGCCACGCCCTCACCGTCCCCGGGGCCTGGGACATCGGCCTGGAGTGGGACAGCTGGGCCTGCAAAACCCGGGCTCGAGTCGTTCAGTTGACGATCCAGACCGATGTCGCCCGCTACACCGTATGGATCTTCTCCGGTCGGATTCCCGGGCTGACCGCCTCCCCGCCGTGCCAGGCGTGGTCGATGGCGGGCAAGCGTCCTGGCCTGGTCGACCAGCCGCTCGACCGCCAGGCAGTCTCCGATCTCGCCGCCGGCCGTGAGGAGGTCCACCGGTGTACTACGCCGAGCAGGCCCTGCTCGGCGCCCTCCTGTCCGAACCGCAGCGCCGCTGGTTCGGCAAGGTGCTCCGGATGGTTCCCGAGGGGCTCCGCCGTATCACTGAGCCTATAGCAGGGGTTATGGCAGTGTGGGCCTGACCAGGTGGAAGACCTCCCGGGCAGCGTAGCGTTTGAGGCATCGGACGATTTCGCGACGGGTCTTGCGTTCGTAGTAGTCCCGGGTGCATGGATCGACGCGCAGGCGAGTCTGCACGATCCGGTGCAGGGCGGCGTTGGCCTGACGGTCGCCGCCACGGTTGAGGCGACGGTACTGGCGACTGCCCGAGGAACACTCGACGGGGCTGGCCCCGCACAGCGCGGCGAAGGACGCCTCACTGCCCAGGCGTTCTGGGTTGTCCCCCACGGTGATCAGCAAAGTGACGGCCGTGTCGGGACCGATACCCACCACCATGAGCAGCTGCGGAGCGTGGCGTTCCACGAGCCGGGCCAGGCGGCCGTCCAAGTCCTGGATCTGTTCCGTGAGCTGTCCGATTCGCTGGGCCAGCAGACGCAGTGTGATGCGGGTGGCCTGCAGCACCGCCTCCTCACCGTCCTCGTCGCCGTCGTCGGCGAGCCCTGCACAGGTACGGAAAAGATCTGCATTGTTCAGCCCGGCCAGTTCTTCCCGCAGGTTCGGGTCGGCACTGACGAGGACGGCCTTGAGCTGGTTGATCGCCTGGGTGCGGGCCTTTACTGCCGAGCCCTTGGCAAGTTTGTACATCCGGGCGATCTGCACCGGTCCATCGTCTGACTTGGCCTGGGCGCGCGCCCGCCCGCTCAGCACCGCCCGGGCCGCGTTCTGGGCGTCGAGCGGGTCCGACTTGCCGCGCCGGCGGCGGTCGGTCCGGTCGGGCCGGTTCACGTCGAACACGTCCACGCCCTGGGTCAGCAGGTAGCGGGACAGGGCCGCCCCGAAGGAGCCGGTCCCCTCCACTCCGGCCCGCCGCACCGTGCCCAGCCCCCTGGACCTTCCGACCCGATGGCGCATCGCGTAGCCGGCACCGGACCGCGCGGACGGTCAGAACCGTGACGACGCCTGGTCGGCAAGCCCCTATCGAGACACACCCGGCCAGCCCGGTACCAGCAACGCACCATCCTCGGCCAGCGGTCGACACAGCGTGAGCAAGACACCCCGGCCAGAGATCTCAAGAGTCAGACCCCGCCGCAGGACAGCACCCGCCAATTCTTCCCACGCTCAAAGCCCCCCGGCCCAGAGCCGCAGAACATGAATCCCACCTCATGGAACACCCTGAATCCGGCTCTGGCTGACTACAACGGATCGCCAAGGTCGACATCATGGTCAGCCCCCAGGACTCACCAACGGCGCCGGCGAATGGCGGGGCCCAGTGTGAACGTGTCCGCTCGCTGTGCGACGCGAGGATGGCACCTCGTACGCCTGCGGGGCGCGCTTGCCGCGCCTGTGTGATCCCCGCGTACCCGGAAGTAGCTGATATCGACCCGGCACCTGCCCGCCGCAGGACCCGGCAGAGCACTGCTCAAGGCACCTAGCGCTGGGTTGTCGAGCGGACGTTGCCTGGCTGCATGACTTCCGGCGCCTGCGGATCCGGGGATTCCCCTTCCTCCCGACTGCTCCCGGACCGCGTCGGCCGGTCCGGGAGCAGCGGTCGTTCTTCCCCGGCGCTTCGCGGTTTGCCGCACGCGACGGACGTATCAGCGTGACGCCGCCTGCGGTCGAGGATGTACGGGAACCGACTCGGTCACGTGGACCCGGTGCTCGTAGGAGCGTGCGACGACGTCCTGCGGTCCCCGTCCGGCGGGTCGGCAGGTCCGGGCAGCCCGCTGGCACCGGCTCCTGGGACCGGGCGTCCGAGGCCCGACTCGGTGCTCTCGCCGAGGAAGCCGCCCGACTGGTGCTGCCACAGCTTGGCGTAGGCACCGCTCGCCGCGAGCAGCTCCTCGTGGGTGCCCTGCTCGACGACGCTTCCGCGGTCGAGGACGACGAGACGGTCCATGCCGGCGACGGTGCTCAGACGGTGGGCGACCACGAGGGCCGTACGCCCGTCCATCAACCGCCACAGGGCGTCCTGGACGAGGAGCTCGCTCTCCGAGTCCAGCGCGCTGGTCGCCTCGTCGAGCAGCAGAATCGGGGCGTCGCGCAGGATGGCCCTGGCGAGGGCGACGCGCTGGCGCTGGCCGCCCGAGAGTTTCACTCCCCGCTCCCCCACCAGAGTGCCGAAGCCGTCGGGGAGTTGGTCGGCGAACTCCGTGACGTGCGCGGCCGCGGCCGCCGCGTGGATCTCCTCGTCGGTGGCGCCTGGCCGGGCGAAGGCGATGTTGTCCCGCAGGCTGCGGTGGAACATGGCGGGTTCCTGCGGGACGTAGGCGATCAGTGAGCGCAGGTCGGTCTGACGCAGCCGGCTGATGTCCTGACCACCGATCAGGATGCGTCCGTCGTCGATGTCCGACATCCGCAGCAGGAGCCGGGTGAGTGTGGTCTTGCCGCCGCCGGACCTGCCGACCAGACCGATCCGTGCGCCTGCGGGCACGTCCAGGTCGAGTCCCTGGAAAATCGGCTTCGCACCCGCGTGAGCGAAGGTCACCGCCTCGAAGCGGATGCCGGTGTCCCGTGGTACGAGCGGTTCGGGTTCCCTCGGGTCGAGCACGGTGGGCGGATCCAGCAGCAGCTCGGTGAACTGCGCGGCCTCGGTCATCGAGCTTTCCAGACGCCGGTAGATCTGGTTGAACTCGAACATGATCTGGGTCGCGTTGGAGTAGTAGGTGAAAGCGACGACGACCTCCTCCACTCCCTGGCCCGGGCCACCGAAGGCGATGGCGACCAACAGGCCCAGCACGTTGGTCAGCACGGACAGGGGGGCGATCAGGGTGTCGACGCGCAGATTGCCGTAGTCCCACGACCTCAGCGTCAGGCGCCGGGAGTCCGCGACACGGCTGCGGTGTTCGTCGGCCTCCCGCCGCTCGGCCGCGAACGCCCGGATGGTCTCCATGTTCATGAGACTGTCGGCGACGTGGCCGGAGACCCGGGCGATCGCCGCCTCACGGTCGTTGACGAGCCTCTGCCGGCGGCGGATCAGAGGTGTCGCGGCCACCACGGTCAGCGCGATCATCACAAGAAGGCCGGCGACGAGCATCGGTTCGTAGCTCCACAGCACCACGGCACCGAACATCAGGGGGACGAGACTGCCCACGATCCGGTACGTCACCGTGTCGACGAAGTCCTCGAAGCGCTTGCCGAAGCTCAGCACCCGTTTGGTCAGGGAGCCGGCGAAGTTGTCGTGGAAGAATGCCGCGTCCTTGGCGAGGAGTTCGTCCATGCCGCTCACGTACAGGTGTTCCATGCCGAGGGCGTCCACGCGGTTCAGGCAGTGCTGCCCGACCCGCCACACGGCCTCGGCGAGCAGCAGCGTCACGCCGAAGCCCAGCACGTACGGCAGCGCCGAGCTGAGGGTGAGACCGCCGTCGTCGGCGGCCTGTCCTGCCAGTTTGGCGATCAGCAGGGGGGCGACGTAGCGGATGCCGATGTTGCCCACGGCCGGCAGCAGCAGCGCGGGCAGGGCCAGCCGTCGTAGTCGCAGCAGTTCCCGGCCGTAGCGGCGCAGTGCCAGAACGACCGCGCTCCTGCCCGGCGTCGGCCCTCGCGTGTCTGTTGTCCCCATCACACTCCCGGACGTTCGGAAGTCGGAAGTGTCCCGTCGGGGGAGGTCCTCAGTCCAGGCATTTACCGCGGACTGGCGAGAACCGGACACTGCTGCGTTCAGCGTACGCAGCGAACGTATCCAGTGGTGAGCTTGCGGTAGTTGGTGCAGCCGTCGTCGTAGTTCAGGGCCCAGCGCACGGCGGGCTCGGGGTCGGAGGCACCGGCCGTCCAGTACCAGGCGTCCTTCTGGGTCGCCGGGAAGGCGGCGGGGTCGACGGCGGGGGCCACTCGGCTCTCGTCGACCGTGGTGGCGAGTTCTTTGTTCGGAAAGCGGATGGCGTCTCAGACATGCAGGGTGGGCCGGTAGATGAGCTCTCGGATGTGGCCGTCGAGCGTCCGGCGCTCGATCAGCTTGAGGTCGAAGTCGGCCGCACCCTGGAAGATCGGGTCCAGCCCGGTCTGACCGGTGATCACAGGGAAGAGCGTCACCTGGACGCGGTCGACCAGACCGGCGGCCATCAGCGCCCGGTTCATCGACAGGCTGCCGTGCGAGCGCAACGGCACCTCGGACTCGTCCTTGAGCCGAGCGACGACGTCAACGGCGTCACCGCTCACGACGTTCGCATCGGGCCAGTCGAGGGATCCCTCCAGTGTGGTCGACACCACCGTTGCCGGCAGGCTCCTCATCCGTGTGACCCATGGGTCACGCACCTCGGACCCCTCGGTACTCGAGGCCAGCATCCGCGCGAACGCCCGATACGTCTTGGCCCCGAAGACCATCCGCTGCTCCTCGCGGTACAGGGCTAGGGCCTGTCCGGCGGATCAGGTCGGAGGGAAGCGGCGGTGCCTTGTCGGCGCAGGTGAGCGGGGTCTGGTGCGTCGAGCTGCAAGGCGGAGGAGGGCGTCGACGCGATGGGGGTCCCCCCTGTTCGAGCGAAGCCGAGAACTTGGGGGAGTCGGCAACCGACGACAACGCCGCAGATCGGCGTGCCAGACCCCGCGTCTCCGGCATGATCCGCCGGACAGGCCCTAGGCGGTGGTCGAGGAGCTCGGGGCCTTGCTTGCCCCAGTAGCCGGTCCAGTTGCCACTGGCGGCGCCGAAGCCGTCGAGGCTCCAGAGCGGGGCCGGGAGCTGCTGTCCACGCCGAGGGGCGGGCAGGCGGGTGAGGCACCGAGGCCGACGGCCGGGCTCGACCCGAGCGACCTGGCGTGGCTCGCGGAGCCGGACCCGGGCAACAATCGCACGTCCTACCGGTTCGTCCTGGTGGAGGGGGTGGAGCCGGAGGAGTTGCCCGGACGTCTCGTGGAGGGGGACGGCACCGTGCTGAACGAACCATGACCTTCCGGGAGGCGCGCCGCAGGTCGCCGCACAGCCAGCGGGAGTTCCCACCAGATTGCCGCAGCCGGCGGCACAGGGCTGGAGGCGGGTGCCACATGCGAAGCACAGGGGCAGGTCATCGGCGGCGGGCTGGGCGGTGGCGGGGGCGTCCGGGACCGCGGCGTCGTCGCCGCACGCGGGGCAGGGGACGTAGAACGTCTCGCCGCTCAGTGCCCACCGCCTAGTGACGTCGCCCGAACCCGAGAGCGCGCGCTGTCGCCACTGCTCGTAGAAGTCGTCAGCCGCCGTTCGACGGGTACGGGGTCGGCACCCGGGCTGCCGAAGAGACCGCCCATCGCTCCGCAGTCGGCCGGTGCGCTCTGGCCGACTCCACGCGGGTCGAAGCCGATGATGTCGTACGCGCGGCGCACACTCTCGGGGAGTTTGGCGCGCTTGGTCACCGCGTAGGGCAGGCCCGAACCGCCCGGACCTCCCGGATTCACCAGCAGGAGCCGCGCCGCTCGGCAGGCGTGCCGGAGGCGGGTACGCGCGAGACCGCCACCTCGATGCGCGGTCCCCGGGGGCGGTTCCAGTCGAGTGGGACGCTGATCCGCCCGCACTCGACGTGGTCCGGGGCCGCGGGCCTCGGCACGGAGTCGGGGGCAGGCGTCGAAGTGGAGGGCCTGTGTTTCGGGGGCGGTGGCCTGCGCGGGGATGGCGGGCAATGGGGCCGCCGCGGCGGCGAGGGCGCACAGCAGGGCGCTGGGACGAGGCAAGGGGTTGTCTCCCGACGGCTTCGGTAAGGGGCTGGTAAATGAAAATGATTATCGCTAGCGTGTGCGGTGCGCAAAGCCCGGTCCCTCCCATCCGAGGGTTCTCCGGGCTGTCCTGACGTCTGAACCACTGGTACGAAAAGGGGAGTTGTGGCTCATCTGCTGATGGTCGAGAGCTGGGTCGGGTCGATGAGCAGACTGCTGCCACGGGCGATCCGGGAGGGCGGGCACGAGTTCACGTTCCTCACCCGCGACCTGCATCACTACCTCCGCTCGGCGCCCGATGGGGCGGCGCACCCGCTGCTCGGCGCCCGCAACGTGATCACCGCCGACACCAACGCCACCGACGCCCTGCTGCCGGAGATCGAGCGGCTGCACGACGTGCTGCGCTTCGACGGCGTGATCACTTCCTGCGACTACTACCTGCCGACCGTGGCCCGGATCGCCGGGCACCTGGGCCTGCCGGGCTCGACCCCGGAGGCGGTTCAGGACGCCTGCCGCAAGGACTCCACCCGCCGCGTCCTCGCCGACGCGGGGGTTCCCGGGCCGCGCTTCGCCGTGCACGTGGAGTGGGCCGACATCGCCGGGGCGGCGCGGGTTATCGGCTACCCGATGGTCGTCAAGCCGGTCGACCTGTGCGCGGGCATGTACGTGCGGCGTGTGGACGACGAGGAGCAACTCGCCGCCGCCGTACGGGTGCTGGCCGACTTCCCGGTCAACGCCCGCGGACAGCGCCGGGAGCCCGCCGTCCTGCTGGAGGAGCTGTTGGACGGCCCCGAGGTGAGCGTCGAGACGGTGTCGCACGCGGGTGCGGTCCAGGTGGTGGGCGTGACCGACAAGAGCATCGGCGGGGCGCCCGCGTTCATCGAGACCGGGCACATGTTCCCGGCCGCTCTGCCGGCGGCCGCCGCCGAGGCCGCCGAGCAGACGGCTCTCGCCGCGCTCAAGGCGCTCGGACTGACCGACGGCGTGGTGGCGCACACCGAGATCAAGCTGACCTCCGCCGGTCCGCGCGTGGTCGAGGTCAATCCTCGGCCCGCCGGGAACCGCATCACCGAGCTGGTCCGCCACGTGACCGGCATCGACCTGGCCGCGGCCTTCGTGGAGGTGTCCCTCGGCCGCGATCCCGACCTGCGGCGCAGCGACACAGGGCTGCGCAGCGCGGCCATCGGCTTCCTCGTGCCGGAGACCTCGGGCACGCTCGAGTCGCTGGACGGCGGCGAACTCCAAGACGCGCCCGGTGTGCTGGAGGTGCAGCTCGCCGATCCCGGCACGCAGGTGAAGGCGGCGGGCAGCAACAACGAGTACCTCGGGCACGTCATGGCGGGTGACGCCGAGGGGCTGGGCGCCCGCGGCCACGTCGAGGTCCTGCTCGGTGAGCTGCGATCCGGGCTGGTGATCCGATGACCGCCGTCACCGGCACAGCCCGCCGGGCGGCATTCGAGACATACGAGTCGTACGACGAGCTCGTGGCGCGTGTCCGCGCCGGTGAGCTGGGTCCGGATCCGGCCACGCAGAGGATCGCCGTGGCCTTCACCACGCGGCAGGCGGTACGGCACGACGGGCGCGGCACCGGCTACCGCAACGAGGTCCTCAGCCTGCGTCTGGGCGGGGCCGTCGGCTCGTGCGCGGTCGAGCCCGGGGCGCTGCCGGACCGTGCGGTCGAGGAGTGTGTGGGCGCGAACGTGGCTCACCTGCTGGAGCATCCGCTGCTGCCGGTGCGTGTGGCCGCGCTGGACGCCTATCTGATGCACGTTGCTGCGCACACTCCGCAGAACGGGGCGCGGCCCGTCCCGCTGCCCGCCGGGACGTCGCTGGAGAAGTCCCGGGCCCGGGCGAAGGCCGTCGTCGCGCTGCTCGATCTGCCGACCGACGCGACCGTGCTGGTGGTGGGGGTCGTCAACTCGCTTCTAGAGGCGTTGCGTTCGCGTGGGCGGGGCTATGTGCCCTGTGACCTCAAGGGCGGGCTGACCGAGTGGGGTGAGGCGGTCGTCACCGACGCGCTGGCCGAGGCCGACCGCTGTGACGCCCTGCTGGTGTCCGGGATGACGCTGGGCAACGGCACTTTCGAGCCGCTGCGGCGGCACGCGCTGGCTCATGGCAAGCAGTTGGTGATGTTCGCCCAGACCGGCAGCGCCGTACTGCCCCGCTTTCTCGGCCATGGGGTGAGCGCGGTGTGCGCCGAGCCGTTTCCCTTCTTCTGGCTCGACGGCGGTCCCGGCACCGTGCACCGCTACGGTGGCCCCTGTCCGGAGGGCGGACGATGACCACGGCGGCCGTACGCCCCCTCGCCGGCCCGGAACGCCCGGAACTGCTCGCCCTGCTCGGCCGCACGCCCCTGGTCCGCATCACGGCCGACCTGCCCGGCCCGCATCCCGGCTTCTGGGCCAAGCTCGAAGGGCTGGCGGCGGGCGGTATGAAGGCGCGGGCGGCCGTGTCGATGCTGCTGGGCGCCCGTGAGCGCGGTGAACTGCGGTCCGGCGCACCGGTGGTGGAGTCCACCTCGGGCACGCTCGGCCTCGGGCTCGCCTTCGCGGGCCAGGCTCTCGGTCATCCCGTCGTGCTGGTCTGCGACAGTGAACTGGAGCCGTCCATGAGGCAGTTGCTGCGCGCCCATGGTGTGCGGCTGGAGATCGTGGACCGCCCGGCGCCCCGGGGCGGCTGGCAGGCGGCGCGGCTGGGCCGGTTGCGGGAGCTGCTCGCGGTGCTGCCCGGCGCGTACTGGCCGGACCAGTACAACAACCCCGACAACAGCGCCGGTTACGCCTCCCTGGCCGCCGAACTCGTCGACCGGCTCGACCATCTGGACATCCTGGTGTGCAGTGTCGGCACCGGCGGACACAGTGCGGGGATCATCGGCCCGCTGCGGCGGCGCTGGCCCGCGCTGCGGCTGATCGGTGTCGACTCGACCGGCTCCACCATCTTCGGCCAGCCCGCACGGCCGAGGCTGATGCGCGGCCTGGGCAGCAGCATCCACCCGCGCAATGTCGCCTACGACGCCTTCGACGAGGTCCACTGGGTCGGCCCGGCCGAGGCCGTGGACAGCTGCCGCCGACTGGCCCGCGGCAGTTTCGTCAGCGGCGGCTGGAGCACGGGCGCCGCCGCCCGCGTCGCCGCCTGGGCCGCCCGCGTCCATCCCTGCGCGGTCGTCGCCACCGTCTTCCCCGACGGCCCGCACCGCTACCTGGGCACGGTCTACGACGACGACTTCGCCGCCGCCCACGGCCTCGACCCGAGCGCCGCGGCCACCCGGCCCGTCGAGATCCCGCACCCCGGCGCGGCCGAGGCCACCGGCTGGGTGCGCTGCATCCGCGTCACCGACCCGCTGAAGGCCGCCCCCCATGCCGTATCCCATCCGGAAAGGACCCCGTGAAGGCCAACCTGCGCACCGTACGCCTCGATCTCGCCGAGCCGCTGCGCATCTCCCGCTCCACCATGGCCACCCGCGACGCCGTGTGGCTGACCATCGAGCACGACGGCACCAGTGGCCATGGTGAGGCCGTCACCAGCGTCTACTACGGACTCGACGCCCAGAGCCTGGAACGGCTCCTCACCACCGCCGGTACGAATCTCGCCCGCTTCCCCGATCCCGAGAGCGCACTTGAGGCCCTGCGGGCGGGCGAGTCGGCCGACGCGAGCACTCCCCCGGCCGTGACCGCGGCCGCCGAGGCCGCGCTGCTCGACCTCGTCGGCAAGCGCGCGGACAGCCCCGTCCACCGGCTGCTCGGTGATGCCGTACCTCCGGTCGCGGCCACCGCCCGCACCATCGGCATCACCTCCCTCGCCCACGCGGCGACACAGGCCCGCTGTCTCGCAGCGAGCGGCTTCGAGATCATCAAGGTCAAGGCGGGAACCCCCGACCCGGAGGACGACGTGGAGCGCGTCCGCGTCATCCGCGACGCGGCGCCCCGGGCCCGGCTCCTGCTCGACCCCAACGGCGCCTGGACGGTGGTGCAGGCCGAGGCGCTGCTGCACCGGTTCGCCGACCTCGGCGTCGAGGCCGTGGAGCAGCCCGTCGCGCCCGGCGACCCGGAAGCGCTGGGCGCGCTGGCCGAGCGCTCACCGCTGCCGGTCATCGCCGACGAGGACGCCGTGGATCTGGAGGACGTGCGCCGCCTGGCCGGCCGCGTCCAGGGAGTCAACGTCAAGCTCGCCAAGTGCGGTGGCGTGCATGCGGCCCTGCGCATCGCCGAGGCGATCGACGGCAGTGGAACGGAGCTGATGCTGGGCTGCCTGACCGCCAGCAGTCTCGGCCTCGCGCCCGCCGTCCACCTCGCCGACCGGGCCCGCTGGGCCGACCTCGACGGACACCTGCTGCTCGCCCACGACCCATGGACCGGCATCGGCGGCGAGAACGGCGTCGTCCGCGCAAGCGGCCGTCCCGGCCTGGGAGTTCAGGAGGTGGGGGGGTATGAAGGCGTGGCGTGAGATGCGCCGTTTCCCGCTCGCGGTCCAGCTCCTGCTGGTCAACCAGCTCGGCGTCAACATCGGCTTCTACCTCCTCATCCCCTATCTCGCCACCCACCTCACCGACCACCTGGGCATGTCAGCGGCCGTCGTCGGCATCGTGCTCGGCGTGCGCAACCTCAGCCAGCAGGGGCTGTTCATCATCGGCGGCTCCGCCTCCGACCGGCTCGGCGCACGCGGCGTCATCATCGCCGGCTGTGCCCTGCGCACCGTCGGGTTCGCCCTGTTCGCGCTCGGCGACAGCCTGGCCGTGCTGCTCGCCGCGTCCGTCCTCAGCGGGCTCGCCGGGGCGCTGTTCAACCCCGCTGTGCGCACCTACATCGCGCAGGAGGCCACCGAGCGCAGGGCCGAGGCGTTCGCCCTGTTCAACGTGTTCGCCACCACCGGCGCCCTGATCGGCCCGCTGCTGGGCAGCGCGCTGCTGCTCGTGGACTTCCGCACGTCCGCGCTCACCGCCGCCGGGATCTTCGCCGCCCTCACCGTCGCGCAGGCCGTCGTGCTGCCGGTCCGGGAAGTCGAGCCGAGCAAGGGCACGGTCCTCGCGGACTGGCGCGAGGTCCTGGGCAACAGGGCCTTCCTCGCCTTCGCGCTCGCCATGGTCGGCATGTTCACCCTGGAGAACCAGCTGTACCTGCTCCTGCCCGACGGAGCCCGGCAGGCCACCGGCTGGGACGGCGCCGCCGGACTCGTCTTCGTCGTCGGCACCCTCGCCAACCTGGCGCTGCAGCTGCCCATCACCCGTGCCCTCAAGGGGCGGGGGGACCGGGCGCGTTGGATCGCGACGGGCCTGGGTCTCATGGCAATGGCGTTCCTGCCGCCCGCCGTGGTGGCGGTCGGCTCCGACGGTCCGGACGGCGCGGCCGACACGGTGCTGCGCGCCCTGCCCGTCCTGGCCGGCGCCCTGCTGCTCTACCTCGGGGTGATGATCGCCCAGCCGTTCGTGATGGAACTGATCCCCGGCTTCGGCCGGCCGGAGCTGACCGGCACCTACTTCGGCATCTTCTACGTGGTCTCCGGCATCGCCGCCGCCGTCGGCAACACCGTCGTCGGCTGGGCCATGGACACCGGGGAGCGGGGCGACGCCGGCTGGCTGCCGTGGGCGTGCTGCGCCTTGTTCGGGCTCGCCTCCGCGCTGGGCGTGGCCTGGCTGCACCGGCTCGGGTCGCTGCCGACGCCGTCGAAGCCCGCCGTACCCGCAACGGCCTGAGGAGGGACAGGGATGACTTCTACGACCGCTGCGCACAACCTGCTCACCGACAACCCCGAGCTGTACGAGGCCCGCTTCCCCGACCCCGACCGGCTGGCCGGGCGCTGGACGGAGGACTGCCTCCGGCGGCACGGCGCGGGACCGCGCGTCCTCGACATGGGCTGCGGCACGGGGCGCGACGCCGCCCACCTCCACGGCGCCGGCCGCAGCGTGACCGGTGCCGACCTCTCCGACGCGATGCTCGCCCACGCCCGCACCCACCACCGCGGACCCCAGTACGTCCAGGCCGACCTGCACGGCTTCGACCTGGGCCGGGGCGTGTTCGACGCCGTCGTGTGCCTGGACAGCGCCCTGCTGTACTGCCACACCAACGACCAGCTCGACGCCTTCCTCTCCTCCTGCCGCCGCGCCCTGGCCCCCGGCGGCCTGCTGATCGCGGAAATGCGCAACGGCGCGTACTTCCTCGGCCGTAGCGACCTGCTGGACACGCCCACGGTCGATTCCTTCACCCGGCAGGGCACCGTCCACGAGTCCACCACCACGCTCACCGTGGACCGCACGGCCCAGCTCCTGCGCCGTACGCGCGTGTGGACCGTGGACGACGGGTCGGCAGCGGTCGAGCAGCGTTCCGCGTGGCGGCTGTTGTTCCCGCAGGAGCTGCGTCACCTGCTGGCCGCACACGGCTTCGAGGTGCTCGAACTCCACGACGGGCCCGGTCCACGCACCGAGCCGCCGTGGCGGGAAGGCCGGCTGCCCGGCGACACGACGGACGCGGACCGGCTGCACGTCGTCGCCCGCCTGAACTCCACCCACTGACACCCACAACCCCAAGGAACGGTCATGTACGACGAACGCTTCCCCGGTCTGCGCCGCCGCGGCTTCCTCGCCGCCACGGGCGCCGCCTCACTCGGCGCGCTCGCTCTGGCAGGATGCGGCGGCTCCGGCAGCGAGGGCTCCGACGCCAAGGGCGACGGCACTCCGAAGAGAGGCGGGCGGCTGCGCGCCGCGTTCGCCGGCGGCGGCGCGAGCGAGACCCTCGACCCGCACCTGGCCAACCTCTTCGCCGACGCCGCCCGCGCCAAGGCGCTGTACGACAAGCTCGCCGACTACGGCGCCGACCTGTCCGCCCAGCCCCGCCTCGCCGAGAAGTGGGAGTCGAACAAGACCCTGGACCGCTGGCAGGTAATCCTGCGCAAGGCGACCTTCCACGACGGCAAGCCGGTCACAGCCGCCGACGTCCTCTACAGCTACCGGCGCATCGCCGACCCGAAGCAGGCGTTCCGTGCCAGGGCGTCCCTGGACCCCATCGACCTCGACGCCAGCCGCACCACCGGCGAACGGAGCATCGAGTTCGTCCTCAAGCGGCCCACCGCCGAATTCCCCAACGTCCTGGCCGCGTTCGGCGCGTACATCGTCCCGGAGAACGCCTCCGACTTCGACAAGAAGCCGATCGGCTCCGGCCCCTTCCGGTTCGTCTCCTTCGCCCCCGGCCGCTCCGCCGTCTTCCGCCGCTACGACGACTACTGGGAGGGGGCCCCGCACCTCGACGAGCTCGAGTTCGTCATCGCCAACGAGGAGTCCGCCCGCGTCAACGCGCTCCTCGGCGGACAGGTCGAGTACGCCCACGAACTCAACCCCACCACCGCCCGCGCCCACGAGGGCAAGGGACAGATCGAGATCGTGCGGCTGCGCAACAGCGCCATGCAGGCGTTCTGCATGAAGACCGACCGGGCCCCCTTCGACGACAAGCGTGTACGCGAGGCGTTCTTCCTCATCGCCGACCGCCAGGAACTCGTCGACGGCGCCCTGTCCGGCGCGGGTGTGATCGGCAACGACCTGTTCGGCAAGGGCTACGAGTACTACGCCGACGGCCTCCCCCAGCGCGAACAGGACCTCGACGAGGCCCGCGCCCTGCTCAAGCAGGCCGGCGCCGAGAACCTGAAGGTCACCCTCGACACCTCGGCCGTCGCCGCCGGGTTCACCGAGGCCGCCAGCATCTTCCGCGACCAGGCGAAGAAGGCGGGCGTCACCGTCGACGTGAAGATGGGCAGCAAGGACTCCTACTGGGCCGACATCCTCGACAACGGCACCCTGTGCTGCTACCGCTCCGGCGCCATGCCCATCGAGGCCCACATCTCCCAGCGCCTGCTCACCGACTCCACCACCAACGCCACCAAGTGGCAGCACAAGGACTTCGACGCCCTCTACCAGCAGGCCCAGTCCACCCGCGACAAGACCGAACGGGCGGCCGTCTACGAGCGGATGCAGCGCCGCCTGTACACGGAGGGCGGCTTCCTCATCTGGGGCTTCGCCGACTGGATCCTCGGAACCGCCCGCAATGTGAAGGGAGTTGAGGCCAAGGCCCCTGCCAACACGCTCGACTGGGCCCGCTTCGACAAGGTCTGGCTCGCGTGAGCGGACTGCGTTCCTTCGTCGCCCGGCGGCTGCTCCTCGGCGCCCTGCAGACCGTGGCCGTCGTGCTGCTGGTCTTCGCGCTCACCGAGGCGCTGCCGGGCGACGCCGCCGTCGCGCTGGCCGGCGACCAGCCCGACCCCACCCGGATCGCCGCCATCCGCGAGGCCATGCACCTCGACAGGCCCGCCTACGAGCGGCTGGCCGACTGGGCGACGGGTCTTCTGCACGGCGACTTCGGCACCTCCCTGACCTCCGGCCGCCCGGTCGGGCAGTACATCTCCGACGGCTTCGGCCCGACCCTGTTGCTGGCCACGCTCACCGTGGCCCTGCTCGTCCCGATCGGCTTCGGCCTCGGCGTGTTCGCCGCCCGTCACGAAGGGCGCCTCGCCGACCGGCTGATCAGCTCGGTCACGCTCGCCGTGTACGCGGTGCCCGAGTTCGCCCTCGGCGTGCTGCTGGTGACCGTGCTCGCACTCCGGCTGGGCTGGCTGCCGCCGACCGCCGTCGGCTACGGCACCGACCTGCTCGGTCACCCGGCCGCGCTCGTCCTGCCCGTGCTGGTCCTGCTGTCCCGCCCGGTCTGCTCCCTGTCCCGCCTGGTGCGGGCCGGCATGATCGACGCGCTCGCCTCCCCCTACGTGGCCCAGGCCCGCCGCTACGGCATCTCCGGCACCCGCATCCGCTACACCCACGCTCTGCCGGGCGCCCTGGCCCCCGCCGCCCAGCACCTCGCCCGCACCGTCGACTGGCTGCTGTGCGGCGTCATCGTCGTGGAGGCGCTCTACGTGATCCCAGGACTCGGCACCGTCCTGCTGGGCGCCGTCGCCGAACGCGACGTGCCGGTGGTCCAGGGTCTCGCCGTGGTGTTCGGCGTGCTGACCGTCGTACTGAACCTGGGCGCTGATCTCGTCGCCCACCGTCTCGCACCCCGGGCGGGAGTGGCCGCATGACGGAGCCGCCGAAGCTACGGACGGCCCGCTTCGCGCTCGGCGTGACGGTCGTCGCCGTCCCCCTCGTGCTCGCCCTGCTGGGCCCGCTGTTCGCCGGCGAACCAGGACCGCGGACGGCGTCCTTCACCGTCGGCGACGGCCACTGGCTCGGCACCGACTTCGTGGGCCGCGACGTCTGGCAGCAGGTGCTGCACGGCGGCCGACCGGTCGTACTGACCGCCCTCGCCGCCACCGCCCTGTCGTATCTCGTCGCGCTCCCCGTCGGCCTGGCCGGCGCACTCACCCACCGCCGCTGGCTGGAGGAGCTGCTGCTGCGTCCCCTGGACATCCTGCTCGCCGTCCCGTCGCTGCTGCTGATCCTGCTGGCCGCCACCGTGTTCTCGCCCGGCCCCGTCGGCCTGGCCCTGCTGGTGGCACTGGTGAACGTGCCCGACGCGGCCCGCCTCGTACGTGCCGCCGCCGCGGAGGCCGCCGCCCGCCCCGCGGTCGAGGCGCTGCGCATGCAGGGCGAGACCTGGTGGCGCATGGCCGTCGGCTACGTCGGCCGTTCCATGCTGCGCACCCTGGCCGCCGACGCCGGCACCCGGCTGACCGGCGTGCTGTACCTGGTCGCCACGGCCGCCTTCCTCGGTGTCGGGGTCGCGCCGGACGCCGCGGACTGGGCGGTCATGGTCGACCGCAACCGCACCGGCCTGTTCGTCCAGCCGTGGGCCGTGATCGTCCCCGCCGTGCTGATCGTCGCCCTGACGATGGGCACCAACCTCCTCTTCGATGCCGCGCTGGACAAGGGCGAGAGACAAAACGCCACCCGCACAACCGAGTTCGGGAGCTCGCGCGGAGCCGTCCGGAGCCGGACAGAGAAGGAAGCACGTCCGTGAACCACGAAAAGGACGCCACCGAGGAGCCCGTGGCCGAGATCCGGAACCTGAGCGTCGAGGTCGGCGGCAGGGCGATCGTCGACGGAGTGAGCCTCAAGGCCCTCCCCGGCAAGGTCACCGCCCTGGTCGGCGCCTCGGGCAGCGGCAAGACCACCACCGGCCTCGCCCTGCTGGGCGAGTACCCGCCCGGCGCCCACGTCACCGGCGACGTACACCTGGCGGCCGACAGCCTGGTCGGCTACATCCCCCAGCACCCGGCCGCCGCCCTCAACCCCGCCCGCCGCATCTCCGCCCTCCTGACGGACATCGCCCGCCCCCAGGTACGCCACCTGCCCCGCGGCCGGCGCCGGACAGCGGCCCGCGAACGCGTCCTTCGCGCCCTCGCCGACGCCCAACTCCCGGACGCCGAGACCCTGTTGCACCGATACCCGCACCAGCTCTCCGGCGGCCAGCAGCAACGCGTCGTCCTCGCCCAGGCCCTGCTGCTCGGCGCCCGGGTCGTCGTCGCCGACGAGCCCACCACCGGTCAGGACCCCCTGACCAAGAGCCGCATCGTCGACCAGTTGGCGGCCGTCGCGGCCCGCGGCATCGCCGTCGTCCTGCTCAGCCACGACCTGGACGTCGTACGGGCGCTCGCCGACGAGGTGATCGTCATGCGGGCGGGCCGGGTTGTGGAGTCGGGCGCCGCGCAACGCCTGCTGCTCGCGCCCCAGCACGAATGGACCCGCGAACTGCTCTGCGGGAAACCGGAGTTCACGGAACCGGAAAGCACGACCGGCACCGGCCGCCCTGTCCTGCGGATACGCGGCCTGACCGCCCGTCACCGCATCACCACACGCGGCACGACCGAGGTACTGCGCCTCCCCGAACTCGACTTGCGCGCGGGCGAGAGTCTGGCCGTCGTCGGCCGCTCCGGAAGTGGCAAGACCACCCTCGCCCGCTGTCTGGCCGGACTCCACCGCGAGCACGATGGAAAGATCCTTCTCGACGGCACACCGCTGCCGCGCAGCCTGCGCGACCGCGGCCGCGCCCAACTGGCGGCCGTGCAGTACGTCTTCCAGGACGCGCGCGCCGCCTTCGACGAACACCGCCCCGTCCTGCACCAGATCGCCCGCACCGCGATACGGCTGCGCGGCACCGAGTCCTCCGCAGCGACACGGGAGGCCCTGGCCACTCTGACCGGCCTCGGTCTCCCGGAGGACCTGGTGCGCAGACGCCCCGGGCAACTCTCCGGTGGCGAACTCCAGCGCGCGGCCCTCGCCCGCGCCCTGCTGGCCCGGCCCCGTGTCCTCATCTGCGACGAGATCACTTCCGGCCTCGACTCGATCACCCGCAGGGGCATCCTCGGTATCCTCACCGCCCTGCTCCACGACCGCGACGACCTGTCCCTCGTCCTGATCACCCACGACCTGGACACCGCCGCCCTGGCCCACCGCATCGCCGTCCTGGACGCCGGTGAACTCGTCGAAGAGGGACCGGCCCGGCGAGTCCTCACCGCACCGAGCCACCCGTTCACCGTGTCGCTCATGGAAACAACGACACGGCTGGGGGCGGGAACGAGCATGTGACCGTCACCCCACCGAACCACACATGCGAAAGTTGCACCCTTGCTCCATGGACTCAAGAGCGGAGAGCCCGCATTCAACAGTGCCCCATCGTCAACGACATGAGCGAGGTCAACATCGCCGCCGCCCTGGTGCGCGGCGGCGAGGCCGCCCTGTCGCGCACCGAGGAACGCCTGGTCGAGATGACCAACGGCTGCATCTGCTGCACCCTGCGCGACGACCTGCTCGAGGAGGTCGACCGGCTGGCCCGCGAGGGCCGCTTCGACTACCTGCTCATCGAGTCGTCCGGCATCTCCGAGCCAATGCCGGTCGCCGCCACGTTCGCCTTCGCCCGCGACGACGGCGCCACCCTCGGGGAGATCGCCCGCCTGGACACCATGGTCACGGTTGTCGACGCCGCGGGCTTCCTGCCCGAGCTGACGTTCCCAGCGTGGGAAACCTACGGCATCGACGACACGTGCGAGCACGAGCATCCCGAACTCGCGGCGGGCGTCTGAGGACCCCGGGTCGGGCGGCGAACGCAGCCACGGCGCCGCCCGGCTCGGCACGGACACCGATCGGCAGACCGTCATGGGAGGGGGCCTGTGCGCTTGGCGCCCCGAAAACCGGCGCCTGCCCACCACCATGCCCGACCGGCAGGTCCGTTGCAGGAGCGCGGCCAGTTGCTCCGGCCCCTTTCCGGCAACGTGATCCGCTCCAGCCTGGAACGGCACTTCGGCATCACCCCGGCCTTCCGCAACTGCCACCGCGTCGCCGTCTTCCGCCCCGATCCCCGCGGCGACGCGCCCCGCACCCGCTCCACCTCGCTGCGCGCCCAAATCCTCAACCAGTCACCCGGGTTCCGCGACTGTCGGCGCCGGGAGGGGCTTTGGTCTTGCACCAGCGCAGCCGTCACTCCGACAGCTTCCTGCAGGGCGGGGCCAGGCTGGTACACAGCCTCCGTCGCTAGTGTGCGGTGCGTCCGTGGTGTCGTACGGCGAAGCGAGTGGCGTGAGCGATCAGGAGTATGCGGAGGGCCGTGGCGGGCTCGCCGACGCTGTGCGCCTCGTCGTGCGGACGCTCGTGTACGTCGTCCTCGGCGGTGGCGCGATCGCCGCGATCGCCACCGTCGCCGGGGTCCTCGGGCCGGCGCTCGCGCTCGACCTCTACACCCCGCCCATTGCCGCCTGGTGGACGGTCTTCACGGCCGTCGTCGTCCAGGGTGTCCCGTTCCTCTTGCTGGGCACGGTCGTCTCCGCCGCCATCGGCGCCTTCGTGCCCGCGCGCGTCTTCAGCCGGCTGCTGCCGCGCAACCAGGCCCTCGCCGTGCCGGTCGCGGGCGCGGCCGGTGCCGTCCTGCCCGGGTGCGAGTGCGCGTCCGTACCGGTGGCCGGAAGCCTCATGCGGCGCGGGGTGGCCCCGGCCGCCGCGCTCGCGTTCCTGCTCTCCGCGCCCGCGATCAACCCAGTCGTCCTGGTGGCCACGTCCATCGCTTTTCCCGGGCAGCCGCTGATGGTGGCGGCTCGGCTCGTCGCCTCCCTCGCCACGGCCGTCGTGATGGGTTGGCTGTGGGCACGCTTCGGGCGGGAGGAGTGGTTGCGGCTGCCGACGGCGCCTGAGACGGGATCCGGGACCTCCCGCGCGGGCGTCTTCGCGGCCGGCCTGCAGCATGACTTCCTGCACGCCGGTGGGTTCCTCGTGCTCGGCTCGGCGGCGGCGACCTTCAACATCACGGTGCCGCGCTCGGTACTCGACGTCTTCACGGGATCGGCCTGGTTGTCCGTCGCGTTGCTGGCGCTGCTGGCCGTGGTGCTGTGCGTGTGCAGCGAAGCCGACGCATTCGTGGCCGCTTCGCTCAGCGGGTTCGCACCGACCGCGCGGCTGGCGTTCATGGTGGTCGGGCCGATGGTCGACCTGAAGCTGATCGCGCTTCAGGCGGGGACGTTCGGCCGAGCCTTCGCCTTCCGGTTCTCGTCGGCGACCTGGGTGGTCGCCGTGGTGAGCAGTGTGCTTGTGGGGTGGTGGCTGCTGTGAGGCGGTACGGACCAGCCTTACTGACGCTGTTGGTGGGCGCCGCCATGCTGCGGATCTCGCTGTTCAGTGCCTTGTATCTGCGGTACGTACAGTCCGGGCTGCGGCCGTATCTGGTCGCCTCGGGGACGCTGCTGGTGCTGTTGGGGGTAGCGGCGGGGGTGAGGGCCGCGCGGGAGGTGCCGGACGAGGACGAGGACCCGCACGACCACGGGCACGTTCACACCCATACGACCGGCCCGCGCTTTGCCTGGCTGCTCACGCTCCCCGCCACCGCGCTGCTGCTCTTCCCGCCGCCCGCGCTCGGCTCCTACAGCGCGGCCCGGGAGGACGCGCAGCGCGCGGCGCAGGGCGTTGGCACGTTCCCGGCGTTGCCGGCCGACGACCCGGTGGACCTGAGCGTCGCCGCCTTCACGTCCCGAGCGATCTACGACAGCGGGCGCTCGCTGAAAGGCCGTACGGTCCGGCTGACCGGCTTCGTCACGCACGGGGACGACGGCACGTGGTACATCACCCAGCTTCTGGTCTCCTGCTGCGCGGCCGACGCGACCACAAGCAAGGTGCAGGTCCGCGGCGCGGACGCCCCGGCGACGGACACCTGGGTGACGGTCACGGGCACCTGGCACCCCAAGGGCAGGCTGGGCTCGACGGCGGCCTGGCCCCCGCTGCTGGACGCGAAGACGGTCAAGAAGGTCCAAGAGCCGTCGGACCCCTACGAAAAGCGTTGACTCGGTCGACGCGGCCTGGCCACATCGCGTCCAACGGGTTGACGCGCTGACGCTTGGCGGTCTACCGCTAAGCGTCAGCTCCCTGTCCGCGCGCAAACCGCCATGCCCAAGCAGAGTGCCGCCACCCCGGTGGCCCAAAAGCACGCTTCTGAAAACGATTGTCATCGTGCTACGGTCGGTGCATTCAACCTTTGACCACGCCTTTACTCGGAGTGTCCCGTGCGTCTCCCGGCCCGTTTCGTCCCTCTTACCGCGGTCACCACCGCGGCTTCCGCCCTGCTCACGGGCTGTTTCTCATCGACGGGCTCCGACGAGGGCGCCGCCTCCGGTGAGAGCAAGCGGATCCGTCTCGCGATGATGCAGCCGCCCCGCTCGGGCCTGTCGCCGCTGTCCGACGACGCGTTCAAGCTGTCGCGCTGGTCGACCGCCGAGACCCTGGTGAAGCTGAACGCGGAGGGCGACGCGCAGCCCGCGCTGGCCACCGAGTGGAAGCAGTCGGGCAAGAAGTGGACGTTCACGATCCGGGACGGTGTGACCTTCCACGACGGTACGCAGCTGACCGGCGAGGCCGTCGTCAACTCCCTCACGGAGGCGGCCACGGCCTCCCCCAAGCCCCGCATCCTCGACGGCGTGGACCTGACCGCGCAGGCCGACGGCAACACCGTCACCGTCACCACGGGCACCGAGGACCCGCTGGTCCCGCAGCGCCTCAGCTCGCCGCAGCTGTCGATCCTCGCGGCGAAGGCGTACGAGGGGAAGACCGTCAACTCGATAGGTGCCGGCACTGGCCCGTTCGAGCTCACCAAGGTCAACGGCACCTCGTCCGCCGCCCTCGACCGCTACGACGACTACTGGGGCGGCAAGGCCAAGGCCCCCGGCGTCGATGTGAAGTTCGTGCCGGACGGAACCGCCCGCGCGGCCTCCCTGCGCAGCGGCGAGGCCGACATCGTGGAGGCGGTCCCGGTGTCGCAGGCCGCCGTGCTCGACCAGGACCTGATCACCGAGGTCCCGATGCCCCGCACCAACACCCTCTACCTGAACACCGAGAAGGGCGCCTTCAAGGACGCCTCGCTGCGCGCCGCGGCCCGCGAGGCCATCGACGCCGAGTCGATCGTGGAGGGAGTGTACGAAGGACGGGCGGATGTCGCCGAGGGGCTGCTCGGGCCCGCGCTCCCCTGGGCCGCCGAACTGCGGTCGACCGTGAAGCGCACCAAGGCCGGTGACCCGTCGGGCAAGTCGATCACTATCGGCACCTTCACCGACCGTGCCGAACTGCCCGAGGTCGCGGCCACGCTCCAGCAGCAACTGCAGAAGGCCGGGTTCAAGGTCAAGCTGGACGTGCGCGAGTACGCGAACATCGAATCCGACGCGCTGGCGGGCGAATTCGACGCGTTCATCCTCTCGCGGGCGACCGTCCTCGACTCCGGCGACCCGGCCGCGTACCTCTACAGCGACTTCGCTGCGGACGGTTCCTTCAACATCTCCCAGCTCGCCGACAAGACCGTCGACACGGCCCTCGACATGGCCTCCGACACCGCCGCCGGTGACGCCCGCCGCAAGGCCGTCATCGACGCCGAGGCCGCCGTCCTCACCACCGACGCCGCCGTGCCGATGCTCCACGAGCGCGTCATCCAGGGCGACGCGGCCGGAGTCGTGGACGCGGCGCACGACCCGCGCGAGCGGGAACTGGTCACAGCGGACACCTACGTCAAGTGAGGAAAGCCGTAGAGAAGTCGGCCGGCGCGGCGCAGCCGAATCGTGCCGCAGGGAAGTCGGCCGGTCCTGCCCAAGTGAGGCGTGCTGCAAGGAAGTTGGTCGGCCCGGCCGGGCCGACCCGCTTTGTCTGTCTGGTCGCCGTCCTGGCCGTCGTCGGTCTGCTGCCGTGGCTGTCCGGCCGCGACCCCGCGCTGACCGTGCTACGCGCCCGGTCGGCCGAGCAGGAGGCGACGCCCGAGGCGCTGGCCGCGATCCGCGAGGACCTCGGCCTGAGCGCCGGTCCCCTTTCCCTGTTGCGGAGTTGGGCCTCCGGACTGCTGCGCGGCGACCTCGGTACGTCGTGGGTGTCGGGCACCGACGTGTTCCCCTCGGTGGTCTCCGGCCTCCAGGTCTCCCTCGGCCTGATGGGCGCCGCCTTCGCCGTCGCGGTGCTGCTCGCCTGCGCGCTGGTCGCCCCGGTGCTCGTACGGGGCCGGGGATCGGCCGGCGCGCTCGCCGCGATGCTCGCCGCCGTGCCCGAGTTCCTGCTCGCCACGGTGGCGCTGCTGGTGTGCGGGGTCTGGCTGGGCTGGCTGCCGACGGCGGGCTGGGCGGGCCCCGAGTACCTGGTCCTCCCCGCGATAGCCCTCGGTGTCCCGGCCGGCGGTCTGCTGGGCCGCCTGGTCGCGGACGCGCTGCCCGCCGTGCTCGACGAGCGCTGGGTGGAGCTGTGGCGCGGCGCGGGTGTGAGCCGGGCCCGTGTCTCGGCGGCCGCCCTGCGCCGTGTAATGCCGCCCCTGGTACCGCAGTTCGGCATGGTCGCCGTCGGCCTCACGGGCGGCGCGGTCGCTGTGGAGACGGTGTTCGCGGTGCCCGGCATCGGCCGTACGGCTCTGGGGGCGGCCAAGTCCCAGGATCTGCCCCTCCTCCAGGGCTCGGTCCTCGCCCTCCTCACCCTTGGCCTGGTCGCCGGCGCCCTGGCCGGCCTCGCCCGGCGTCGGCTCCTCGGCCCGGCGCTGCGCGAGGCGGGCCTCACCCTCCCGCCGTCCCGCCCGGTCCGCTCCCACCCCGCAATACCGCTGGCCCTGGCCGCCGTCCTCCTGGTCACCATCAGCTGGGGCCTGCTGCGCGACCCGTACGCCGTGGACACCACCGCCCGCCTGCTCCCGCCGTCCTGGGCGCATCCGCTCGGCACGGACGGGCTCGGGCGTGACGTACTGGCCCGCCTCGGCCACGGCGCGGCCTCCACGGTCGGCACGGCGGCGGCGGTCTGCGCGCTGAGCCTGCTGGTGTCCCTGGCGCTCGGCTTCCTGCCGGGCGTGGCCGCGGGCGCGGCGGACATCGCCAACGCGCTGCCCCCGGTGATCGTCGGCATCCTCGTCGCCGCGGCGGCCGGCCCCGGCACGGGCGGCGCGGCCCTCGCCGTGGCCCTGACCTCTTGGCCGGCCCTGTCCGCCCACGCGGCGGCACTGGTCCAGGAGGTCCGCGCGTCCACCTTCCTGACCGCCCAACGGGCCATCGGCGCGAGTCCGTTGTGGATCCTCACCCGGCACGTTCTCCCGTCCGTCGCCGCCCCGGTCACCCGCCACGCCGTCCTCCGCCTCCCGGGCATCGCCCTGGCCCTCGCCTCCCTCGGCTTCCTGGGCCTCGGCGCCCAACCGCCCACCCCCGAATGGGGGTTGCTCCTCGACGAGTCCCACGCCTACGTGGAACGCGCCCCGTGGGCGGCCCTGGCCCCGGCGGTCGCCCTCGCCCTGCTGGCCGGTCTTGCGGTGTCGGGCGCGGCAAACGCGGAGGGACGGTGTGACCGCAAGAGCGGCCGCCCCCGCACCGCGAAGGCCACCAGGGGTACGCAGAGTCCGATGGGGTCGATGACCGTGGCGAAGGAGGCCCCCGTTGACGTCTGACGACGCGCTGCTGTCGGTGCGCGAGCTGCGGATCGCGTTCGACGGGGTGGAGGCCGTGCGCGGGCTGTCCTTCGACGTCCGGCCCCGCGAAGTGCTCGCGCTGGTCGGTGAGTCGGGCGCGGGCAAGTCCCTTACGGCCCGGGCGCTGCTCGGGATGCTGCCCAGGGGCGCGACGACGAGCGGAACCGTACGGCTGCGAGGTGAGACGGATCTCGCCGCCCAGCGGGGCCGCCGTATCGCCCTCGTCCCCCAGGACGCCCTCTCGGCCCTCTCCCCCGTCCACCCCGTGGGCGACCAACTCGCCGCCGCCGTACGGTCGGTAGCAGGTGTCTCGCGCAAGGAGGCCCGCACCCGGGCGGTCGCCGCGCTCGACCGGGTGGGGATCCCCGACGCCGTACGCAAGGCGCGGGCGTATCCGCACGAGTACTCCGGCGGTATGCGCCAGCGAGCCGTGATCGCCATGGCGACGATCAACGAACCGGATGTCGTCGTCGCCGACGAACCCACGACCGCGCTGGACGCGGAGCTCCAAGAACAGGTGCTGCGGGTCCTCGGCGAGCAGCGCGAGGCGGTCGGCGCCGCGCTCGTGCTGGTCACACACGACTTGAGCGTAGTCCGGGAACACGCCGACCGCATCCTGGTCATGTACGCCGGCCGCCAGGTCGAACAGGGCCCGGCGAAAGGGGTGTTGGGCCGCCCCCGGGCGCCTTACACGGCGGGCCTGCTGGCGTCACTGCCCCCGGACGACGGCGACGCTGATGGCCGTATGGGCGCCGGTGGCGGTCGTCGTCGACGGCTGCCCTTCATCCCCGGGTCGCCGCCCACCCCCGACGCCCTCCCGCCGGGCTGCGCCTTCGCGCCCCGCTGCCCGCTCGTCGAGGATCGCTGCCGTCGCGAGGAACCGCAGCCACGAGTGGCGGCCGACGACAGCCATGAGGTCTCCTGCCACCGCTGGGACGCAGTCCCGTACCCCGTCATCGAGTTGTTCCAGGAGCCCGCATGAACCGGAGCGACCCCCTGCTCGACGTGCGCGACCTGGTCGTCCGCTACGGCACGGTCATCGCGGTCGACCATGTGTCCTTCACCGTGGACGCGGGCGAGACCCTGGCCCTGAACGGCCCGTCCGGCTGCGGGAAGTCCTCCACGGTCGCCGCCGCGCTCCAGCTGCGCCGCCCGGAGTCGGGCGAAGTCCGTTTCGAGGGACGGGAGTTGACCGCCCTCACCGAGCGCGAGCTGCGCCCACTCCGCCCCCGTATGCAGCCCGTCTTCCAGGACCCGTACGGCTCGCTCAGCCCTCGCCACCGCATCCGGGACGCGGTGGCGGAACCCCTGCGCGTCCAGGGCCGCTGGGACGCCACGGGCCCCTCCCGGGTCGCTGAACTCCTCGACCGGGTCGGCCTGGACCCGGCCTACGGTGACCGCTTCCCGCACGAGTTGTCCGGCGGGCAGTGCCAACGCGCTGGAATTGCCCGAGCGTTGGCGTCGGAACCCCGCCTGCTGGTCCTGGACGAGCCGGTGTCCGCCCTTGACCCGTCCATCCGGGCCGGAGTCCTCAACCTGCTCGCCGACCTCCAGGACGAACTGCACCTGGCGTACCTCTTCATCTGCCACGACCGTGCGGTCGTACGCCACTTCGCGGACCGTTCGATCGAGATGCGCGCGGGGAAGCTCGTACCGGCCTAGTGCTGGATTCCTCTTTCCCTGGGTATCTGTCCCGGTGGCGGCCACGGCCGCAAAGCACCAGTGCACCGCCCCTGTTCGGGAAGGAATGGATCGTGACGGCTCCCAAGTGACGGCTGTCTGAAACAGGCTCATAGGGAACAGATCCAAGACGTCCGCGCGAAAGTTCCAGCCCGCAACGCACGATTGCGCACCGACGGCGCCCGATCCCTGCTGCTTCGAAGCAAAGCAACATAGAGGGCGTCTGAAAAGGCTGTCAGCGGGCCTACCTTGTGAGGCGACGAACCAGAAGCATTGCCATGGCAAGGTAGATGGCATTCTCCGAACAGATGCGCTGGTACTCATGGTCCTTCGACAAGCGGCGACACCGTCCCAGCCAGGCTAACGTTCGCTCCACCACCCAACGGCGCGGGACCACTGAACCGCTCCGGGGCAGGTCTGAGCTTCCACCGGTCCCCGAGCGGTTCATTCCCGGCTCGACCGACAGCGAGCTGCTGACTGGGCCCTACGCGCCGACCGCAGAGCGCGGGCAGCTGGAGAAGGCGCGCTTCTGCAGTTGATGAGCATCTACGTTGCGGCGCACAGCGACTCTGGAACCGGGCGAGGGCAGGACGAGGCCGACAGGATGGCCCACGAGTGCGGGGTAGAGGACCAGGACGTGACCGATGCACTCGACCGCCTGGCGGCGATCGGCTCCCTCGAGCGTTGGCAACTCTGCTCGAACACCGGTGACTTGCAGTGGAGCTACGCCCTACGGCGCCCAAATGGCAGCCCAAACCCTGGTCACCGACGCCAGTAGGGGTAGATCGTCTGCCACGGCGGCAGGTCATGCGGCAGCAGCCTCCAGGCGCAACCGGCCCGCAGCCAGTACGCCAACGCGTTGAGGATCTCCCACTCCGGATCAGACAGATCCGTCGAGTAACGGGTACGCAGCCCGCCCACCCCAACCCCCGAGAGTGCGCCACTGCCCCGCTACCAGTGCATATGCCCTGATGTCGGGTCAGACGACGGCCGACGGCCGACCCGCCCCAGCGCGTTCAGCGGCGGGTCGGTTGCAGGCGCTCAATGCGGTCGAGGTCGCCGGCGAGCAGGTCGCGGTGGCTGATGGTGAAGTCTCCGTTGGGCAAGGTCTGCCCTCGGCCGTAGTGCCGGCCCACGACGGTGGTGGAGAGGAAGGCGCGCAGGCGGTGGCGCATGTCCCCGGGGTAGTCGACGGGTGAGCCCCAGCCGGTGGGGGCTTGGTCGGTTGAGAGCAGGACCCAGTGGTCCACGGGCACGGCGGCGTCGAGGTCCGGCGCCCTTCCTGTGTGGCTGTCCAGGGCTGGCACGGTCAGCCGGTCGGGGTCAAGGGGCGGGTACCACAGCAGCAAGGGTTTGGCGCGTTGCGCGTCGGCGTTGTCGAAGCAGCACACGGCGATGGTGTGGTCGGGGAAGTGGTCGGCATAGAAGCGCAGGAGGTCCGGGTCGAGGTCAGGGCGCCGGTGCGGCGGCACCTGCCGCAGCGCGGCGGGGACTGCGGTGGGGTCGGCGGCCAGGAGCACTGTGTAGACGTCGTGGTCGAAGACCTGGACGGGCTGGGGTTCCGAGCTCATCCACGCGATGTCGTCGGCTGCTGTGGCGGCGGAACCGACGGCGGCGACCATGCGGTGCAGGACGTCGCCGGTGCGTCCGGCGGCGAGGAAGTGGTGGGGGGTGAGTTGTTGCGTGGGCAGGTGCAGCAGCATGGCGTTCGGGCCGTCTGCCAGGTTGGCGGCGGTGTTCTGGTAGCCCAGGACGTGGATGAGGCCGTGCACGGGGTGGTGCTGCCGTCCGCAGTACGCGATCGTGCCGGAGAACGCGGCCTCACCTGTCGAGATGCACATGGCGGCAAGGTACCGCCCCTGTCCGACGGCGCCGAGCGGATTTCGCCTGCCGAGGACCGCTACCGCCGATGGACGCGCCCGGCTCGAAGTCTGATGCCCGGTCGGGTGGTGCACTCGTGCAGGTCGTGCGGAATCCTCGTCGCTTGGGTGGCCTCTCGGGATCCGCGCCGCTCAGCCGTCCAGGATGAGTCCGGTGCCGGCCAGGCAGCCGTCGTCAAACATGCGAAGCCTCTGATGGAGACGGTTCTCTTGGTCGAAAACCCATTTACCAGGTGCTTCACCTGTCTGCCAGGCCAACTGCCCAGCTGGCGCGGGAGGTTGGAAAGGCGCAGCACCTGAGCCGCCGGCCGGTGTGCCCGAGCCGCGACCTGCCGTTCGAGGTACGGGTCTTCCACACGCCGGACGGCGTCTGGCCGGCGATCGTAGTGATCCAGCCGTGTTGCGGGGAGGCGTGAGGGTGGCCGACCCGGCGGGGTCATGTTGTGTGGGTTCGCCGTGTGATCCGGACGAGGTGTTCGGTCTGGGCGTCGACGGACTGGGGTCCGTTGCCGGTCAGCAGAGTGCGCTCGTCGTCCCAGATGACTTTGACGGCGGCGGGGTTCAGAGTGAGGCTGACGTCATAACCGGCTGCGTCCAGGGCGACGTCGACGTAGTAGGGCAGGCGGGTGGCTTCGCCGGGCACCTTGGGGTACTGCATTTCGAGCATCATTCGCTCGCCGTAGCGGGGGACTGTGGTGATGCGTGCGCCTTTGAACCGGTGCTGTTCATCGGTTGTGATGGTGCCTTCGTCATCGATGCGGTAGCGGGCGGAGGTCAGCGCGACGGGCGCGTGGCAGATGAGGGAGATCGGCACAGCACTCTCACGGAGGGTGTGCAGCAGCTCGCCCATCCACGGGTTGTCGTGGAAGTCGACCATTGGCGCGTGTCCGCCGGGCATGTGGACGAATGCGAGGCCATCGAGGGAGAAGTCGTTGCTCGGGTCGCGGTGCTGGTGGATCAGTTCGGGGATCGAGTGGTAGTGGTGCTGCGGCAAGGCTTCGAAGCTTGCGACGACGTCGTCCCTGATGGAGGCGGCCTCACTGTCGGTTCTGGGCAGGGCCTGGGAGACCGGGATGCGTCCGAGGTGTCGCCGTGCAAGGGCTAGTTCGGCGTTACGGCGTTCCAGCAGGGCGGGGTTCTTGGCGCGCATGGCCTGGGGGCTGGAGTGCTTTGCTGCACTTTGAATGGTGGTGCGAGCGGTGGCACTGCCCAGGCTGCCGGCGGCGTGGAAGTTGAGGGCGAGGCCGTTGATGTCGAGCTGAGGCGGGTTGCCGTCGGGAGTGGCGAGTATGAAGTCGTATTCGTTTTCGAATGCGGCCATGATCGCGGCGAGTTCGACCAGGAAGAAGCCAGTGGGGATCCCTGGGTGGCCGGAGGGTCTGCTCAGCGGCAGAGTCCGGGCAGAGGACAGCACGAACAGGGCTTGAGGGCGAGGCTCGACGGGACTGGACACCAGAGGGCCTTTCCTTGTGTTGACGGGGCTGGGGGTCAGGCCGGTACGCCGGAGCCTCGCTTGATGAGGGCGTCGAAGGCGCGGGCGGGCAGGAGCCGACTGAGCAGGATCAGAGGGCGGGCGCCGAAGCCGACGCGGTAGCGGATGCGCGGGTGGCGGGTCGTGGCGGCCTTGGCCACCGCGTCCGCGATCACGGAAGGGGGAGAGGTCATCCGGGCCCCCTGCTGGGAGCTGCTTTCCAGGGACTTCGCCATGGCCTTGGCCTGCTCGGCGTAGGGGCCGTGGCCGGAGACGGCGCGCAGCTTGTCGGCTGCGATGGCGCCCCACTCGGTATGGATCGAGCCGGGCTCGATGAGGACGACGTTGATGTCGAACCGCTTCAGTTCGAGCCGGAGCGCGTCACTGAGCCCTTCCACGGCGAACTTACTGGCGTGGTACCAGGCGCCCATCGGGGTGGCGAAGCGCCCGCCCATGGAGCTGATGTTGACGATCGTGCCGCTGCGCTGGGTGCGCATGTGGGGCAGCACGAGCTGAGTGAGGTGGGCCAGGCCGAAGAGGTTGACGTCGATCTGGGCACGGGCCTCGTCCAGGGGTACGTCCTCCAGAGCTCCGTAGGAGCCGTAGCCGGCGTTGTTGACCAAGACGTCGATACGCCCCTCATCTTCGATGATCCTGCCGATTGCGTGCTTCGCCGAAGTGCCGTCGGTGACGTCCAGGGCCAGCGTGCGTACGCCCGCGGCGGCGAGCGCGCCCATGCGGTCGACGCGCCGCGCGGCGCCGTAGACGATGAATCCCGCCTTCTGCAACCGGAGTGCGGTGGACTCACCGATACCGGAGGAGGCTCCTGTGACCAGTGCAACCTTGTTCGACATGAAAGTTCCCTTGTTCGTGTCAGGCCCGGTGTGCGGGCCGTCGGCCGGATGGTGGGCGGACTTCTGCCGCCGTCGCGTGGATTCGCCAGGGCTGCTGCATACCGACGCACGCAGGCCCCGCGGTCGGGTAGGGCTTCGCGCTGCCATAAACATAAGAGACCGTCGGTCTGAACACAAGAGGACGGCGGTCTGTAATCAAGAGACTGCCAGTCTGTAGACTTCGGACATGACCACCTTCCAGCGGGCAAGGAGTGAGGAACAACGCTTGGCGCGAAGGCAGAGCATCCTGCAGACCGCCGCAGCGATGCTCGCCGAGATGCCGGTCTCCGCGATGAGCCTCAATGAGCTGAGCCGCCGCGTCGGGCTCGCCAAGTCCAACGTGCTGCGCTACTTCGAAACACGTGAAGCCGTGCTGCTCGACCTGCTCGACCAGAGCGCCCGTGACTTCCTGACAGAAGCGGGCGAACAGCTTCGCTCACTGGTTGACGCGCGCGCCCCCCTGGACGCCAGGACCGAAGCCGCGGCATCCGGGCTGGCCGCATCTTTCGCTGCCCGACCGATGCTGTGCGAACTGCTCAGTGCGCAGGCCGGCGTACTGGAGCACAACATCTCCATCGAGGTCGCGACCCGATACAAGGAAGGCGCCCGCGACAGCCTGCTCGGATTGGCCGAGTTGCTGCGGCGCCTCTTTCCCGAGCTCGATCAACCGCGTTCCGAACAGGGCGCCAACCTGATCATCGTCTTGATCTGCGGCCTGTGGACCCACACACACCCCGCGCCCGCGGTGCGCGCCGTCTATGACGCCGACCCGAGCTTCGCGTTCATGGACTCGAACTTCCCAGACGCCCTGCACCAGACGTTGTACATACTGCTCACGGGTCTCCTCGTCCATAGCTGACACACCCCGCCCCGTCCGGTGTCCGCTCGCGCGGGCTTGCCCGACCTGGACGCCGACACGAGCGGCTTACGGCCAACACCCCAGCCATGACGTCCGGGCCGCGCGCGAGCACGGCATCATCGACGCCCTCACCGAGGCCGGCATCAACTGCTGGGCGGACAAGGGCTACCAGGGCGCAGGCGGCACGGTGGGTCTTCCTTACCGCGGCCGATGGGACAGCCTCTCCGCCGGTCAGCAGGCCGTCAACCGGTCCCACCCGAAGATCCGGGCACTGGTCGAACAGGCCATCGCCACCCTCAAGTCCTGGCGGCTCCTGCGTAAGCTCCGCTGCTCGACAACCCGAATCACGAGCCTCGTCCAAGCCGTCCTCACCCTCCATCTGGCCAGCTCAGACTGAGGATGGAAAAGGCTCACTGCCGGAACCTTCGAGGGTCCAGGTACGTGTTCTGGCAGCGTTATCGCGGTTCACCTCCGCGAGAATGGGCAATCCGGGTCACTTCCCATGGCGTGCGTCCCAGCCGGACCGGGCGACTCAACCGTGGATGATCGCCCGTTCACACCGCCCTCATCGCCGGCAACTCCCAGGCGCCCCATGAACGCCGACTCACTGCGTGCCAGGACACGCTGCAGGTGCAGCCGCAATTCCGTGTACTGCACACCTGTGCCCTGTCGTTGTGATGCCACGGCAGAACCAACGACATGCGCCGGGCGTGCGATGTGCGCCGGACGGGTGGAGTCGCGAACCCGCCGCAAGGGAGGACCCGCATGGGGCACCGGGACGGGCATGAACCGAGCACGCTTTCGGGCAGGGGCTGAGGGCAGGCGATGTGCGGGACCTGAACTCTGGTTGGACACCGGAGTCAGAGCAGTGGCTGCCGGCGTACGAGACCAGGGCGCGATGGCCTTGAATCACGACACGACACACTCCTTGGTTGCGCTGGACGTCGTCCTCACGCGTTCCGTGTTCGGCGCGCCATGCTGGGTGAGTCTGACCAGCCGCAACCTCAACGGCACGCACGACTTCTACGGGCCCGTATGGGGCCGGCAGTGCCGCAAACGCCGGACTGGGCGACCGTTTCCGGACGGAAGGGCGGCGCTGCTGCTCACCCAGGTCATGGCGCTGGAACTGGCCGAACACGGGATCACCGTCAACTCCGTCGCTTCGGGTGAGATCGCCACGCCGATGACCGGCCAGGAAGACACCGACGTCACCGCCGAGCGACGGCCCGGTGTGCCGCTGGGTCGCCCGGGCGATGGCCGGGAGGTCGCGGCCGTGATCGCCTTCCTCGCAGGGCAGGGTGCGTCCTATGTCACGGGTGCCTCTTGGGTAGTGGACGGAGGGATGCTACGGATGGGGCCGCAGGCCGGCAGCCATCTCCCCGACGATGCCTGCGGCGCCCCCTCGATGACGCTTCCGAGGCAGCCGAAGTCGCCGTGGTCTCGGAATGCCACCCGCAGACGCTGCGGCAGATGCGCTGGGCCAACACCATGATCAAGAATCTTGCCTTTCACGTCCTGACGAAACTGTGAGCAGCTGCTCTTCCTGTGATCCGTATGGTGATCCAAGGCGAGAGCGCCTAATGGTTGACGGTGTATTGGATGTGGGTGACACCGGCGCTTTCGAGAACTTTCGGTGTGCCGAGCATGACTGGCGTGTTGGAGAGGTTGCCGACGCGGCGCGTGCCGCTGTGGGTCGTCTCGTTGCTCGCCGTCGACAACCCAGTCGGCGCGAAAACACCAGCGAGGCCCCTGGCCGGCGAGTCGAGACCTGATACATCTCGCTCACCGGGCCGAGGGGCCTCGCTTTCGATGACAAGGTCTGGGTTGACGCCCGACCGGCCTTCCCGGTCGGGCGTCACTCCCCGTCGAGGCACAAATCGGCTGCTGTGGCCGGCCTGCTAGGCCTCTTCATCAACCACATGACTGTCCGTCGCGGTGTCCCCGGCGAAGTTCGCGTCCCCGCCGTAGGTCGCGGTGATGGCGTAGGGGCTCCCCACCGCGTCCGTGTAGGTGTGAGTGCTCGTCACGGTTCCTCCGGCGAGGGTTTCGGTGACGGCCGGCGTCCCGTCGCCG
>NZ_JBTLMO010000072.1:0-32862 GCF_054462255.1 Streptomyces sp. SD15 | reverse complement strand
CGGCCCGAGCCCCCGGCAGCGTCGATCACCTCTCGCGCTCCTTCGGGGGCGCACCTCGCGCATCAGTGCCGGAACCCGTCCCCCAACGGGCGACTCCCGCACCCGCCATCGCCACTCGATCCTGGCGCGGCATCGATGCGCCCCGTGCGGGCACCCTTCTGCTGCCCGCCGCGTCGCACGCATTCCACGACAGGCGGTACACATGTACGCGCTGATCGTTCCGGCTTCGACCCCCTTCGTCCTGCTCGCCACCGTGATGGGCCTGTCCTGGTGGGAGGACCGCATCCTGCCGGCGCCACCGGCCGAGCCGGTCAACGCTCCCGCCGAGGCTCCGTTTGCCCCAGCGGCCCCTGCCCAGCTCGCAGAACTCCCCCATGTCGACACTGCGTTGACAAGGGAAGTCGCCCGGCGTTGACTGACACCACGGTGTAGGGCCATGCCACTCCGGATCACTCGGGCGACGCATTCCGCCTTCCCGCTTCGCCCGGACCCCGCGGAAGTCAGGAAATTCCCGCGATCCGGAGGCCCGGCAATGATCCTGTGGATGCTTCTCCTTCTGCTGATCCTGGTGGTGTTCGGGTTCGGCTTCACCATGCAGGCCCTTTGGTGGGTCGCCGCCGTACTCCTGGCCGTCTGGCTCGCCGGCTTCGCGATGCGCGGGCGCGGCGGGGGCAGGCGCCGGTACCGCCGCAGATAGTCCGCTCCGAGGCTCGATCCCGCCCGCAAACCAGTAGGAGGCCGGCCATGAGCGTCGGACAGACGATCAAGCACAAGACGCAGGCACTGAAGGGCCTGGTCACCGAACGCATCGGCCGGACCACCCGCAACAGGCGACTACAGCGGCGCGGCAGGACCGACCAGGTCTCCGGAAACCTGAAGCAGTCCGGCGACAACGTCAAGGACGGCTTCAAGCTGTGACAGAAAGCGCCCCGGGCCGTTCCCACACCGTGTGGCACCACCCGGCAGGCCTCAACGCTCAATCAGCCGACAGGAATTGACGGCAATGCAGCAGACCAACGTGCGAACCGAGAGTCAGAGAAGGCGGCCATGTTCACCGTCGTGATCATCGCTGTGATCGTCATCGGTCTGGCCGCCCTCCTCCATCTCGGACGTGGACAAATGCAAGGCGGTGGCGGGCACGGGCTGAAGCGGCGCTTCGGCCCCGAGTACGACCGTGCCGTCGCCGACCACGACGGCGACACCAAGGCTGCCGAGCAGCAACTCGGTGAGCGTGTGAAGGCGCACGGCTCCCTCACGGAGCTGTCGTTGTCGCCCGAGGTCCGCGAGCACTACGTGACGCAATGGGCCACCATCCAGGAGCTGTTCGTCGAATCACCGCAGAAGGCCGTCATCGAGGCGGATGCGCTGCTGGCGCGCCTGGCAGGGGACCGCGGCTTCCCCGACGGCGAGCAGTTCGACGACCAGTTCGACGACCAGATCGCCGCCCTCTCCGTCCACCACTCCCACCAAGTCCAGGGCTACCGCGGCATGCACGCGGCGGCCCGCGACCAGAGCGGCACCGAGGAAATGCGGGAGGCCATGGTCGAAGCCCGCGGCCTCTTCGAGGCGCTGGTCGGCGAACGGCCGGACGACCCGGATCGGCGCGACGCTTCGTGCCGCGAGGACCAGGGGCACGCGCCGTGGCCACTGACCCGACGCCACGCGAAGGGAAGCAGCACGTGATGTCGCACAACGCCGAACACGCACGGCAACCCCAGCCCGTGGCCGCGGATCCCGCGATGCAGCGCGCCCCGCAGACACCCCGCGCCGAACCCGCTCACGCACCGCGCGAGCCCGGCACCAGCGCCGACAGCCCCGATCGCGAACTCGGCCCGGAACTGGTCCGACAGGGCGACCGGGACAAGTTCACCCTGCGCCTCCAGCAGGCCCTCGCCACCTTCGTCGACAGCCCACGCCAGGCGGTGGAAGAGGCCGACACCGTCCTCGACGAGGTCGCCACCCGGTTCACCGACACCCTCACAGAACGACGGCGCGTCCTGCGCACAGGCTGGCAGGACCCGGACACCGATGCGCAGACCGAGGAACTACGGCTCGCGCTCCGGCAGTACCGGGAGATCATCGAACGGCTGCTGCACATGGCAGTGCCTGCCAGTCAGTGACACCGTCCTCCCCGCAGGAAGCACAGCCGCCGCAGAAGACCGGTGCGCACATCACACCGGTCGGACCGCGGCGGCTGTGTCGGCAAAGCGGCACATGGCAGCCTCATCGGCCGCGACTGCGGACAGCACTCGCAAACTGACGGCAACCGCAGCAGGGATCGGGGAACTCCTGCTTCCGCTTGCGGGTTTCGTACGGTGTGAGCCGGCCGGCGAGGCCGAACGGTCAGGCGATCCCGGTGCCGCGCAGCAGCAGCAACGCCACGTCCACCACTGCCACGGCGACCGCTGCCGCGAACGCCAACCGCTCCCAGCGGCGTCCCAGCACCGTCCCCGCCGTCGCGATCAGTGCGGTCACCACGAGCACTGCCCATCCCCACCTGCCGGGTGGTCCGGCAGGCCCCAGCACCAGAGCCGCGGACGCGGCCACCAGCGGCACCGGCAGCAGCAGCCGCGCGCCGTCCGGGCCCAGCCGGTGCGGCCATCCCCGTACGCCCGTCGCCAGATCCCCACGGATATCCGGCAGCACGTCACCCAGATGGGCTCCGACCCCCACCAACGCCCCCGCGGTGACAACCCACCAGACCGGCCACGGCTGCCCCGGCAGCCCCAACGCGACGAACGCCGGAAGGCTGGCGAAACCCACCGCGTAAGGCGCCCAGGACCACGCTGTCGCCTTGAGCCGCAGGTCGTACGCCCACGCGGCCGCCACCCCGGCCAGGTGAACGGCGCCCGCCCACAGCCCACAGGCGAACGACAGCGGCACGCACAGCGCCAGTGCGGCATACGCGGCCACCCACACCTCCGTCACGCCGACCGTGCCGTCGACGACGGGTTTGCCACGGCGGCCCGCGGCGATGTCCCGGCGCGCGTCGAACGCGTCGTTGCACCAGCCGACGGACAACTGCCCGGTCAGAACGGCGGCGCCGGTCAGCACACAACGCGCGGCGCTCTGGCCGGCGGTCACGGCCAGCGCGGCCATCAAGACGGTGACCGCCACGACAGGCCCGGGGTGGCACGACCCGGCCAGGCCGCCCACCCGGCCGGCCCAACTCGCGGCCGGGCCGCCGGCCGTCGACTGCTCGGGAGTGCCCACCCGGCCGATCGTAGGCGCCCCGGCCCCACCCGGCTGGAGCACCGCGCCCCCAGGACGAACGGCCGGACGGGCGATCAAGGGTGTCGAAGCCCCGGACCGGGGAACACGTGCAGAGCAGGTCAGCCCATTGCAGGAACCAGACGGGAACCGTATGACCCGGATCGCAGCTGTTCACGGTGCCCTCGCACCGCACCGTCGCACCCAGCACGAGATCACGGACATGGTGGCCCGCGCCTGCCTGCCCGAGGACACCGACCGCCGGGTCCTGGACCGGTTGCACCGCAGCGCGAAGGTCAGCTCGCGCCACATGACGCTGCCCCTCGAACGGTACGAGGAACTGGACGGATTCGGCGCCTCCAACGACGTCTTCATCGCCGCCGCCACAGACCTGGGCGCCAAGGCCGTCCGGGGCGCTCTGCACGCCGCCGGTCTGTCCGCAGCCGACGTGGACCTGCTGATCTTCACCTCCGTCACCGGTATCGCCACCCCCTCGATCGACGCACGGCTGGTCGGCCTCCTCGGACTGCGGCCGAACGTCAAACGGCTGCCCCTGTTCGGACTGGGCTGTGCCGGCGGTGCCACCGGCCTGGCCCGTATGCACGACTACCTGCTGGGCCGACCCGACCACGTGGCGGTGTTGCTGTCGGTCGAACTGTGCTCGCTCACCTTCCAGCGCAACGACGCCTCCATGGCCAACCTGGTCGCCACCGGACTGTTCGGCGACGGCGCCGCCGCGGTCGTCGCGTGCGGCGCGGACCGCCCGGACGAAACCGCCGGCCCGACGATCGTGGACTCCCGCAGCCACCTGTATCCGGACACCGGGCGCGTCATGGGCTGGGACATCAAGAACACCGGCTTCCAGGTCGTCCTCGACCCGAAGGTCCCCGATGTGGTGCGCCGTCACCTCGCCGATGACGTCGAGGGGTTCCTCGGCGACCACGGGATCAAGCCGAAGGACGTGACCGCCTGGGTGTGCCACCCCGGCGGCCCCAAGGTCCTGGAGGCCGTCACCGAAGCCCTCGACCTGCCCGACGACGCACTCGATGTGACCTGGCGTCATCTGGCCGACGTGGGCAACCTGTCCTCGTCATCGGTGCTCCATGTGCTGCGCGACACGCTGGCCGAACGCCGCCCGCCGCCGGGCACGCCGGGTCTACTGCTGGCGATGGGGCCCGGCTTCGCTTGCGAACTCGTCCTGCTGCGCTGGTAGTTCGGACCGTCGAAGGACAGTGGACACATGATCTGGTACGGATTGCTGGTGGCCGCCGTCGCCGGCGAGCGCGTCGCCGAACTCGTCGTCGCCCGCCGTAACGAGCGGTGGAGCACCGCCCACGGCGCGACCGAGACCGGGCAGGGCCACTACCCGGCGATGGTCGCCCTCCACACCGGCCTGCTGGTCGCCTGCCCGGCCGAGGTGTGGCTGGCCGACCGACCCTTCGTACCCGCCCTGGCCTGGCCGATGCTCACCGTGCTGGCGGCCGCTCAGGCACTGCGGTGGTGGTGCATCGGCACCCTGGGACCCCGTTGGAACACCCGGGTGATCGTCGTACCCGGCCTGCCGCTGGTGACGGGCGGCCCCTACCAGTGGCGGTGGCTGCGGCATCCAAACTATGTGGCCGTCGTCGCCGAGGGCGTGGCCCTGCCACTGGTGCACACCGCCTGGATCACCGCGGCCGTGTTCACGGTACTCAACGCCGCCCTGCTCACCGTGCGCATCCGCTGCGAGAACCAGGCACTGGCCGCCGCAACCACCCCGACCACGGCCGCGCAAGCATGATCGACGTACTGGTGGCCGGCGGCGGACCGGCCGGTCTGGCCGCCGCCATCCACGCCGCGCTCGCCGGCCTGGAGACCGTCGTCGTCGAACCCCGGACCGGGCCTGTGGACAAGGCCTGCGGAGAAGGCGTCATGCCCGGCGGTGTCACCGCGCTGCGCGCACTGGGCGTCGAGGTCACCGGCCGCGAACTGCGCGGCATCCGTTACGTGGACGGCGCCGCCCGCGCCGAAGCGTCTTTCCGCGGCCGTAGCGGGCTGGGAATCCGCCGTACAACGCTGCACTCCGCACTGCACCAGCGCGCTCTCGACCTAGGCGTGCGGATACTGCCGGGAAAGGTCAGCGAGGTACACCAGAGCGCGGACAGTGTCACCGCCGCGGGCACCACGGCTCGTTGGCTGATCGCCGCCGACGGCCTGCACTCCCCAGTGCGCCGCGGCCTGGGGCTGGAGTTGCCGGGCATAGCCCACGGCCGCTACGGACTGCGCCGGCACTTCCGTGTCGAGCCGTGGACGGACTTCGTGGAGGTCCACTGGTCCCGGCACGGCGAGGCCTACGTGACACCGGTCGGCGACGACCTGGTGGGCGTCGCGGTCCTCAGTCGCAGCCGCCGCGGGTACGACGAGCACCTGGCCGGCTTCCCGGCCCTCACCGCGGCGCTGCACGGCCCGGCCGCGACGGAGGTACGCGGCGCCGGACCGCTGCTGCAACGGGTGCGGCGCAGAACCGCCGGCCGTGTCCTGCTCGTCGGCGACGCCGCGGGCTACCTCGATGCCCTCACCGGTGAGGGCATCGCCCTCTCGCTGGCGACGGCCGGGGCCGCCGTCCGCTGCCTGGCCGCCGGGCGACCGGACGAGTACGAGCGCGCCTGGGCCCGGCTGACCCGGCGCCACCGGCTGCTGACCGGGGCCCTGCTGGCCGCGAGCCGCCGTCCTGGCACCGCCCGCCTCATCGTCCCCGCAGCGTCCCGGATGCCCCCGGTGTTTTCAGCCGCGGTCCACGCACTGCAGTAGTGGCCTGGCCCGTTTTCACGCCGAAAGTGGACGATGCCAAACGTACGCGCTCTCCGCGCCAACGGAGGTGGGTCACCACATCAGAGGGCCGAGTAACCCCTGCGGTCCGTTTCCTCTTGGCCGTTTCCTTGGCGCCTACCGACCATCGCGAGACACGCTCGTCACAAGGCCGCTGAGAGGCGCCTTGTGCGGAGAAACCCCGATACGTAAAGGCCCGTGGGGTGCGGTGTCAGGCCCGCTCCCCACGGGCTGCTCGGGAGGGTGCCGGCTATGCGGCGGTGATGCGGGTGACGGCCTGTCTCGTCAGTTCTCGGTGGTGAGGCGAGGCGTCAAGGGCGCGGTGCAGGGTCAACCCCTCGATCAACGCGTCCAGTTGGCGGGCGGTGTCCGCGTCGAAGTGCTGTTCCAGCAGGTGGCGGCTGCGCTGCATCCACTGTTGGGTCAGCTCCCGGTATTCCGGGTGGCGAGCGGCGAGGGTGTAGAGCTCCTGGGCGAGGATGAGATCGCGGGGAGGCCCGTCGGAGAGAGCGTGAATGAGGTCGGTGACGGCTTCGCCGGCCTGCTCGGGGCTGTGTGCTCGGCTGAGGTGTTCCTCGAAGACAGCCACGATGTGATGGGCGAAGCGCGTGAAGGCTTGGCGTAGCAAATCGTCGATGCCGGTGAAGTGGTAGGTCATCGACCCGAGGGGCACGTTGGCGCGGGCGGCGATCTTGCGGTGGGAGACGCCCGCGACTCCCTCGTCGACGATCAGATCGAGCGTGGCGGCGAGGATCCGTTCGCGCCGCTGCGGGTCGGTGTGTCCGGTGGCCATGAGGGAGTGCGGCTAGAACTTGCGTACAGGGCGGGCGGGGTTGCCGACGGCGACGACGTTGGCAGGCACATCCTTGGTGACCACTGCCCCGGCGCCGATGACGGCGTTGTCGCCGATGGTCACTCCGGGGCACACGATGGCCCCGCCGCCGAGCCAGACGTTGTCCCCAATGGTGATGGGGCGCGCGGCTTCGAGCTTGTCGCGCCGGGGCTCCGGCTCTACGGGGTGGGTAGGAGTAAGGAGTTGGACGTTCGGGCCGATCTGACAGTCCTCGCCGATGGTGATCCGGGCGACGTCCAGCGCGGTGAGGTTGTAGTTGACGAAGGTGCGGGCCCCGATGGTGATGTTGGTGCCGTAGTCGACGTACAGCGGCGGCCGTACGTCGACGCCCTCGCCCACCGAGGCGAGCAGGTCGGACAGGATCGGCCTGGCCCCGTCGGCGTCCTCGATGTAAGCGACCTGGTAGCGGGCGGCCAGTTTCATGGCGCGCTGCTGTCGCCGGGCGATCTCCGGGTCATCGGCGATGTACAAGTCACCCGCGAGCATGCGCTGCAGGTTCGTACGCGGGTCGTCAGCGAAGTAATCCATCGGCATGCGTACGATCGTACACTCATGAATGTACGAACGTACACTCTTCCCGCTCGGGACATGGGGCGCCCGCACGGCGAGTGGGCGATGCCTCGGGTACGAAGGGCGTCAGCCACGGTCCCTCTTCGCTGACGGGCCAGGCGGCGCCAACGCCCCTCAGCGGATCCGGGCGGGCGGGGACCAGGACGGAACTTCCAGGCTGTGCAGACGGCCGGAGACGACTGCGTCCCGGGACAGGGTCACTCCGAACTCTGCCGCCAGGGTTTCGCACAGCCACCGTGCGGGGCCCGATGAGTCCGAGGCGAGGTCGGTCCAGGGGCCGGTTGCGGAACGCGGCGACCTGCTCGTCCAGGTGCTTGGCCATCGCACTGACCTGGGACTTTCGACAGCTGGGTGACGCCGAGAGACTCGGCGAGCTTCTCGACTCTGCGGGTGGACACGCCGAGCAGGTAAGCGGTGGCGACCACGCTGATGAGGGCCTGCTCGGCCCGGCGGCGTCGTTCGAGGAGCCAGTGCGGAAAGTAACTGCCCTGGCGCAGCTTGGGGATGGCCGGTTCAACGGTGCCCGCGCGGGTGTCCCACTCGCGTGGGCGGTAGCCGTTGCGATGGTTGACGCGTTCGTCGCTGACCTGCCCGTATTCAGCGTTGCAGAGAGCGTCGGCCTCCGCGGACATGAGTGCGTCGGCGAACGTCTTCACCATCGCGCGCAGCAGATCCGGACTCGCCGCGGCGAGGTTGTCTTCCGCGAGGGCATGCAGGGGCACACTGTCAGGTGCGGTCATCGTGCTGATCTCCTTCGAGGCTTCGACACTTCGAAGATCAGCCGGTGGCCGTTCATCTATGCGGGCACCATCCCGATGCCGGAACAAACCCCCGGATCAGGTCGAACCCGTACACCACTTCCCAGGACGCAACCGAAGACACCCGCCGGCGCTGGGTCCTGGTGAACGACATTCGACGCCAGAACAAGACGTGCTGAACCGGGTGCTTGAGTGACCACGCGGCTGTTGTCACAACGCAACATTGTTGCGTCCATCTGCCGGGGTGCAGGTCATCGCCGTCTGTCGCCGGATCTGACATCGCTCGCACTCAACTGACCTGCGCAAACGGGGTCCTTGGCCTCGGCTGAGTGTTGCGGCAGATGCAATTCATCCTGTTTCTTCGCTTCTTCCTGTCAGGGCGTCCTGACCGTAAGGACGTCGTGCTGCGGCACACCGAGGACGACCTTGAGCGCGCCGGTGTCGGAGGCCCTCGAGAAGATGTCGTACGCCTCCTCCATGGCGTCCAGCGGGAAGGTGTGGGTGACCATGGACGACGCGGGCAGGTGGCCGGCGGCCATCATGCGCAGCAGGGTCGGGGTGGAGTGCGTGTCGACCAGACCGGTGGTGATCGTCACGTTCTTGATCCACAGGTCTTCGAGGTGGAGTGTCGCCGGTTTGCCGTGTACGCCGACGTTGGCCACGTGCCCGCCGGGCCGCACCATGCGCGTACACATCTCGAAGCTCTCCGGCACCCCGACCGCTTCGATGACCACGTCGGCTCCGAGGCCCTGCGTGAGATCGGCAGCCAACTCCTCGGCCTCCTCGCCGCCCACTGCCACGGCGTCGGCGCCAAGGTGTTTGGCGGCGTCCAGCCGGGCCGGGGCGAGGTCCACGGCGATGATCTTCTCGGGGGTGTAGAGCCGTGCCGTGGCGATCACGGCGAGCCCGATGGGCCCTGCACCGACCACGACGACGGTGTCTCCTGGCCGTACGCGCCCGTTCAGCACACCCACCTCGTAGGCGGTGGGGAAGATGTCGGCGAGCAGCACGGCGTCCTTGCTCTCCAACGCGCCGGGGAGGACATGCGTGGACAGGTCGGCGTGTGGCACGCGGACGTACTCGGCCTGCGTGCCGTTGATCAGGTGGCCGAGGATCCAGCCCCCGCCGTCGCGGCACTGCCCGTATGTGCCTTCGCGGCAGAACCGGCAACGGCCGCACGCCGTGATGCACGAGACCAGGACACGATCGCCTGGGCGGACCGTGCGGACGTCGCTGCCCACCTCGACGACCTCCCCGACCGCTTCGTGCCCGAGCACGGTGCCTGGGCGTACCTCCGGGACATCGCCCTTGAGGATGTGCAGGTCGGTTCCGCAGATGGTGACCACGTCGACGCGGACGATCGCGTCGGTGGCGTCCTGGATGCCAGGGTCGGCGACGTCCTCCCATGCGGCCTTTCCGGAGCCGTGGAATACGAGTGCCTTCATGACGATCCCTTCCTGGGCCTGACCGATGCCGGTCGTAAGGGACGACGATGAGCAATCGGCCTCCTGCAGGCGCCGCTCCGCTCCGGCCGGAATAATCCGGAATAATGAGTTCCGGCTGTGCTCGGGTACTGCTGAGCGGCCTCTTCGGGCGCGGAGTGACCTTGTATGTCCAGCCTGACCGTGGCGGATGCTGTTCGCATGGGCCGGTCGGCCCCCATTGCTGCCGTCCGGTCGGCCCCTGCCGTCACTCCATCCCGAAATGTCACGTTGCTGTCCTCGATGACGAGGAGGTGCGGTGCGATGCGCAGGACGAAGTGTGCGAGACGGCTGCTGTGGCGGTGGCGGAGCAATCCGTTGCGACGGCACGACGATGTCGTCGAGGCCTGGATCATTCTGGTCGTCTGGACCGTCATCGCGTTGGGGGGCACTCTGGTCGGCGTGATGGCAGCCCATGCCGCCGACGAGTCCTTCGGGCAGCTACGCAACGAGCGGCACTCTGTCCCAGCCGTCCTACTCGAGAACACGGCACGGATTGCGCCGACGGCCGAGGGCGCGATCCACGACCAGGTCAGGGCGATGGTCCGCTGGACGACGTCGGACGGCTCCACCCATACCGGCCGAGCCCTGGTGGACTCCGGGCATCCGGCCGGATCGAAGGTCGTCATCTGGCTGAACAGCGGGGGCCGCCCCACGACGGAGCCGCCGACCGCCTCGGCGGCGGCCATCGAGGCGAGCACGCTCGGCGCAGGGGCCGCAGCCGCCTTCGCCGGCCTCGCGTTCGCCGCCGGCCGCGTCGCGCAATGGCGGCTCGATCAGCGCCGCTATGCCCAATGGGGCCGTGAGTGGGACCAGCTCGGAGCGCAGTGGGGACGCAAGGCCACATGACCGGAACGGTTGGCCCCTGCAATGGTCCAACCGTCCAGGTGGAGTCGACGTTGCGGAGCCGCCCCGTCGTGCTCGCCCCACCGCGGCATCAGCACGCACCGAGCACGGCCGGTCACGGGTCGACCGGCCTCCCAGGCCGGCGCCACTCGGCCCATCCGCGCCCGGAGGCGTCCGACGCCTCGGCGAGGACCATCGCCTCGACCAAACTCCGCCGTTCACCCAGGACCATGTGCTCGGTGCGACACAGTCCGAGGCCCTCGGCCCCGTAGCGGGCGGGCACGAGCCGCGTCCTCGGGGGTGTCGCCGTTGGCGCGCACCCCCAAGCGCCGTATGGAGTCGACGTGTTCGAGGGTACGGGGCACAGCCCCGGTCAGTGCCCCGTCGCGTTCTCCGGTGTCCAGGAAACGGCCCACCGGCGAGACGGTGAGCGGCAGAGAGCCCGAGGTGGACCGTGCCCGCCGTGCCGTCCACGGAGATCACCGTGCCTTCGGCGAGCACGGTCCGGTCGGGTGCGGTGACCGCCCGTGCCTCGACGCCCACCGTCAGTTCCTCGGCACCGCATACACACACCTTGCCCATGCCGCGCGCCACCACGGGACGGGGACTGTTCAGACGTGCGGGACGATGGCAACGGGGCAGGGTGCGTGGTGCAGCACGGCGTGTGCGACCGGGCCGACATGGGTGCCGAGCCGGGCTTCTCGTACCCGGCGTCCCACCACAACAAGGGCCGCGCCGGTCGAGGCGCGTACCAGCTCACTGGCGGCACGCCCTTCGGTGACGGCTTCGGCGACGGCTACCTCGGGGAACTTCTCGCACCAGGGACGCAGCGTCGCGATCACGGCGTGCTCGTGCTCGGCGAGCAGCTCCGGGCCGTTCACCGTGGCGAGCCTGTCCACCGCCGCGAAGGCCGACGGGGCGCTGAAGGTGTGGATCACCCGCAGCGGAGCGCCACGGCGTCGGGCGGCGTCGAAGGCGAACTCGATCAGTTCGTCACAGGGCCGGTCGGCGCCGAGGCCGAGAACGACGTCGCGGTAGGGGGTCTCGGGTATCTCCTCGGGGGAAATCCCGTCCACCGCCGAGAGGTGCTCGTCGGCGGCGCACTCGCCCGCCCGGACCAGCACCACGGGATGCGGTGCCCTGGCGACGATCCGTTGCGACACCGACCCCGTCAGGAACCCCGCGACGCCGCCGAGTCCGCGGGAGCCGAGAACCAGCAGGTCGCACTGCTCGGCCACCGCCAGAAGGGCCGCCACCGGCGAGTCGGCCACGGACTGGTCGATGACCTGCAGCCCGGAGTTCGCGGCGCGCATGCTGTCCGCTGCCCGTGCCAGCATGTCCTCGGCCCACGCACGCTGGGACATGTCCGCGGGCACCGACGGGGCAGACCGCGGCTGCCACTGCCATGCGTGAACCAGGCGCAGCGCCGTGCCTCGGCGCATGGCTTCCCGGGCCGCCCAATGGGCGGCGGCCAGGCTTTCGGGAGAACCGTCGAACCCCGCAGCAACGTGCCGAAGCATGATCCGCACCTCCTGAATACATGCCCATGGATTCCTCTCCCATCGAGCCTGGTACCGGGGAGAGCAGGGTTGCAGGGGCCGGGCAGGCCCTTCCGAGGGTCCTTCGGCCCAAGGCTGTCCCAGCGGCCACGGCACGGGCGGCGTCCCTCCCGCAACGGCGCGGGGACCGGCTCGACCTCAGCTCTGACCGATGCCATGCGGCCCGGCCTCGGGGCCGGGTGGCCCATGGTGAAGGCGGGGTACCGGGGCGAGATTTGAGGCGGCAGGATCACGCTCCCCGGAAGAGGCCATGATCATGAACGCTTCCCCCACTTTCAGCACGCTGCGAGCGTTGCCCGCCGAGCACGGCGAGCGACTGATGCGCATCGCGCGGGAGGTGTCGTTCCCTCAGGGAACCCGCCTGTTCGAGGAGGGACGGCGCGCGGACCGGTTCTGGATCATCCGAACCGGCACGGTGGTCCTCGACATCCATGTGCCCGGCCAGCGCGCGGCCGTCATCGAGACCCTCGGGCACAACGAACTCATCGGCTGGTCCTGGCTGTTCGGACCGCACACGTGGCACCTCGGCGCCGAGGCCACGAGTCCCGTGCGCGCGTACGAGTTCGATGCCCACGTGGTACAGGCCATGTGCCAGGCCGATCCCGCGCTGGGAATGGCAGTGGCCCAGTGGGTGGGAGACATCGTCGCCCGCCGGCTGCGGGCGGCCAGGACCCGGCTGCTGGACCTTTACGCACCTTACGGCAGCGGAAGCGCTCGCTGACCGCTGCGGGATCCGCCAGGAGTCACTGTGCATGAGAGCCCGCACATCGTGAGCGATGTGATGACCCACTGGAGCTGACCTGCCCGGTTCGCCGGCCGCAGCCGTGACCCGCGGCCGCACGGACAACCACGCTCCGGTTGGGCCCGGTCGGCCCTAGTGCATCCGGTCCCGCAGGGTGATGATCGTCGTCACATACAGCTCGTGGTCCGCAGTCCACCAGTGAACAAGGGGTCGTCATGGCCGAGGCGCGTACCTTTTCGGAACAGAACCCCATCCGGGTCTTCCTGCTGGACGACCACGAGGTCGTACGCCGCGGTCTGACGGACCTCCTGGACGCCGAGCCGGACATCTCGGTGGTCGGCGACGCCGACAGCGTCGAGCACGCCCTGGTGCGCGGCCCGGCGCTGCGTCCGCATGTGGCCGTCCTCGACGTCCGCCTGCCGGACGGTGACGGCATCAGTGTCTGCCGGGAGCTGCGCAGCCAGATGCCGGAGCTGTCCTGTCTGATGCTGACGTCTTTCGACGACGAGGAAGCGCTGCTCGACGCGATCATGGCCGGAGCCTCGGGCTATGTGCTCAAACAGATCAAGGGCTCCGACCTGGTCTCGGCGGTACGCACGGTCGCTTCCGGTCAGTCGATGCTGGACCCCACGACAACCGCCCGGCTGATGCGCTCCCTGCGCGCGGACCCCGCCGAGGCACCGGCCCTGGCGCCCGAGCTCGCCAGTCTGTCGCCCCGTGAGAGGGACATCCTCGGGCTGATCGGTGACGGACTCACCAACCGGGAGATCGGCAAGAGGCTCTACCTGTCCGAGAAGACAGTGAAGAACCATATCTCCCGGTTGCTGGCCAAACTGGGCGTCCAGCGCCGCGTCCAGGCTGCGGTACTGGCCAGCCATCTCGAACACTCCGACGTCACCGACCACCCGACGCGATGATGAGTCCTCCCGGCCCCGGACTGCGGCCGTGGCCGCAGTCTTCACCGGTCAGCGTCCGGCCGCGGCTCCGTCCGAGCGCACGGGTACGCGCCACACGAGCCGTGTCCCGCCGCCCTGCGGCCGTTCACCGAGCGTCAGCGTGCCGCCGAGGGTAACGGCACGCTCCTCCAGGTTCTTCAGACCGCTGCGTTCGACGTCACCGGGTACCCCGCAGCCATCGTCCGTCACGGTGAGCGTCAACTCACCGCCGGTGCACTGGAGTCGGACGTCCACGGCTTGTGCTCCGGAGTGCCGGGCGGCGTTGCTCAGCGCCTCGCCCACCACCGCGACGGCATGATCCGCGATCTCGCCGGGAACATCGGTCTCGACGAGTCCCTCGATCCGCAGCGCAGGCGGGAACCCGAACGACGTGGTCGAGGCCTTCACTGCCTCGGAGACCCGTCCGCGCAGGCCCCTCCCCTCCCTCGTTCCCGATCCGTGCGCGCGGAGGCCGAAAATCGTGGAACGAATGATCTTGATGGTGTCGTCGAGGTCGTCGACGGTCCGTGCCAGGCGTTCCATGCCCTCGGGATGCTCCATGAAGGGCTGCGCACTCTGCAGGGTCATGCCGGCCGCGAAGAGCCGCTGGATGGCAAGGTCGTGCAGGTCGCGGGCGATGCGGTCCCGGTCCTGGAGCAGCGTGATCTGCTCCGCGTCCCGGCGCCGTTCGGCCAGCTCCAGCGCCAAGGCCGCCTGATCGGCGAAGCCGAGCAGCGGTCCGGTGTCCACGTCGCCGAACAGCCTGCCACCCGGCACCCGGCCCAGCAGGAGCACACCACGCGCCTTGCCGCTGGTGCCGAGGGGCACCGCGACCACGGGCCCGAGCCCGGCCCACTGGGTTTCGCCCTCAGCCGTGCGGGCATCGTGCCCGATGTCGGCGCTGACCACCGGCTCCGCCGTGCTCAGTGCGGCTCCCAGGAAACCGTCCCGCGCGGACATCACCAGGCCGCCGAGTTCCTCCGCGCCGAGGCCGACCGCCAGCGCCGGCCGCAGTGCCTCCTCTCCCGGTACCCGCTCGGCAATCACCCCCATGTCCGCGGAGACGATCCTCCGGGCCTCGTCGACGATGAGTTCCAGCACTTCCGCGCTGGGCGCGCCGGTCAGGAGCATGCTGGTGACCTCCCCGCTGGCCCGCTGCCAGCGTTCGCGGAGCCTGGTCTCCTCGTACAGCCGCGCATTCTCGATGGCGACTCCGGCGGCCACCGCCAGCGTCGACAGGACGGACTCGTCCTCCGCGTCGAACTCCTTGTCACTGCGCTTCTCGGTGAGGTAGAGGTTTCCGAACACTTCGTCGCGCGCCCGGATCGGCACGCCGAGGAAGGAGTGCATCGGCGGGTGATGGGCCGGAAAGCCGTAGGACGCCGGGTGCTCCGACAGTTCGGGCAGCCGCAGCGGCACGGGACGGCGGATCAGCTCGCCGAGAATGCCGTGGCCGCTCGGTAGATCACCGATCTCCGCCCGCTGTTCGTCACCGATGCCCACCGTCAGGAACTCCGACAGTCGGCTGTCGCCGCCGATCACACCCAACGCTCCGTACTCGGCGTCCACGAGCACGACGGCGGCCTCGACGATGCGCCGCAGCACCTGCGGCAGATCCAGCTCCCGCCCGACCGACAGCACCGCTTCCAGCAGGCTGTGCACCCGGTCCTGCGTGCCGCGCGCCGCATCGATCCGCGCCTGCAGTTCGTCAAGCAGGTCATCCAGCCGCAGCTTGGGCAAGTACTGCTGGGAAACCTCGCGCCCATCCCCGCTCATCGTTTCCTCCGACCGACTCAGCGGACGAGACAGCTCGCACCCGTTCTCCCACTCTCACCGTACTGCCTGAGGCCTCGCCGACGGGGGCAACTCCATGGAGGCGCATCAGGACAAGAAGCGGCCGGGCATGCCCGAACCTGCACCGACCTCTACAGTCCGAGGCATCAGCCACCGCGAGCGGACCAGCACCTCTTCGATCACCTCGCGGCGGATCACGTCGTCCGGCTGCAGGAGCGCCGCTTCCGGTTCGCCGGGCTGACCCGCAGTGGCCGCCGACAGGCCGCGAAGGCGCACACCCGTACCGCCGGACAGCTGATGTCGTGCCCTCGGTCTCGTAGGGGTCGGGTACGTCCGCCTGCCGGGCCATGAGGTCGGTCTCGGAGATCACGTCGAGGACCTTGTCGTCCTCGTCGATCACCGGCGGCCCGCTGATGCGGTATTCGGCGAGCAGCCGTGCCACTTCCTTGAACGGGGTGCCCTACCGGACCGTGACGACCTCCGTCGCCATCACGGATCCGACCTTGTTCTGCCCCATGTCTGTTCCTCCTCAGCGCAGTCGGCGCAGATACGGGTCCTGGGCGCGGCGCGGTAGCAGGTGGACGCGTGCGTCGAGCACGGTGACGGCGGCCGGTGTCGCGAGGACGGGGTTGAAGTCGACTTCGGCGACCTGCGGCAGATCGCTCGCCATCCGAGACAGGCGCAACAGGAGCTGTTCGAGGCCTTCGAGATCGGCCGGCCTGCTTCCGTGTGCGCCGAACAGCAGTGGCGCGCAGCGCGGGGCGGCGATCAGGTCGTGGACGTCGTGGTCGGTCAGCGGGGCGAGGCGGGCAGCGTGGTCGGCCAGCACTTCGGTCGCGGTGCCTCCGAGACCGAACAGCACGAGCGGGCCGAAGACTTCGTCCTGGACGACGCCCGCGAACAGTTCAGTGCCGCGCGCGGCCAGCGGCTGGACCACCACTGCGGTCATGAGTCCGGCGAATCGGGTCTCGAGGTCCCGGAAGGCGGCGCGCACCTGGGCGTCTCCCTGGAGATCGAGGTGCACGGCGTGCTGTTCGCTCTTGTGGAGCAGTCCGGGCCAGTGGGCCTTCATGACCACGCGGCCGTCGGGGCCACGCAGCCGTTCGGCGGCGATGACGGCGTCGTCCTCGGTCTCGGCCCAGGCCCAGGGCAGTTGCGGAATGCCGTAGCAGGCGAGGAGTTCGGCGCAGGTGCGCGGGTCGAGCCAGCCGCCGTCCGGGTGGGCGGAGAGGTAGGTCTCGGCGACCGTGTGCGCCCGGGCCGTGTCGACCTCCGCGAGCTCCGGGACCGTGCCGGCCGGCCGGTTCAGCCAGGCGGCACGACGGGCTGCGTGCGCCAACGCCCGGGCCGCCGCTCCCGGTTCGGCGTACGACGGGACGGTGCCGCCTTCCCGCGCAGGCAGCAGCTTGACCGGCAGGTCCTGCTCGAGCCGGACAACGGTGACCGGCCGTTCCCGACGGCCGGGTCCGCCGGTGAGGGCCCGGACGAGGTCGTCGCCGGTCGCTGCCGCGACGGCGGTGGGGACGAGGGCCAGCAGCAGGGCGTCGACGCCCGGATACCGCAGGAGCTGGTCCACACAGTCCCTGAGCTGCTCTTCCGACACGGCCGCCGTGGCGTCGACGGGGTTGCCCACAGCGGCGCCCTCGGGCAGCACGGCGAGCAGGTCGTCGATCGGTTCGGGGGTGAGGGAGGGCAGGGACAGTCCGGCCTCGGCGCACGCGTCCGCCGCGAGGACGCCCGCACCGCCCGCGTTGGTGACGATCGCCACGCGGGTCCCGGCCGGGAGCGGCTGGGAGTGCAACAGGGCGGCGGATTCGAGGAGTTCGCCCACCGAACGGGTGGCGGTGATGCCCGCCTGCGTGAACAGCGCCTGCCGGGTCATGGTCCGGGTCGCGGCGGCCGCGGTGTGCGAGGCGGCGGCACGGCGACCGGCCTCGGTACGGCCCGCGTCGACCGTCAGGACGGGCATACGGCGGGTCACGCGCCGGGCCGTACGGGAGAACGCCCGCGGGTTGCCGAAGGACTCCAGGTGCAGCAAGGCCAGGTCGGTACGGCCGTCGCTCTCCCACCACTGAAGCATGTCGTTGCCGCTGACGTCGTACTTGTCTCCGAGGGACGCGAAGGACGAGACGCCGATGCCGAGCCGGGACAGCCCGTCGAGCAGGGCGATGCCGACGCCGCCGGACTGCACGGCGACGCCCGCCGTGCCGGGGCGCGGGTGGCCGGCGGCGAAAGTGGCGTCGAGTCGGAGCCTGGGGGCGGTGTTGGAGATGCCGAGGCAGTTGGGGCCGACCAGCCGCATGCCATAGGTGCGGCATGCCGACATGAGCGCTTCCGCCTGGTCACTGTCGAGCCCGGCCGACACCACGAGCAGGGCTCGTACGCCGGCCTTGCCGCACTCCTCGGCCGTGGCGGGCAGGGCGTCGGCCGGTATCGCGAGGACCGCGAGATCGGGCACCTTGGGCAGTGCCCCGACCGACGCGTACGACGGCACACCGAGGATCGACGAGACGTGGGGGTTCACCGCGAAAAGCCGCCGGGTGAAACCGCCCTCGTGCAGATGGTGCAAGAGGGCCCGCCCCACCGATCCCGGCCTGCGCCCGGCACCGACCACCGCGATCGCGTCGGGGCGCAGCAGCGGTTCCAAGCTGGCGACATCGGCGGCCCGGCCACGCGCCTCGACGGCCGACAGGTAGGTGTCGTCCTCGTCGAGCGCGATGGTGCAGCGCACCTCCGGGCCCTCGAATCGGCGTGCGGCGCGCAGGCCCAGGTCGGTGAAGAGTCGGAGCACTTCGTAGTTCTCGCTGAGCGCGTCGGCCGTGAACGTGGTGATGCCGTCCGCGCGGGCCGCGGAAACCAAATGCTCGACGAGGAGGGTGCCGACGCCTCGGTGGTGCAGCCCGTCGGCCACGGCGATCGACATCTCGGCCGTGTCCGTGTTGTCGCCGGTCTCGTACTCGGCCAGGCCGATCACCCGGCCCCGCGCCTCGGCGAGCAGCGCCCGGTAACCCGGGCGCGGTGGAGCCGCAGCCCGGTCGGCGGCCAGGTCGGCAGAGGAGCGGCTCGCGGCGAAGAAGCGCAGCCGGAGGTTCTCCGGTGACATCTCCTCGTAGAACCCTCGCAGTTGCTCTCGGTCACCGGGCCGCACGGAGCGTACGCACACGGTGGTGCCGTCCGCGAGCAGGGCGTGCGCGGTGAGGCGGTCGCGGTCGTCGTCCGTCATCTCGGGCCTCCTCGAAACCTCTCGACCCTTCGAGCATCCAGCGATCCGCGGGCCCGCCCCATGGGCTGGTCGGGTGCGCCGTATGGGCCGATCGACCCCTGTCTCGCGGTCCGGTCCACCGCGGATGGTGGACGTCCCGGACTCCCGCACGCATGGAGGGACGAACTGCCATGACCCAGCCGATCGTTGTCGGGGTCGACGCCTCCGCGCCCAGCGGGGCAGCGGCCGAGCTGCGCTCCGTACTGGAGCACACCGGGTGCCCGGTGGCCGTGGTTCCCCACTGACGAAGGCGCCCGCTCATCGGTCCGGCAGGGTGAGGGTGCAGGACTCGCCGGGACCGACGGAGACGGTGCGGTCCGCGAGGGCGATGTCGATCGGATCCCTGTCCGAAGCAGGCACAGTGACCCACACCTGGCCGGAGCTCAGCTGCAGTCGTACACCTCGATGGCCGCGGTAGCGGATCGTGAAGCCGTACTCGGACAGCTCCGGCAGCGGCACGGGGTCGAGCCGCAGTGCGCCGCCGCGGGTCTCGAGGCCGGTCAGGCCGCGCTGTACGAGGTCGAGAGTGCCTGCCATGGCACCGAGGTGGATGCCCTCGCCGGTGGTGCCGCCCTGGAGATCGGCGATGTCCCCTTCCAGAGCCTCGTGCACGTACGTCCACGCCTCGGCGCGCCGGGCCCGGGCCAGCACCCACCCGTGCACCAGGCTGCTCAGCGTGGAGCCGTGGCTGGTGCGGCGCAGGTAGTGGTCGACCGTTCGACGCCAGATCGTGTCGTCCAGCTCATGACCGAGCCTGCGGAACAGGTTCCCGAGTTCAGTGGGCGAGAAGAGGTAGCCCAGCATGAGGACGTCCGCCTGCTTGGACGCCTGGTAGCGGTTGACGGTGTCGCCTTCGGCCTCCAGGATCCGGTCGAGCCGCCGGATGTCGCCGTACCGCGCGCGGTACCCGGCCCAGTCGAGCTCCTCCAGAGCGCCGTAGCCCTCGAACTGGCTGATCACCCCGGCGTGGAAGGGCACGTACAGCTTCCTGGACACGTCCTCCCACCTTTCGCGTTCGGCGGAGTCGAGACCGGTGCGTTCGCACAGGTCACGGCGTGGAAGTTCGGGCAGCTTGTGCAGCGCGTCGAGGGTGCGGGCCAGCACCCAGGCGGCGGTGACATTGGTGTACGCGTTGTCGTCGAGCCCGGGCCGGTCGGCGCCGGGGTAGGCGTCGTGGTACTCGTCGGGGCCGACGACGCCGCGGATCCGGTACCTGCCGAGCGTCCGGTCGTACGCTGCGAGGCCGGCCCAGAACCGGGCGATCTGCACCAGCATCTCGATGCCCTTGGTGTGCAGGAACTCTGTGTCGCCGCTCGCCTCGCAGTACTGCCAGACGTTGTACGCGATCGCCGAGCCGACGTGGTGCTGGAGCCGTGAGTGGTCGGGCAGCCAGCGCCCCGAGCGCGGGTTGAGGTGCAGTTGCTGTGTTTCCTCCCGGCCGTCGCTGCCGCTCTGCCACGGGTACACCGCACCGGTGTGTCCGGCGTCGCGGGCCGCGCGGCGGGCCTGCTCCAGACGGCGGTGTCGGTAGGTGAGCAGCGCGCGGGAGACCTCGGGGAAGTGCAGGTTCAGATAGGGCAGGACGAACAGCTCGTCCCAGAAGACGTGGCCGCGGTAGGCCTCGCCGTGCAGGCCGCGGGCCGGGACGCCGACGTCCAGGTCCGCGCTGTGCGGGGAGAGCGTCTGGAGCACATGGAAGAGATGCAGCCGCAGCACCGGGCCCGCGCTGTTCGGCACCTCCAGCTCGCCGTTGCGCCACAGCTGTTCCCAGGCCGTGCGGTGCGAGGCCAGCAGCGTCTCGAAGTCCTCAGCCCGGCCGACCCGGTCGAGGGCCGCGTACACCGGGTCCTTGATCGCCGGGTCCTGCGAGGTGTGCAGGGCAACCGTCTTGTCGACCGTCACCGTCCGGCCGTCGGTCAGGGACAGCCGCAGCAGTTGGACAGCGCGGGCGTTCCGGTGCGCGTCGCGCGTCTCGGCGGCCGTGTCGGTGACGGTACGCGCCGCCAGGCCGATTCTGATGTCGGACGTGCTGGTACGGCAGCCCAGCCAGACCGTGTCCGGCGCCGAGGTCCCGGTCTCGACGTGGGTGAGGTGCCGGGAGGCGAGTGAGCGGTAGCGCTCCACTCCGGTATTGGCGACTGCCCCGTCGAGCGCCGACTCGACCTCGATCTCGCCCGACCAGCCCTCCGCCGTCACCTGCGTGCGCAGCACGGCCAGGTGGCGGTCGGCCATGTGGACCAGCCGCACCTGCCGCACGGCGAGACACCGGCCGGCCTCGTCCTGGTAGCGCGATGCACGTTCGAAAGTGCCGACACGCAGGTTCAGGCTCTGGCGATGGTCGAGGAGCTTGTGGGTGTCGGGCGAGAGCCAATGTCCCGAGGCGGCACGGAAGCGCAGCGGCAGCCAGTTGGGGAGGTTGACCATGTCCTCGTTCTCGACCTGTCGTCCGGCCACGTCCGAGGTGAGCCGGTTGTAGCAGCCCGCCGCGTACGTGCCGGGGTAGTGGACCGCGTCCGCCACGCATTCGGGGGCTGCACCCCGGGTGGCGAAGTAGCCGTTGCCGAGCGTGCACAGCGATTCGCGCAGCCGTTCCTGTGCCGGGTCGTAGCCCTCGTACTTCCAGGTCCAGTCGCGCATCCTCAGTCCTCCTGTGCGAGTAGCTCCGCAAGGTCGTCGACGACCAGGTCCGCGCCGTGCTTCAGCAGCGCGGCCCGGGTCGCGGGGGTACCGGCGCGGTCCACGCCCACGACGAGCCAGAAGCCTCCGCGGCGCCCGGCCTCGACGCCGGCGAGGGCGTCCTCGACGACGGCCGCACGGTCGGCGGGGACGCCGAGGCGGCGGGCCGCCTCCAGGAAGAGGGCGGGGTCGGGCTTGCCGGGCAGGCCGAGCCGGGCCGCCTCCCCGCCGTCCACCATGACATCGAAGAGGCCGCGCACTCCGGCGTGTTCGAGGAGATCACCGGCGTGTCGGGAGGCGGAGGCCGCGGCGAGCGGAATCCCGGCGGACCGCAAGGCGTGCAGCAGCCGGACGGTGCCCGGGTAGGCGTCGACGCCTTCGGCGCGCAGTCGCTCTGTGAACAGCCGCTCCTTGCGGGCGGCGACTGCCTGGACCTCGGCGTCGGATGGCCGCAGCCCTCGGGCGTTGAGGAAGGCCGCGGCCCCGTCGAGGCGTGACCTGCCGTCGACGTAACGCAGGTAGTCGTCCTGCACGTCGAAGGGACGGCGGCCACGCAGGCTTGGAGAGGCGTCGAAGGCCACCTTCCACGCAGCGGCGTGGACCCGCGCGGAGTCCGTGATGACGCCGTCGGTGTCGAAGACCACGGCCGCTGCACCCCGCAGCACGCGGGGTGCAGCGGTGCCGCTCCGCTCCGTACTCATCAGTCGTCGGCCACCAGTCCGGTGAGGTCGAGGAGCCGGTTGGTGCAGCCCCACTCGTTGTCGTACCAGCCGAAGACCTTCACCAAGGTGCTGTCGGCCTGGGGCAGGGCCGGGTCGAAGACGCAGGAGACGGGGTCACCGATGACGTCCCGCGAAACGATCGGCGCCTTCGAGACGCGGAGGATGCCGTTCAGCGGGCCTTCCACGGCCTTGGCGAAGTCGGTGTTGCCGAAGCCGTTGATGCCGACGCGTACGGTCATGGCGTTCAACTCCTTTGCCGGGTGAGGGTTTCAGCCGGTCCAGGTCCAGTCGGCCACCTCGGGCAGGTCGGTACCGTGTTCGCGGATCCAGGCGTGGTGGCGGGTGCGGGCGTCGGCCATCCGCTGGCGTACGGCGGCGGCGCGGACGCCGAGGCCGGGGACACGGTCGATGACGTCCATGACCAGGCGGTAGCGGTCCAGGTCGTTGCGGACGACCATGTCGAAGGGGGTCGTCGTGGTGCCCATCTCCTTGTAGCCGCGGACGTGGAGGTTGGCGTGGCCGGTGCGGCGGTAGGCGAGGCGGTGGATCAGCCAGGGGTAGCCGTGATAGGCGAAGACGACCGGCTTGTCGGTGGTGAAGAGTCCGTCGTACTCGAAGTCGCTCATGCCATGCGGGTGTTCCTCACGGGGCAGCAGCCGGGTCATGTCCACGACGTTCACCACACGGACGGCCAGTTCGGGCAGATGGCGGCGCAGCAGATCGGACGCGGCCAGGACTTCCTGAGTCGGAACGTCTCCCGCGCAGGCAAGGACGACGTCCGGTTCGCGGTCTGCGCCCGTGGAGCCCGCCCAGTCCCAGATTCCGGCGCCCCGGGCGCAGTGGGCACGGGCCTGGTCCATGGAGAGCCAGTCGAAGCAGGGCTGTTTGCCGGCGACCACGACATTCACGTAGTCACGGCTGCGCAGGACGTGATCCGCCACGGACAGCAGGGTGTTGGCGTCCGGCGGCAGATAGACCCGTACGACCTCCGGGCTCTTGTTGAGGACGTGGTCGACGAACCCCGGGTCCTGGTGGGAGAAGCCGTTGTGGTCCTGGCGCCACACGTGCGAGGTGAGAAGATAGTTGAGCGAGGCGATCGGGGCGCGCCAGGTCAACTCCCGTGATGTTCTGAGCCACTTGATGTGCTGGTTGACCATCGAGTCGACGATGTGGACGAAGGCTTCGTAGCAGGAGAAGAGCCCGTGCCGCCCGGTGAGGAGATAGCCCTCCAGCCAGCCCTGGCAGAGGTGTTCGGACAGGATCTCCATGACCCGGCCGTGCCGGTCCAGGTGTTCGTCCACCGGAAGGGTCTGCGCCTGCCAGGCCTTGCCACTGGCTCCGAAGACAGCCCCCAGGCGGTTGGAGGCGGTCTCGTCGGGGCCCACCAGCCGAAAATCGCGACGCCCTGACGTGTCCTGCATGATCTGTTCCAGGAGATCTCCCAGGACCCGGGTGGGTTCGTGCAGGGTTGCGCCCGGCTTGTCGACCGGCACCGCGAAGCGCTCGAGGGACGGAATGGGCAGGTCACGTACGAGCAGGCCGCCGTTGGCGTGCGGGGTGGCGCCGAGTCGCTTGGAGCCGTCGGGAACGCAGGCGAGGACGTCGGCGACAGGCCGCCCCTCGGCGTCGAAGAGCTCCTCGGGGCGGTACGCGCGCAGCCAGGTCTCCAACTGCCGCAGGTGGTCCGGGTTTTCGCGGACGCCGGCCAGCGGGACTTGGTGGGCGCGCCACGTTCCCTCGACGGGCTCCCCGTCGACCTCCGCGGGGCCGGTCCAGCCCTTGGGGGTCCGTAGCACGATCATGGGCCAGTGCACCCGCTCGGTCACGCCGTTCTCGCGAGCCGAGGCCTGCATGAGCGCGATGCGGTCCAGCGCCTCGTCGAACGCCTGGGCCATGGCCCGGTGGACCTGGTGCGGGTCGTCGCCGGTGACGTGGATCGGCTCGTGGCCGTACCCCCGCAGCAACTCGTCGAGTTCCGGCTCCGGCAGGCGGGCGAGCACCGTCGGGTTGGCGATCTTGTAGCCGTTGAGGTGCAGGATCGGCAGGACGGCGCCGTCGTGCACCGGGTCGAGGAATTTGTTGGAGTGCCAGGACGCGGCGAGCGGCCCGGTCTCCGCCTCGCCGTCGCCGATCACGCAGGCGACCAGGAGGTCTGGGTTGTCGAAGGCGGCACCGTAGGCATGCGCCAGCGAGTAGCCCAGCTCACCGCCCTCGTGGATCGAGCCGGGCGTCTCGGGTGCCACATGGCTGGGCACTCCGCCGGGGAAGGAGAACTGCCGGAACAGCTTGTCCATGCCCGCCGCGTCGCGCGACACGTCCGGGTAGGTCTCGCTGTAGCTGCCCTCCAGCCAGGAGTTGGCGAGGACGGCGGGCCCGCCGTGTCCGGGGCCCCATACGCAGAGCGCGTCCAGACCGCGGGTCTTGATGACACGGTTGAGGTGCGTGTGGACGAGGTTGAGGCCGGGTGAGGTGCCCCAGTGGCCGAGCAGCCGCGGCTTGATGTGCGCGGGGGTCAGGGGCTCGGTGAGGAGCGAGTTGGCCAGGAGGTAGATCTGGCCCACGGCCAGGTAGTTGGCTGCCCGCCAGTGGGCGTCCAGGGTGCGCAGTTCGTCGTCCGTCAGTACGGTGCTGTCCTGGTGTTCGACCTTGGGCATGGTGACTCCGTAAGTCATCGAAGTACCGCATCGAGGTATGTCATCGGGCGGAGGAGGTGGCATGGCCGACAAGAAGAAGGCGACATTGCCGCGCGCGGCGTACGAGCGGGAGCTGCTGCGTCTGCAGACGGAGCTGGTGAAGCTTCAGGAATGGGTACGGGCCGAGGGCGCCCGGCTCGTGGTGGTCTTCGAGGGACGGGACGCGGCGGGCAAGGGCGGCACGATCAAACGGGTCTCGGAACACCTCAACCCGCGGATCGCCCGGACGGCGGCGCTGCCCAAGCCGACCGAGCGCGAGCGCACGCAGTGGTACTTCCAGCGGTACGTCGAGCATCTGCCGGCCGCCGGGGAGATCGTGCTGTTCGACCGCAGCTGGTACAACCGCGCCGGGGTCGAGCATGTGATGGGCTTCTGTACCAAGGAGGAGCACCAGCTCTTTCTGCGCCAGTGCCCGATCTTCGAGCGCATGCTGGTCGAGGAGGGCATCCTGCTGCGCAAGTACTGGTTCTCGGTGAGCGACGCGGAGCAGCAGAAGCGGTTCCGGCGGCGGCTGAAGGACCCGACTCGCCGCTGGAAACTCTCCGCGATGGACCTGGAGTCGATCACCCGTTGGGAGGCGTACTCCCGGGCGAAGGACGAGATGCTCGTGCACACCGACATCTCCGAGGCGCCCTGGTACATCGTCGAGAGCGACGACAAGCGCCGCGCGCGACTGAACATGATCGCGCACCTGCTCGGCTCCGTTCCGTACCAGGAGGTGTCGCCGCCCGTTCTGGAGCTGCCGCCGAGACCGCCGTCGACCGGCTACGTGCGCCCGCCGCGCGATCTGCAGACGTTCGTCCCCGATCACGCGGCCGGCCTCTGAGCCGCTCATGCCCGTTGTGGTACGACGGCGACGGGGCAGGCGGAGTGGTGCAGGACCGCGTGCACCACCCGGCCGAGGTGAAGTCCGAAGTGTCCCTCGCGGCGCCGCGCGCCCACGACGAGCAAGTCGGCATCGGCCGAAGCGTCCAGCAATACCCGGCGGGCAGTGCCCTCTGCGGTCCGTCGGCGCAGATCCACGGACGGATGATCCGCCGCGGCCTCGCTCAGCGCCGACTCCAGGATCTCCACCGCCCGCTCCTCGTGCAAACGGGCGGGTTCTCCCGCGAGCAGGGGGTGGTCCGCGGTCTCGTGGGCAGGACAGCGCCAAGCCCGTAGGGCGTACAGAGCGGCCTTGCGGACCTCTGCCTCCTGGAAGGCGAAGCGCACGGCCGCCGAGGCGTGTGGCTCCTCGCCGACTCCGAGGAGGACGCCCCGGTGCGTCCCGGCCTTGGTCTGGTTGTCGTGGCCGGCGCGCAGCACGATCACCGGGCAGGAGGCGCGGGCGGCGACCGCGAGGCTGACCGAGCCGAGCACCCATGCGGCCATGCCGCCGCGCCCACGGGACCCGAGGACCAGCGCGGAGGCGCTGTGCCCTTCCTTCAGCAGCACGCTCACCGCGCCCTCGGGCAGGATCTCCGTGGAAAACCGCACATCGGCACGGCGACGGTGGGCGCGCTTCGCGGCGGCCTCGACAATGTTGTCGGCCATCACCTGCTCCGAGGACCTGCCCAGCCTCTCGGTGAGCGCCTCACCTTCGTAGCGCTCCCACAGCGAGGCGTACACCAGCCGCAGCGGCAGACCACGCAGGTCGGCCTCGTCCGTCGCCCAGTCCACGGCAAGCATGCTGGGCTCGGATCCGTCGACGCCCACGACCAGGGGCAGGTCCACAGCGGTCACCTTCCTTCGCCGAAGTCGAAGACGATTCGGGCCTTGATGTGTCCGCGCAGGACTTCGTCGATCGACTCGTTGACCGAGGACAGGGGCCGGGATTCCTGGATGACTCTGGTCCGGCCCGCCGCGTGCAGGTGGAACACCTCGGCCAGGTCCTGCCGCGTGCCGACGATGGAGCCGATCACCGAGGTGCCGTTCAGCACGGTGTCGAAGATCGGGACCTGGATCGTGCCGTGCGCCGGCAGGGCGACCATCACGAGCTTCCCCCCGCGTCGCAGCCCGGCGTACACCGCCGAGAACGCCGCTTCGTTCACCGCGAGCGCTATGGCGGCGTGGGCACCGCCGTAGCGCTTGAGCACCTCGCCCGGGTCCTCCTTACGGGCGTCGATCACGAGGTCGGCGCCGAGTTCGGCGGCGAGCTCGAGCTTCTCGTCGGTGACGTCGATCGCGGCCACGGCGGCCCCGGCGATCTTTGCGTACTGGACCGCCAGATGGCCCAGCCCTCCCACGCCCGAGATGGCGACCAGCTGGGTGGGCCGGACGTCGGCGACCTTGAGGGCCTTGTACGTCGTGACACCGGCGCAGGTGAGCGGGGCCGCGTCGAGGGGAGAGATCCCGTCCGGGACCGGCTGGGCGAAGTCCGCCCAGGCGAGCATCTTCTCGGCGTAGCCGCCGTCGCAGCCGTACCCGGTGTTGATCTGCTGCTCGCACAGCGTCTCCCAGCCGGAGAGGCAGTGCTCGCACCGTCCGCAGGCCTTGCTGAGCCAGGGCACCGCGACGCGCTGCCCCGGTGCGAGGTGCGTGACCCCGTCACCGAGGGCCTCGACGAGGCCGACTCCCTCGTGGCCGGGCACGAACGGCGGATTCGGCTTGACCGGCCAGTCGCCGTGCGCGGCGTGGATGTCGGTGTGGCACAGCCCGGAGGCCTCGGTCCGGATGCGGACCTGGCCGGGGCCGGGCTCGGGGTCGGGGCGGTCCTCGATGACCAGGGGCTCGCCGAATGCTCGTACGACTGCTGCCTTCATGGGAGGTGTCTCCTCGGGTGATCAGTCGTGCGGGACGACCGCGACGGGGGCTGTGGCGTGGTGCAGTACGGCATGTGTGACAGGCCCGATGTGCGCACCCAGGGGCGAACGGCGGATACGACGGCCCACGACGACCAGGGAGGCCTCGCGGGAGGCGTCCACCAGGTGGTTGGCCGCCTTGCCGGACAGCGAGTCCTCGACGACGTCCACCATGGGGAACTTCTGCCGCCACGGCCGCAGCGCCTCGCTCACGGCGGCGGCTTCCTCCGCGGCGATGTGGGCGTTCATTTCGAGGTCCGGGGGCATGCCGTACGCGATGTAGGGCGGCTCGTTCCAGCCGTGGACGACCCGCAGAGAGGTTCCCCGCAGGAGAGCCGACTCGAAGGCGAAGCCGATCACGGTGTCGTCCGGATCTGCGGCGTCGAGCCCGAGCACGACGGGCCGGAAGGGGGCCGAGGCGGAGGGGATGCCGGCCGGGTCCATCGTGTGCTCGTCGGCGGCCTGCTCCCCGGCCCGCACGAGGACGACGGGGCGCTCGGCATGTGCCACGACGGCCAGGCCGACGGAGCCCACCACGAAACCGCCCACTCCGCTCAGGCCTCGGGAGCCGAGAACCAACACCTCGGCGTCCTTCGCGGCGCCGGGCAGCGCCTCTGCGGGCCGCCCCGAGAGTTGCTCCATGACCACTTCGACCCCTGGGTGGCGCATCCGGATTCCGTCGGCCGCTTCGCGAGGCATCCTCCCCCAGCCTTCGGCCGGGGGTGCCCCCATCTCGCTCCGCTCGCTCCAGTGCTGCTGCGTCTCGGCGCCGAGAAGCGGGGCCTGAGGCATGGGCGCCGGTACTGGCTCCCAGACGTGGACGACCTTCAGCGGCAGTCCGCGGAGCTTCGCCTCTCGGGCCGCCCATTCGGCGGCGGCCCGGCTCTCGGGCGTGCCGTCGAGACCTACGGTGACGGTGCGGGGCATGGTCTCCACCTCCTGAATCGGGGCATCCGATTCCAGCGTCGTGTCGTGGGGGTTCGTGGTGCAGGGGCCGCAGGTCCTCTGCAGGGGCCGATCGGCCCTATGGACCGCAGCCGGCGCGGAAGGGCGGAACCCTGTCCGGGTGCTGCCCTCCCCTTACGTGGTCAGCGCAGCCAGTCGCTGTTCCGGACGAACGGCAGCTTGGCCCAGAGCTTCCCGACGCCCAGGGTGTCGTCTGCCGAGGCCAGCGCCAGGGCGATGAGGACGACGCGTAGAAGCCCTTGGTGGGCGAGCCGCCATCGATCCAGCCCTTGCCGGACGGGGTGGCGTAGCTGGTGGCGCTGTACGGTCCGCTGCCGGATGCCGAAGGTCCGCGGCCGTGGGGCTGAACGACCCTCTCCACAGGGCCTGTTGGGCATTCCTGCGCCAGATACATCGACGCCCCCGCGTGAGGGGTCTGAGCAATGAACAACGCAGACGTTTACAACCGCCTCGCGTGCCCGAGTCGTAGGCGACGCCGACCACCGAGACGACTCGCCCAGACCCAAGAGCGTCGTCACACGTGACCATCGCGCCCGCAGAGTCGATACTGCCGAGAGCGGCCCTCGGACTGCCGAACCGCACACCAGCCAGGCCCGACGACCAGTCAGGAAGGCCAGCAAAAGGTCAGCACCAGCCCCTCCGGAGCCCGCCCGTCGTCATCGCACCCTTGTTGGCGTAGATATCGCCGACGCCATCGGCGACCGCCGCGTCGTCGCCATCGTGTGCACCCACGCCCGCAACGACCACATCAACGCCGCCCCCGACCTGGCCGACCGAACCGGAGCCCCCGTACTCCTTCACCTGGACGACCGCATGCTGTGGCTGCAGACCCACCCGGACCGGGCCCCGGACGGCTACCTGTCCCACAACCGCCGCCTCACCGTGGCGGGCACGGAACTCAACGTCCTGCACACCCCCGGGCACGCTCCCGGAGCGATCAGCCTGCACGCCCCCGACCTGGGCACCGTCGCTCACCAGATGCCGCCGGGGACCGTGTGGAGGATCTCGGGCCGGTCGCGCTTGGTGTACGCGTCCCAGTAGTGCTCGGCGATGGTCTCGGGCTCCGCGCCGGGACCGCTGCCGATGAAGACCCCGATCGCCACATGCGCCGCATGCACACCGCGCTCGGCGAGGTCGGCGTTGAGGGCCATGGCGTAGTTGCGCAGGGCAGCGGCGGCGATGCCGGTGGCGCCGAACGCCCCGCCCAAAGGCCGGACCGAGGAGGCACCGGTGGAGAACAGCAGCGTGCCGCTCCCGCGTTCGAGCATGGCGGGCAGCACCTGTCGGACCGCGGCAGCGGCTCCGTAAAGGTAGAAGTCGAGCTGCCGCTGCATGTCCTCGGCTGTCGCGTCAGCGGCCGCGGCGCCGGCGAGGGCACGGTCGGCGGGTGAGTACTCCAGCACGTCGACGGGACCGAACCGGTCGGCGACCACGGCAAGGGCGGCCTGCAGCGACTCCGGCCTGGCCACATCCGCGCTGAAGCCCGCCGCCTCGATGCCCTCCTCGGCGAGGGTGGCGGCGAGCGCGTCGACCTTCTCCTGGGTCCGCGAGATCAGGGCGACCCGGAAGCCTTCCGCCCCGAAGCGGCGAGCGATGGACAGGCCCAGGCCGGGGCCTGCCCCGACGATGGCGATGACGGACATGGGATGCACTCCTTGGTCGTGCGGACGAGAGGTTCAGTGCCACTGCCAGGCATTGAGGGCGCGGCCGTGGGGCCGGTGGCGCCCGGCGGACCAGGGCCTCCCACCCCCTCATGAAGTCGAGGGGTGCCTCATGTTAGGCAATCGTAGCAGCTAATGTGAGGCCTCCCTCAGGTTGATAGTCTGGGCGGCATGACCATGGGCAGTCCGTCCACCGAGAATCCGGCCCCCGCCCGCCCCCTGCGGCGTGACGCGCAGCGCAACCGCGACGCCCTGCTCGCCTCGGCCCGCGCCTGCTTCGCCGAACACGGCCTGGAGGCGCCCCTGGAGCAGGTGGCCAAGCGCGCCGGGCTGGCCATCGGCACGCTCTACCGCCACTTCCCCACCCGGCTCGACCTGGTGCAGGCGGTCTTCGCCGAGAAAACGGCCGTCTGGCAGGCGGCCGCCGAGAAGGCCGTCGCCATGGACGACGCCTGGGCGGGGCTGTGCCACTTCCTGGAGACGATGTGTGAACTCCAGTCCGCGGACCGGGGGTTCAACGACCTGGCCTCCATGCGGCTGCCGGAGACCGCCTGCCTGGCCGGTGCCCAGACCCGCATCCACGAACTCGGTGTGCGCATCGTCGAACGCGCCCAGGAACAGGGCAGCCTGCGTCCCGACCTCACTCCGGAGGACCTCGCTTTCGTGATCTGGTCGCACAGCCGCATCACCGAGGCCACCCACGACATCGCCCCGGGCGTGTGGCGCCGTCACCTCTACCTGCTCCTCGACGGCTTCCGCGCCGACCGCGCCCATCCACTGCCCGAGCCGCCCCTCACCCCTGGCCAGCTGTACCGGGCCATGACGCGTCTCGGAGGAAGCGAGGCCTGCTCCGACTGACCTCCACCGCCGGGTGCATCCGGGGTCTGCCTGGATGCAGTCGGCGCCGAACCGGCCGCGGTCCGGAGGAGGGGAATACCTTCGGGACCACGGCCGGCGCGAGACAAGCGGCCGGCTGAAGGCGTCAGGCCGCGAGTGTGTCGCCGGTGGCGGTGGACCATTGCTGCCTGGCGGCGATGGCGGCGCGCCAGGTGCGGATGGTTTTGGGTGGCATGCCGACGGAGAGGGCGCCTACGAGGTGGTCGCCGGTGCAGTAGGCGGCGATGAAGCGGCGCGTGGCCAGATCGCCTTCCACGACGGCGACTTCGTCGTGGCCGCGGAGATAGCCGTATGCCTGGATCTTCATGTCGTACTGGTCGGACCAGAAGTACGGCACGGGTGCGAACGGCCGCCAGGTGTCGGGGTTGAGGAGGTTGCGGGCCACTGCCATGCCCTGTTCGGCGGCGTTGGTGCGGTGCTCGATCCGCATCTGTGTTTCGAACAGCGGGTTGTACCAGCGGGCCACGTCGCCGACCCCGTGCACGCCGGGCGCGGCCTGGCTGTACTCGTCGCAGACCAGGCCGTTGTCGAGGGTGAGTCCGCTGCCCTGGAGCCATTCGGTGTTGGGATACGAGCCGATGCCGACCACCACGTCGTCGGCCGGTAGGCAGGTGCCGTCCGCCAGTGCGACTCCGGTGACCTGTCCGTCGGACGAGAGGATTTCTTGCACCATGACGCCGGTGCGCAGATCGACGCCGTGGTCGTGGTGCGCCTGGGTGAGGGTGCGTCCGATGTCCTCGCCGAGGGCGTGGGCCAGCGGTACCGGTGCCGGCTCCAGCATGGTGACCTCGATGCCGAGGCCGCGGGCGACCGCGGCCGCCTCGGCGCCGATGAATCCGGCACCGACCACCACCAGACGTCTCCCCGGGGCCAGGCGTTGCTTCAGCGTGAGGGCGTCTTCCAGGGTGCGTAGTACATGCACGCCGTGCACGCCCTGGCTGCCCGGCAGCCGACGGGGCCGGACTCCGGTGGCGATGACCAGGGCGTCGTAGCCGACGGTGTCCCCGTCGGCCAAGGTCACGATCCGGTCGGCGACGTCCACGCCATCCGGGTGGCGGAGGGGGCGCAGGCTCTGGCCGGGGCCGCTGTCCTGGATGTTGAACAGGTAGCGGCCCAGGAAGTTGACGTGCCGGTCCTTGAGCGGGGAGAGCCGGGCGACGTCCTCGTCTCGGATCTCGTGGTTCTCGGCGCGGTGCTGGGCGACCGCGGCGTCCAGGTAGCGGGTGTTGCACAGGACCACGGCGTTGATGACCAGGCCGAGAGCGGCGAGCTGGTCCTCCTGGCCCTTGCGGTACGCCTGGCGGATCTGGCCGCGGCCGCCGTGGCGGATCGCGCGGGCCAAGGCCGCCGCCGACGCGCTCACCGAGGCGAACACCGCCTGCGAGGGCGCCCGCGCTGTCGGCCGCGACGCCGTGGCTCAGGACCTGGTCCGCGAGCTGCCCCGCCGCCAGGGCCACGCCGTGGCCTGCGGGAAAGCGGCCAATCCCCACCGGCCGGGAACCAAGAAGTCCTTCGCCCGCCAGGTCGCCGACCGCATAGAGCGCCGCCGAGCCGACATCCTGTGCTTCTGCACGACCTCGCCGTCCCCTTCACCAGCAACCAGGGCGAGCAGGACATCCGCAGGGTCAAGGTCCAGGTGAAGACCAGCG